>JADJOE010000003.1:995563-1327418 GCA_016713905.1 Candidatus Vicinibacter proximus
AGATTAGAACTTATATATCCAAACCAACACTCATTAAAAATATCAGAATTTCCGGATTCCTACGAAATACATCTTTTTCTTTTTATTTCAAATAAAAATTAGTATATATGATAAAAACAATGATCGTTGATGATGAGCCTTTGGCAATTGAAATACTAGAGGCCTATGTTTCCCAAATCCCTCAATTGCATTTAGTAGCAAAATGTTCAAATGCTTTGGAAGCGAACAGGATTCTGCAACTGGAAAAAATAGATCTTATGTTTCTGGATATAGAAATGCCTTTGTTATTGGGAACTGAATTCTTAAAATCATTGCAAAACCCACCCAAGGTAATATTTACAACCGCATACCCTGAATTTGCGGTCCAAGGATTTGAGTTAAATGCGCTTGACTATTTATTAAAGCCAATATCCATGGAACGATTTGTAAAATCCATCAATAAGCTGTTTGAAAAAAATGAATTTGATTTAAGACCTGAAATTGAAAAAAATACAGAATACATTTTTGTTAAGGCAGATAAAAGATTTATTAAAGTTAACTTTAGTGAAATCCTATATATTGAAGGATTAAAAGATTATGTCATCATAAGAACCGACCAAAACAAAATTATCACATTACAAACCATGAAAAGCCTGGAAGAAAAACTCCCAGCCTCAAAATTCATAAGAGTTCACAGATCATTTATTGTTAACCTCAATAGAATAAATGCAATTGTTGGTAATGCTATTGAAATATTGGAAAAAGGACAAAACAAGCACATTCCAATTGGCAATAATTACAAGGATGAAATCGAGAAAATGATTGAAAAAAGAAAACTGTGAAAAAATAAATCAAACTGAAATTTCAAATGATATTCAATATTTTAATACTCTCCCATTTTTCAAATAAATAAAAAAAGAAAGTGCCCTCTGGGATCAAAGGACACTTTCACTAAACCGATTGATTAACAATGATTATTTAGATAGTATCATCTTCTTAGTTGCAACAAATTCTGAGGTCTCCAGGGTATAATAATACACACCTGAACGATTGCTGAATTCATTCTGATCGATTTGAACATTATTCAACCCAACCGAAGTTTTAACTTGCTTTACGAGCAGTAATTTTCCGGACAAGTCATGAATTTTAATCAAAGCGCTAGATTGAACTGGGGTATAAAATGCAATATTTGTTTTGTCATTGAATGGGTTTGGCGAATTTTGGAAAAGCTCATATTTTACAAGTCCTTTGTGTGAACTTCTGTCTCTCAATTGTATTTCCAATACTTCCAATTCATCATTATAAGCCTCAACATCAATACCTGAATTTGATATTGCAATATCTTTCACAGGATTTATTGGGCGTGAAGACTTTGTTATGAGATAAAACAAAGGTATGTCATTCTGAATTTTGATAGCCTCATCACCATTCCAACTCATATTCAATAAACCATCTTCTGATTGAACAAGACTATAGTTACCATCTGCAATGCCAACCTGACCAGATTGTACTGAAAGGATCTCCATTACATTTGGATCATATTTCCAAGACAACTGGAATCCTGAAATTTTATCATTACCGGAGCCATATATTGGTATTTTAATTTGATCACTAGGCATGAATGACTTATTTTCCAATTCAAAATATAAACTACCGGCAGTTCTGGTCTGTGTGGCTATTGCAAGATTTGTTTTGGCAGTGTAGTTAATGTCGCCAATTTTAATTGCCATAAAATTATTGTCTTTAACTTCACCTTGCAGATTTTCAACATGAATTAATTCAGGCCAGCCGTTGTTCAACCATGGATTAGCATCATCTTCAAACTTAAATCCACCTTGAATAAATCTCCATGATTTTTGATTGTTTTTAAATTTATCTGATACACCCAGAACAAGTTTTCTCAACTCAGAGATATCAGCAGCTGTGATTGTGCCTGAATTATTTGCATCTGCTGCAATATACTTATAAGGAGAGTCAAAAGTCTGTTGACCTAAGATATGTTTTTGTATCATGACAATATCAGCCGTGGATATACCATTGGTTGGATCATCATTTTTGTATGGTGCTAGATCATAAGATTCGCCATAAGGTAAATCCAGGAAAGTAAATAACCCTTCATCAGGTGTATTTATCTCACCCATTTTAGAATTTAACTTAATCAATTCAATTGTTGCATTCTTCAAAGGAGCACTTGTATTTGCACTTATCAAACCCGACACTGTTCCTCCATTGGTCAACCTGTTTGGACAAGCATTTCCTGTATTATCCTGGAGAGTAAGTGTTGTGATACAAAACTCTTGATTACCATCCTCATCCGTAACATAAATTCTGACAGATGTATCTTTTGAAATTCCATTTGGAATATCACTGCATCTGAAAGTCCTGGTAGTATCATTTACATTAGCAGTAAATGAATATTTCAATTTAGGTTTTGCTGTGCAATTATCCTCACTTTTTTCATTAAAATCTATTGCCTTAACAGTAACTGAACCATTGGAGGACATTACTACAGTGATCAATCCTGCTTTACAGAACGGTGTTGGCGCCTTGCAATCTTTAACAGTAAAGATTTGATCGCATGTACCTGTATTTCCACACAAATCAGTCACAGACCATCTAACACGATGCGTTCCTCTCTGATAAGTTCCAGAAGCATTTTTTGTATTTCCTGTCACTTCTACTGAACCATTGTTGTCAAAATCAATAGTATAACTCCATTTTAATGAAGTGGAATCAGTGCAATCATCTGTCGCATAACCATACAAATCCACAAAAGCCGAACAAGCAGATCCTTGTGCACAAACAGGAGCTTTTACTCCGCAACTAACCGGATCTATTGTAGGAGGACGTGTGTTTTGAACCTTAATAATTTGATCAAACGTCCATACTCCAGTTGGCGTTTGAGAATTCACATCATATTGGCACCAATCAATAACCCTCCAATGACGGATGATCTTAATACAGAAATTTTCAACATTATAAAACTTTTCATCATCATATCCTCTGATAATATTGGCACAAGGTCTTGCTGCCCATCTAGGGAAAGAATTTATTAGATTAGGATCTGCATCAGTAATTTTGCAACCTGCAACTGTGATATCTGCTCCTGGCCAAGTAATTTGAGAAAATGTCAATGGATTAGGATCCACAATAGTTATTTTTTGATCACACAAATCAAATCTTCCTCCCGGATCTTCTGCTCTCCACCTTCTGTTGATAACACCAGTGGCACATTTGAATCCTGTTGAATCATCTTTGTATGTTATCTTAACACCAGGACAATTATCCACGGCAGTGGCTTGTCCGACATTTGTGAAATTATAAATATCCGTTGTGCAACTTACAGTTACATCTCTTGGACAAGTAATATCTGGTGCGATTTTATCTTGAACTGTTACTGAAACCATACAATCATTAAAATTGCCATTTTTATCGATGACTCTCAAGGCTACCATAATCGGGCTTTGCTGAACATCTTCACAACAGAATTTTACGAATGGACCAAATGTAGTGTTGCCTAATATGTTGCAATTATCACTCATCCTTCTGACCAATACTGAGTCAACAGCACAATTGTCAAAACTGCCCTGATCCAAACTTGCTGCAAAAATTTTTGCAACGCCACTGTCTCCCAGAGATACTACAGTATGTTCATCACAAACTGCAACTGGATCAAGGTTGTCTTCAATAATAACTTCCACTACACATCTGGTTTCATTACCACAAGCATCCGTCACCGTGTATCTTACCCAAGAAGTGTCTGCAGGTAATCCGGAAATTCTAACTTTACCCCCACCTAAATAAGTTACTCCATCGGTTCTAAAATCTCCATCTTCTGGAGTTCCGTCAGGGCCTGCTTTCTTAAAAGAAACAGCCAACGTGGTAGGACTGCAGTCAAGTATCAAGTCTGGTCCACTTACCGTTGCAGTTCCTGTACAAGAATAATAGTCCATGGGAAATACTTGATAATTGTTGGAGCATGCAATAATCGGCGCTTTGTGGTCAGCCACTTTTATCAATTGATTGCATTCAATATATTCTCCTGTACACCAGTCAAAAATTTTCCAATTTCTAAATATTTTAAAAGAATTACCACAAATAGGAATTTTAAGATCTCTATAGGATACCGCAAGATGATCACAATTTACATTCAAAGGATATCCTGTTCCTCTCCAAATTAATTGTCCTGCGGCATTGACATAATCATAAGGAGATGGATTCCCATTGTCTAAAGCATTCCAACCGGATGGATATGGACCGGAGGCCGGTTCTTTATCATCACAGTTTAAAGCAGGATTAGTAAAACCATCAAAATTCGGTGGACACACCACACCAATAAGGGTGCTTTGTCTAACCAAAATTCGCTCTTTACATGTAGTGGTATTTCCTTTGCAATCCTTAGCCACCCAAGTTCTGTCATACTGGGCATAATTTGCTTGATTGCACCCATACTTTGTGTAAATATCAAAATAGCAAAGCTCCACATCACAACAAAGGTCAAATCCCCTTACTGTGAAACATTTATTATCTCCAACAACAGGGATGATTGAAGCTGACGGAGGTACAGGAAATCCTAAAGAAGCAGGACTTACATCATCCGAGCAATTCACAGTAATATCGGCAGTTCTGCAGATCAGATTGGGTATGAATTTATCTTCAATAAAAATATAACCCCAACATGTGATGCCTGAACAAATATGTCTTACATGCACCCTTAGTTTCTTACCTAAATGGGAATAGTTTACCAAATTACCTGGAATTACACTTCCATCTGTATTATATACAGTCACTGCATAACTGTCATCAGGATAATTACTTCCCTCAATGACTACAGATGGCGTAATTAAAGCTTCACAACGGTCATTCAGTGAGACATTTACCAAATCGTCGCAAGCCAATGCCAAGTCACCTTCTACCACAACACTGCGAAGAAGAACTATAATTCCGTCCGTTGCGCGGACAAAATATGTACCTGGTACAGAACCCCAATTAACTGTTACTGAGGTTGCAGTAGAGGAGGCAACAGTACCTCCACCGTTTGGCAAACTGAATGTCCATGCACCTGCAGCAGGACTAATGTTGTAAATTCTGGAGACACTGTTAGGACATACGCTAGTGTCCGTTCCAAACTGTGCCACCAATGATTGAGCTTGAGTGTTTAAGCTTAAGACCATCCACAATATTGCTGATAGCAATAAGTTGAGTCCCACCCAAGGCTTTGTAATTATTGGATTCATAAGACCATTTTTATTTTGTATTGAATTTCTCATGTTCATTTGTTTAATCGGTTTAGTAGATATTTTGCTTAGGGTTAGCTAGGGTCCGGGAACCTTTCGGTTCCCGGCTTAGCCAAATTACCCAAGAACCGTTTATCTTATAACTACCATTTTACGTGTAGCAATGAAATTCTTTGTATCCAATTGATAATATAGAATGCCGTTGTATTCCGTTTCTATATTAATTTCTGAGGTATTGATACCTTTTTTTCCTGTAAGATTATAAGTCTGTATCAATTTACCCGACATATCAAATATGCTGAGCTTTACATTTTCATCTGCTGGCAATCTAAAATAGACTGTAGTATTGCCGGTAAATGGATTCGGAATATTTTGATACAATTCATAAGAACCTTCCAAAGGTTTTTGTTCTGAAGATCTAAACAATAGCTTTAGATCTGATTCATTATTAGTGGTATATAATTCAGCATGCAAACCATCAGAATTCATTGTCAAAGCACCAGCATTCAATTCCATATTCTGATGTGCTTTCACTTTTATATTAAAAAGCAATTGTCCACGCTCTACAGATAACACTTGATCACTTGTCCAAGATATTCGCATTTGGTTCGCATGTTGATTTCTGATGGCATAGTGATTCGGATCTACTTTTATCATTCCGCTTTCAATACCATCAAAAGACATCATTCCCTCGATTGCTTTAAGTTCAAACTGGAATCCTTCCAAATTGCTCATATCATTTGAAGCATATACTGGAATACTATAAGATTGTCCCATCTGCATTGAGGCCATTTCAATTTCAAGACCTGAAATTTTCAAATTTCTCTTGGTTGCTGAATTATTTAATCCTGTACTTGCCTCCCCAGTAACATCACCTGTCTTAACAGCCACAAAATTATTTTCCATCATTTCGTGGTTCACATTATTTAGTGTGATATTAGATGGGTATTTGAATGGATTTGAAGGATCGAAAACGAATTTCTCATCCACAAAATTCCATGAGCTATTATTTGGAAATCCATCATTTATTCCCAAGATCAATTTTCTAAGATCAGCAAGATCTCTTGCGGTAACAGATTCTGATTTGTTCACATCCGCCGCAATTAATTGGTACGGACTTGACAACTCTTGTATTCCCAAAATATGTTTTTGGATCATTACTATATCCTTAGTACTTACTCCTTCAAGTGGATCAACATCTAAAGCTGGTGACACCAAATAACTTTCATTCATTTTTAAATCCACAAAACTGAATTTTCCATCCTGATTGGTTATTTGCTCCAAAGTTTCTCCTGTACTTTCCTGAATGACTTTTACAGGAACACTTTCAGCCTTGGTATTATTAATCACTGTGATTAAGCCAGCCACTGTTGTTGAGTTGACATTTCTGTCCGGACATACATTTTGGTTATCCTGTACAATCAAGGTAGTACGACATAAATCCTGATTTCCTGCTTCATCTGTTACATATACTTCAATACTAAATGTGTCAGATTTTCCATTTTCAATATCCGAACAACTAATAGTTCTTGAAATATCATTAACATTAGGGCTCATTGAAAATTTTAAGTTATTTGCTTGCGTACAATTGTCAAAACTTCCAAGATCAAAATCTTTTGCCCAAATGGTTACTTCCCTATTGCTAGGCATGATAACAGTAATTATCCCCGGATTACAATAAGGCGTAGGTGCTTTACAATCTCTTACTTTAACTAAATAGCTGCAAGTCGATTTATTTCCACACTGATCACTTACAGTCCAGGTAACTTTGTGAGTCCCAACTTCAAGTGTGGCATTAAATCTAGGATTAGAGCCATTGGCGTCCACACTTCCATTATTTAATTTATCCAAAGTATATGACCACAACAACTCATCTTGTGGTGTACAATCATCCGTAGCGGTCGCACTAAAAGATGCATTAACTGAACAATTTTCTGTTATGCAAAGCTCTCTATCCGCACATGAACTTGTAAAATCAGGTGCTTTAGAATTGTTTATTTTTATAACTTGGGTATGATACCAAACTCCAGTTGTAGGATTGTGTGCATCATAAGTACACCAATCTATAACAGTCCATTGTCTCAAAATTTTATAACAAACACCTTCGACAAAATTAAAGCTGAGGTCCTTATATGATGCTACGACCTGATTACAATGATCCTGATTTTTATATATTGGTTTACCAGTTACATCAGTCGACACACTATTCTTACAACCTTCAATAACTATATCAGCAGGCCATATAATGTCAGCAAACCTAAAAGGCATAGTATCTCTTACTGTTATGGTCTGTGCACAACTATCTTTCCTTCCTCCATCATCTGTTGCAATAAACCATCTGGTAATTACGCCCACTCCACAATTGGATAAACCGTTTTCAATTCTAGTACTTATTGTAAACCCACAGTTATCTGTTGCAGTAGCAGTTCCGAATACGTTAAGATTACTTAAATCTGTTTCACAACTCACGACAACATCCGCAGGGCAGGTAATAACTGGTGGCAATTTATCTTGCACTATTACATCCACCATACATTCGGAACTATTGCCGGCTTTATCCAAAACTCTTAGTACAACTCTAATTGGATTATTTCTAATGTCAGCACAACAAAATGCCAATGAATCTGCAAATGTAGTTCCAGAAATTCCACATGGACCTGGGTTCATTCGTCTTACTTTATAAGAACCCATTTCACAATTGTCATGGCTACCTCCATTAAATACACTGGCAGGAATTGTAGCCCAACCATTGGAGGTTAATGAAACCACAGTCTTTTGTTGACAAACTGCAACAGGTGGTGTTTTGTCCTCTACAAAAATATCAAAGGTGCATGGCGTACAATTACCACAGGCATCACAAATCGTATAATAAATCCAATTACAGCCCAAAGGCATGTTATCCACCCGATATCTACCATCAGGCATTCTTGTAATATTTTTAGTTGATCCGGTTGTGTTAGGATCCGGAGTACAATCATTAGGATCGATTGCAGCCAAATGAGAAACCGAATATGTCCAATTAGAACAATTTTCCAAAACATACGGAACCCTTCCATCAGGAATAGTTCCTGGCAATAAATCTTGTGGAACCGGTAAAATATATGATCCGGTACAAGTCGTAGGATTAGTACTTATCGTAATGGTTGTAGGACATGTAACTTTTGGCGCGCTTTCATCCACTACTTTAATAAGTTGAATAAAATTCACCCGATTATTCGGATCACACCAGTCTATAATCAACCATCTTCTTAATAATTTATAAGTACCTGGACATACTGCAATAGTATCGTCACTAAAATCAAATTGAATGTTGCCACAAAAAATACCCAAAGGTCTCCCTGTTCCACCAATTAATTCTCCTGTGATCAAATCATTTTTAATTTCGGATGTGTCTGGCAAACCATTAGGCAGTTTTTTCCATTTACCTGAACAAGAAAGTGCAGGTCGATTACCCGGTTGACCATCAAAATGAGGAGGCAAAGTAATATCAGCAATGGTTCCTCTTTGTAAATCGATTGTATCCGTACAACAATTTGTATATCCTCCCGGATCCGTTGCACACCATGTTCTGTAAATAGTAGCACTTAGCGCTCTGTTTAAGCAATCATATCTCACAATACTATCACGATATTTCAAGCTTACTGTACCACAAGCATCAATTCCATTTACGATATATGGATAAACATTTGTATTTACAAATGCAGGGTTTACTGGAAATCCAAGATTTATTGGATCAATACTGATACCACAGCTAAAAGTATCTCTTGGATCACAAACAAGTACTGGTGGAGTTTTATCTTCTAAAAGCAAATTACCCCAGCAACTATTTCCACATACTATATTCCTAACATTAACTCGTAATTTTTTACCAATCCAGGATTGCCCTAAGGGCAAATTAACCAATTGGTTATTATAATAAATAGTTACTTGATAAAAACCTAAATCTGCGCATTCTGTAGACTCCCCTTCTAATATCATTTGAGAAACAATTTGTGCTTCACACATGCTATTTACAGAAACCTGAACAGTATTGTTACAAGCCAGCTGGCAATTGGTCCAGCAATTTGGAATAGTAGCAACATTCGAATTTACAGCAACTCCCGGTATAGGAAGTGAATTATTTACAGTCACAAAATTGTTCAGCGAAGCCGGAGCACCTGAGGCTCTAGGATTAACCTGGAAGGTTACACGGTATATAACTTTCTCACCTAGCAATAAAAACCCAGACCCATCTGTAAGATTGTCATTCGGGGTTATACCAGTAAATGCAAGATTGAGAACTCCACCCTTATTTGGCGCTGGATTATCAATTGAAACCAGCACAGGAGCCCCAACAACACCAACCAATGCTGTACCAAAGTTAGAGCCTAAACCTGCATTGTCGCGGACATCTATATTCGCAGCGATCAAACAGTTGGCATTGGTTACTTCAATTTGATAAGTAACATCAATATTTCCCTGTATTCCACTGGTCGCAGGTGCAACGCCCAATAAGGTTTTGGTAACGGTAAAACACTGAGCTTCTAGTTGAATGCTTAATCCAAAAGCACACAACAACATGACAACCCATTGCTTGATCTGAAGCCTGTCAAAGCTGCTCTTCAAGTTTGAAAGTTGTGTCGAAGTAATAATTTCGCTCATCTTGAATAATTTTTTATTTGTATTAATATTTTTCATTTATTGAGTTTTAATCTGACAATTTCTGAGATCCTCAAACGGTCTTTCGAGAATACCATATTGGTAAAAAGGGTAATAATTGGGGGGATTGATAAATAATTACTGAATAAGGATCATTTTCTTAACTGCCCTATTATTCTCCGTTTCAAGGATGTAATAAAAAATACCAGGTTGATTTAAGTCTTTGTTATTGATCTGGATACTATTTAATCCAGATTTAAACTCTCTACTTATTTGCTTAAGAACCTTACCATTGACATCACAAATTTTCAAAACTGCTTGACCAGATTCGGGCAAGAGGAATGAAATATCTGTATATGTACTGAATGGATTTGGTTTATTCTGATATAGATAAAACCCTTTAACTTCAGATTTGGAATCTAAAAAAGATAACTTTAGATTTAGTTCTTCATTTTGAGCACCATAGGCTTGCGAAGCAAAATTTCCATTACTTAAGGCAAATGAATTACTTAATTCTCCGCTTTCAACTGCTTTAAAAACAAAACTAAACAATTCCTTTTCCAATGACACTCCTGATGCCTGATCAAAGCTTAAGCGAATTTTACCATTAGCAATCATATCATGATTGTAATTGTAAGATTCTACAGTTAATGTTCCAGATTTAATATCAACCAGTTCAAGCTTAGCTGGATCAAACTCAAATTCTACCTGTAATCCGGTTAGCATATTCAACCCATGCAAATTCACAGGTAAAATAATTTCTTCTCCATTCTGAAATTTTGTTTCACCTACTTGTAATGTTGCCTCTGAATAACTTCTTGACGCCACTGTTGCTAGCTGATTGGCTTTTGCATTACCATTAATGTCCCCAAGTTTAACTGCTACAAAATTATTTTCTGAGATATCAGATTTTAAATTGTCCACTTTAATCACATCACTATATGACCAAGGCTGGGTTGGGTCAGAAAATTTATAATTTGATTCTACAAACACCCATGATTTTTTAATGGATAGTTCACTGGTAATCCCAAGAATTAATTTTCTTAAATCTGCAATATCTCGTGCTGTAATACTCTTTGATTCATTTACATCAGCCGCTATTAATTTATATGGATTATCCAAAGGTGCGATTCCTAAAATGTGTTTTTGGATAATCACAATATCATTTGTGGTAACCCCATTCAATGCGTCATCATTCTTTACCGCTTTTATGGTATAGTTTTCGGAAAGCGGAACTGATGCAAATGCATATTGTCCATCCTGCTGAGTCATATGATATTTAGGCATAGAAGGCATGTTTCCGTTTATGGTAACCATGGCTTCTTGCAATGAACTTTTTTGTTCGGTAGAAATAGTACCCGAAACCAATCCAGCAGTAGTATTTCCACCGCCTAAATTGTCCGGACATGCATTTCCTAATCCATCCTGTATGATTACTTTTGTAGTACAATAATCTCTATTTCCCGCTTCATCAGTTACATATATATCAACTGTGTCTGATTTTGATATACCCCGATCAAGATCCGCACAGAAATATGTTCTGGAAGCATCCAATGGGTTTGATGAAAATGAATACCTTAATCTGGAAGCAGGAGTACAATTATCAAAACTGTTTGCATTCAAGTCACTGGCCCAAATAGTAATCTGACCATTAGTTGGCATGATCACTGTAATGATGCCTGGGCGACAAACAGGAGTAGGTTGTTTGCGATCAACTAAGGTGAATATATATGTACAGGTTGTTACGTTGCCACACCTGTCTTCAACTGTCCATGTGATTTTGTGTGAGCCAACAGGGTAAACTCCACTTGCATCGTTTGAAGCTCCATTAATATCAATGCTACCATTGTTATTAAGGTCAATTTTATAAGACCAAACTAAATCCTGATCATCAGTACACTCATCATCTGCCGTTGCAATCAATTCTGCAAATCCATTGCATTCACCTGAAATTGCATCGTAATTTCTATTGTTACATGAACTTGTAATAACAGGCTTTTGTGTGTTTTTCACTTTGATTACCTGAACATCTGTCCACCGACCTGCACCGGTCAAAGGATTGTAACTGCACCAGTCTATAACTGTCCATTTTCTTAATATTTTGTAACATACATTTTCAACAAGACTAAATACTTCATCTTCATAAGTAGTAAGTATTGTTGCGCATGAAATATTGTTTGGCCACGTAGGTCTGCCTGTAACGCTGGAATCCACACTACTTAAACATCCTTCCAGCGTTGTATCGGCCGGAAATTTAATAGATGCTCCATTGTATGGTTTAAAGTTATTTAATGTTATGGTTTGAACACAGGTATAAGGAGAATTAAAATCATCTCTGAAAGTATATCTCCTGGTAATGGCTCCGGTACCACAATTATTAATTGAATAATTTATGGATGAATCCACTTTAAGATTACAATCTTCTATGACCAATCCATCAAAACCCCATAAGTATGGTTGGACTAGCGTGATATTTGATGGATCGTTTAAAATAATTTGTTTTCTGTCTGATTCATTTCTTCTATAGTATCCGAATTTATTCAAATCAGAAACATCGTATCCACAACTTACCGTAATGTTTGGCAAACAAGTTACTATAGGAGGTTTTTTATCCTGAACAGTTACCAACACCATACATTCGTTTGTATTCCCTGCTTTATCTTTTACCTGCAGGATCACAATAATTGGATTGTTGGTTATATCCTGACAGCAAAAATCAACATATTCCGCAAAGGCAGTATTCCCTGAACCACCACAAGGTGATGGATTCATTCTCCTAACTTTAAATGAGTCAAGTGCACAATTATCATGTGAACCATCATCAAATGAAGCAGCAAATATGTTTGCAGTCCCAGCATCCGTCAAAGCCACAACAGTTTCCTGGTGACATACGGGAGTTGGTTTTGTTTTCTCTTCTACAAATATTTCAGTGGCACATTCAGTTGAATTTCCACATGCGTCAGTTACCACATAAAATAACCAGGATAATCCCACTGGAAGATCTTCAATGTGAAAACCAATTAAATTCGTTCCGGCATACCTTTTGGTAACACCTACTCTTGTTGCTTCTAATGATGATGGTATAATATTAGGCACTCCCCTTTTAACCAATACATCATAGGTTAAAGGATTTGAACATTCTGTACCAATAATCCTAGGCAAGGGAAGGTCATAAGCACCTGAACATGAATGAGCAGCTGTTACTACAGTATCTCTGGAAGGACATACTAAAATTGGCCCTCTGTCATCTACCACTTTTATCAATTGTATACAAGTGGTATCTTGCCCAGTACACCAATCAGCGATAAACCACTCTCTCAATATTTTATAGGAACCAACACAAACTCCCAGTCTGATGTCTGTGTAGGTATAATTTATATTTCTGCAATTTACACCTGTTGGATATCCAGTAACACTAGGATGAGGATGTCCTTTTCCATCCTTCGCAAAACTTGCATTACATTGTAATGGGTCAGGATTTTTTGGAAGAGGTCCACCAAGATCTGGATCTATGCCATCATAACTTGGAGGACATACGATATTTGCAATTGAACCTGCTCTGACTAATACGGTATCTGTACATTTTGTTTGATTACCATAAGAATCTGTTGCAGTCCAATCTCGGAAAATAGTATCAATATAAGTAACAGCCGGAGGACAAACTACTTGTACCTCACGATCCGAATAGGTAAATGTTGTAGGGCCACAATTATCATAAAATGATGAGGTGCTGGTAAATGTATTTGGTTTGCCAACTACTGCAATTGGATTAGGAGCCCCGATTGGCTTTGGAAAACCTACACCTGGTGAAGTTGGCAATATTCCATCTCCACAGTTAACAATTACACTTCTGCATGCGAGGATAGGTTTGAGTTTATCTTCAACTCTCAAAACTCCCCAACAAGAATTACCTGAGCATCGGTGTATAGCAGAAACTTCAAGAAATTTTCCGATATAACTTGAATTTACATTTGGACTTCCAGGAATTGTAATTTTAGTAATTGGATCTCTTACAACGATATTATAATCTGCATAATTAAACCCATTGCCTTCGATTACCATCTCAGGAGTGACAACACCTTGACAAAATTCATCTAATGAAAGATTAACAGTGTCATTACAATTCACTTGAGGTGCTGACAATGCGCCCACTCTGACACGAAATGTATCAGGAGTACATGTCAGTAAAGGAGGTGTTTCCACCATAACAAATACAACATCACCCGGCGTATGCCAGGTTATCTGTACTGTTTGCAACACTTGATTAATAGTTGCTGATCCAGAAAGTATCTGGAAGGAATAACTATTACCAATGTCAAAATTGTTAATAAAGTAAGATGCCGGAGAGTTGCTCTGACACAAATAAGCATTTGGAGCTAAATTTAATGTCGCACAAGTCTGTGCCTCCAACTTTACCATGGAGAAGGAACCCAGCAAAAAAAGCACAGGCATCAATCCTCTCAAAGTCCACGAAAAGTGAAAATTTGTTAATAACGGTCTTTTCATAAAAAATGAAGTTTTGTAAATTCGTTTTTGCCAAAAATCAGAATGACTCTGTGTTGGCAACACAGATCCATGGGGGATACACTTGTGGGGGATATAACCGGAGCAAATAATATCAGAGCACTGGTGATCTAAAATCACTTGATCCAATCTTCGCAATTAGGAGCAAGTTGTGTTCCAAAAAAGATGTAATGAAATGTACTTATGCGTAAAATAATTAATATAGTCATATTATATTTAATCCACATGTATTATAGCCTACTTTTAAGCAAACTATAGTTTATGAAAACAACTTATTAGTGAAAATATTTTTTATAAGAAATTTATGGACCAATTTCAAGGTCTATTAAATACTTGATAGATATTCATTAAAAGGAAAACTTAGGATTAAATTTCTATATGTTCAAGACTAGTAATATTATAAAATAATATCATACGAAAATACTCAACTCCAAAAATCTAACTGTTCCAAAAAGCCAAACATTTCATTTATTTTTTAAAACAAAATCTTATAAAAGAAAACTAGTCCGTTCAAATATCAATTAATTCCCTTACTAACTTCTATAATAAGTTTTCTGTGCTCACATAAAACTGGCAATTAGATTTCCTGCACACTTACACAATTTTCAATCAATTGCGACTATATCTTCTAGTGTGCGTTCAATAAAAACCTTTATAATCATGTTTGATTTGCTGTGGGTTGAAAAACTCATTCATAAAACTTTTTGACACTCTATGATCTAAGTAAAAATTATAAAAGGTTTCATTCAACAAAAAATAATAGTGAAAAAATATGGAAAAATAAATCAAATAAAATCGCTTTACTTAATTATCAAAGAGCGAAAAATATGATTAGCAAAATATTAATTCATTATTTTTTGTTTAACCACCAATAAAAGAAATCTTTAAAAATATATCTAACTGAATTAATAAGTAAGAAACTTTTTCTAGAAAAAATTCTACAGCAAGAATTTGAAAAATAAAAAGGCCTGCATCTCTGCAGGCCTTTTTATTAAAAATATTTTGATCTCTATTACTCTACGGAAATCATCTTCTTCGTTGCCGTATGATCTGCAGCGTCTAACTGATAATACAACACACCAGTTGCATTCAAGTCTCCTTTGCTAATCTGGTGATGATTCAATCCCTTCTGACCTTTAAGTTCATATACCCGAAGTACTTTTCCTGTTACATCATATACTGTTAACTTCACAGCTCCGGATTCAGGTAAACGATAACTTACTACCGTCTCCTTGCTGAATGGGTTTGGTTCATTCTGATACAATTCAAATACTCCACTCTCTACTATTCCTCTGTCTGTTCTCACTCCCATCACTGGCTCTAGTAGATTGTCTTTCTCATCGTATGCCTGAGCTGAGGTGATGTTACTGTTTATTGCCATCATCTTACTCAACACGCCATTTCTGGTTGCCGTGAAGTTTATCACAAATAATTCATCTTCCTTTCCATAACTTAATCCCTTATCAGCATTCCAGCTCGTTGTCAACATTCCTTCCGATACTCGCTTTGTTCCAAAGTTAGCTTCTGTGGTCTTCAACACTCCTGATTCTGTTCCCTCATACATCAGACTACTCTGATCAAACTTCAAGGTGAACTGGTAACCCGAAATATTTCTAAAATCTGATGATTTGAAACTGACTCGGTAACTTTCTCCTGCAATCACTTCCTGGTCCTTGATTTCAAAACTCAATTTGCCATTCGTTCTGCTTTGAATACCCTGAGCACCGTTTGCTCTGGAATCTCCTGTTACATCTCCCATTTTTACAGAGATAAAGTCCACCACTTTACTCTTATCCAACATCAGGTCAGCACTTCTTGGTGCATCCCATGGTGATTTTGGATCCGCAAAAACATAATCCGCAGGAACAAAGGTCCAGCTCTTTACATTCCTGAACTCATTGTTGATACCCAAGATCAACTTTCTCAATTCAGCCATATCTGAAGCAGTTATGGTTTTACTTGCATTCACATCTGCTGCGAGCAATTTGTATGGATCTGTAATCTCTGATTGACCAAGAATGTGTTTCTGGATCTTTACGATATCCTGTGTAGTTACTCCATTTGCATGCTCATCGTTACGCTCTGGTTTAACACTGTACATGGTATTCATTACCAAATCTCCGAAGCTATATGGACTTCCCATCATTTGTCTCATCATGGATCCATTGTGGAATAAACTAACTTCAACAGGTCTTGTTTCTACCCCTGTCTCCGTCTTAATGTTTCCGCTAATTTTACCCTTTGCTGTTCCCACATTAGGGCATATGTTTTGATTATCCTGAATGACGATAATTGTTTTACAATAATCCTTGTTGCCTTCTTCATCTTCAACCCACAGTTCTACTTCTAAAATTATTTCATCGTTTAATTTCTTGTCCACAAAATCCTGACAACAAACTGTAAGCGATGGTTTGGTTGGATCTTCATCGAAGTAGAATTTCAGATTTTCCTGACTGGTACAGTTGTCATAACTTCCCTTATCCAGATCTTTGGCCCAGATATCCACACATCCACTGCTTGGCATAGGCACGGTAATCACTCCGGTCAAACAATATGGCGTCGGTGCCTTACAATCCTTGATCTCAAACAAACTCTCACATACACCAACATTGCCACATCCATCCTCTACAAACCATTTTATCTTATGGATTCCTATCGGATACGTACCACTTGCATTGAATGGATTATGACTGTCATCTGCAAATGGATTGTGACTGAATTCTACCGTATCCCCAGCTGCATATTGTTTGCTGGTCAACGTGCCTACACGGAAGTCATATCCTCCATGTACGCCCTTGCCATCATTGAACGCATCTATCTTATATTCCCAGAACAACCAGTCGGCTGGCGTACAATTATCTGTAGCACTTGCCGTCAAACTGATATGACCTACACACACGCCTAACTTGCTGTCGATCTTCGCCGGTTCACATGGTCCTACACTGCAACTTACCACCGGACGATTTTGATCCCTTACTTTGATTACCTGTAATGCCTCCCATCTTCCATGATCAGGATCGATAAATGGATCGTACTGACACCAGTCGATCACCACCCATCTCCTCAACACCTTGAAGCATGCATCCGGCTCTATGTTAAACTGCTCGTCAAAATATTCTATCGACAATAACGCACAGTTGTCATCTGCATTATTGATCACCTGTGGGCGTCCCAATTGTGGATTGTCCGGGGAAATATCTGCTCCACAACCATCCAAGGTTACCGGCGTCTGTGTACACACTCCGTTTGGCCACAATAAGTCCGTATATCTCGGATCGTTACATGCTACATCATCTATATAGAATGGATCGCAATCTACTACCCAGATTGTCTGTATCGCCGTCACATTGATGTTGTTAGGTCCTGTGGTCGAAATGATCCTTTGTATCACACCCTGACCACACTCTCTTAGGTCATTTACCGTAATTGTAGGCGTTGACCCGCATGGACTCAATACATATCCGTCAAATCCCCAGGTCAACTCATACTTCCTGTCCCAATGTGCAGTGTCAAAATACTGATAGTAGTATTCACATGCCTGGTTCGGCGCAGGTTTCGGTTGTGCATTCGTCTGTACATATCCAGGGTAACCTGTATAATCATTGCGCTCACAGAATTTGTAGCATACCAAATCCTTGGTTACCACTTTCCTCCTGTCGGTTAAGCTCGTTACCACCTTTCCAAAAGTCGCATCATTCGGATTCGTCAACTTCGTTACATCAAACCAGAACCAGCAACTTACCACTATATTCGGTGGTGCTATCACTGTAGGTACTGCTTTGTTTTGTACTTCCACTTCTACCATACAGTCGCTGAATCTTCCATTCAACACACTGCTCGTACTTGTCATCCTGATCGGCGTCACAGGTCCCGGTCCCGGATCTACATCAAACACTCGTAACACTACCATCACTTTCGTCCCTACATCCGCACAGCAGAAATCTGTATAATCATCAAAATAAATCTGGTTGCCTGCCAATATACTGTTGTCATCTCCGTTGCGTCCCTGACAGGCCACCACGTTGTTTGAGTTACTTCCATTGTTCGTTCCCAGCAATTCTGCCATTCTGATCACTTTGAAGTATACATGTGGTTGGCAATTGTCAAAGCTACCCTCATCCAGATCTTCTGCATGCAATCTCGCATAATTCGTCAATGGACTCTGATTTCCATTAAGGCTCACCACCGTAGCTGTACGACATACTGCCTGTGGCGGTACTCGGTCTATTACATTCAACACTATTCGCTTCTTCGTGATGTTGCCACAACAATCCGTTGCAACTATATACCCATTGTATATTCCTTCCGGCATATCCAACACCACAAAGCCTGCTGTCTCATCTCCTAATACCGTTCCATTGTCCACTTCCACTGTGTAGTGTACTTCATTTGAACAATTGTCCAATATCCATGGCGCAGGTACTTCCCAGCGTCCTGTACATGTCCAGCTCTCCATATTCACCCGTGCACTGTCCGGATACAATACCTGTGGTCCTTCATCGTCTATTACCTTGATGATTTGGTTATGACCACCCACCTGGCTGGTACACCAATCCATCACTGTCCACTGTCTCAATACTTTGAAACAGCCTACAGGACCTGCATCACATCCAGGTGTCGCCAGGTCAAATACGATATCCTTATACGTCACTGTAAGATTAGAACACTCCGCTCCTCCAGGTCTTCCTGTTCCTACCCACATAATGTGGCGGTCAGGACCCCAGCACAATGGATTGTTTGGTGACCATTGTCTGTGCTGTGGATAATACACTGGATCAGGACTTGGATGTCCATAATGTGGATCATTCACATCATCGATACAATTCCAACCCAACACTCTCGGTAACCTTCTGTTTGGATACTGATCCGGTGCGTTTGGATTTGCCAACCAAAACGCGGAATCCAGAATATAACCATCCACACACTCTGGGAAATCCGACATATGCGGCGTTACATTCTTGTTCCTGTCTATCTTCTCATCACATTCTAATGCCGCCTGATCCAAATTGTCATAATTCGCAGGCACTGTTACCTCAAACAAATCGCCAATTTTTACAGTAATGGTCTGTACACATACTGATTTATTGCCGGAGGCATCCGTGGCTGTCCAGGTTCTAGTAATTCTTCTTGCATATCCTTGCGGACATCCTCCCTGAACTTCACTGTCACGATAGCCAATACTTGCTCCACCACAATTCTCGTAAACACTTGGCTGACCTGCTACACTTGGTGCTGTACTCGATCCGCACGATAAGCTTACATCCGGAGGACAAGTCATGTAAGGTGCTATCTTATCCTCAACTCTTCCATGTCCCCAACAGCTGTTGCCGGTTACTGGATCTATTATCGTTATCTTTAATTCTCTTCCTATGTCGTTGCCATTGATTTGTACCCCTCTCCTGTTTGGATCACGGTCGATCAATGGTCCTCCCTTCCAGTCTCTAACTTCTACTATGTAATCATCATAGCAAGAGTATGGACCTCCTTCCAGTACCATATCAGGGTAGATCGTAGCTCTGCAGCTATCGTCCAGACTGATTTGGATGTCATCATTACATGCCAGTGCTCTGGTTGGATTTGCGTATTTATTTACACACACCTCAAACTCACAGGTACCCACATTACCAGAGGCATCTGTCGCACGGTAACAAAGCTTTGTACATCCTATCGGGAAAAAACATCCAGGACCATATGGCGCTCCACAGGTCTGTACCAACGGAACTCGATTCGAATTCGCCAGATTGTAACCGATCACGCCCATCCAGTTGGCGCCTCCAAATCCAAATGAACTGTTGATAAATGGTGCTGCAAACTGACCTCCAGTATACGTTGCTCCATCTATCGGTGTTCGAATATTGGCATCTCCCATCGGTCTTCCGGCACAGCCACTGAACAGGGATGCATTCGTGCCTCCTGTTCCAGGTGCATGGATATAGATTCCTCTGGTCTCTCCAGGTGCCATCGTCAAACATCCCAACACTGTAGTCTCAGTTTGTATTGGTGCACATCGCTTGATCGTATCTGTCCTTGTTCCGGTCAACAATCTGAAGCTGTCTATCACTGTGGTGAACTGTGCTCCGGATGTAGGGGTCCTTGTCGCACATAAGGTCCACGCATTCGGCGTAGCTACTACCGGCGCGTGTCCGCCAGGATTCGTTGTATAATAGATGTTGTGTGGTACGTTCGCAAATGCTCGTTCTCCCAACAACTGTAAATTCAATAAACTTCCCGAGGTGTTGACCAAGTCAAACATCACTCCCCAACTCGCAGCTCCTCCGGTAATAGACCAGTAAGATGCAGGTGGCAAACATACCGTAGTCATATTTCGGTTGCCAAAGTATGCGCCCGCAGGACAATTGTCCATCGCCATAAATGGTGGTGCATCCCAGCTGGCTTCACACTCCCCAGGTCCTAAGTTTATGGTAACAGGTGATTTTGTTGGACAACCCATGATAACCGGTGGTAGGTTATCTACTACCGTAACTACAGCAAGGCAGGTGCCTACGTTGCCACATTCATCTGTAGCCCTTAAATTCACATTATTTGGCCCAATGTTGGCACAAGTAAATGTGGACGGTACAGCTGTCAAGACCAATGCAGGAGTAGCAGTACAATTGTCAGACACGCTGGACAATAACTGAACAGGGGTAACCGTAGCATTGCCATTGGCATCCAGGAATATAGAAATATTTCTACAGGATAAAACAGGGGCTGTATTATCAGATACCGTTATTATCTGAGAACATGTTCCAGAGTTACCGCAAACGTCAGTGGACCGATATGTTCTATTCACTGTGAATCTATTTACGCAGGTCAAATTGCTGACTACATCTCCAACATGAGTGACTACAATGCCAACATTTCCACAATGATCAGCAGTGATAACACTAGCCACATTAACAGGCGGAACTGCACTGGCACATTGTACTGTAACCGGAGGAGGACAAACTACCGATGGTGCCGTAATATCATTAACTGTAATGATTTGAGTGCAAGTTACTGCACTTCCTGGGCAACAACTATTAACTGCGCGATATGTCCTTGTAACCACATATCTGTTGGCACAAGTTTGGTTACTGATCACATCACTGACATGAGTAACTGTTGCAGGACTTGCGCATGGATTGGAAGTAACCACAACGCTGGCTGGATTTGGTGCAGGAACATCAATAGCACATCCAACAGTAAGCGGCGCAGGACAACTGATTGTTGGTGGCCCATTAACGGTTACAGCCTGACTGACGCACTGGGTACAACCAGGATGTCTGTTGTTAGGCACATTGTCTGCAGCGTCAAAACAATATTGGACCGTATGATTTCCTAATCCAACTGATGCCGGATTAAATACAGTATTTACCACACCATTCACTCTAAATACACCTACTCCTGATGCTGGTCCGGATCCATCCCCCAAAGTGGCAGATCCATTTAATACAACGGGTGGATCTGTAATACAATAATTAGCATTTAATCCATTGATTTGCGGATTTGGATAATAGCAAGTGTTTCCAATGCTTAAGGTTACACCCAAACTATTTGTAACAGATACTGTATAACCAATGGCATCTACATGCTTACCTCTCAAAGTATAATAAACGTTCTCGTCAGCCTCATCAAATTGTCCATCATTATCATTGTCAATACCATCGACAGTACCAACTGTTAATGTTGTACCTATTGGAATGGCTAAAGGTGCTGCCGGTGGAGGTGGACTTGAATTTAAAAACAATCCACTTACTGCACTTACAGACCATGTTTGACCAGAAGGTGCATTAACCTGAACTAATTCACTAAATTGTCCATTGGTCAATGTAGTAGCATTGTTTAAACAACTACATGGATCTTTAATACTAAGTGTGCAATTAGTAACTGTTACGCTTCTGGTTGAAGAAGCAGAACATCCTTTTGAATCAGTTACCGTATAGGTTAGCGAATAAGTTCCGGGTGTTGGGCAATTAAAGATTGGATTAACAATCCCGGTATTGCTTAAGAAAGCTGAACCGGTTCCGGTCCAAAGATGAGTAAATGCGCCAGTTCCACCAGAAGGATTACCATTCATATTTACCGGTTGACCTTGACAAGTATTTACAACTGCAGGAGTTATGTTCACAACAGGCGTTGGATTGATGACAAGAGTTCTGGAAGCTGAAGGTCTACACGAAATATCTATAGGAACCGGGGACAGTATTGCATATAAATAATAAGTTCCCGTGCCAGGAAATAAATGATTAGTCGTAGCAGTTGTTCCTCCTCCTCCAAGGCCAGCATTTGGAATTGTGGCAATGATAGTTCCTCCGGAATATGGGTCTGTAAGTAGCACATTTGATCTTTTAAATGTTATGCCATAGGTATTGCCCATATTAGAAAGACCCGAAGACAGCAAATTGACATTTGTTCCATCACATGCTTCATTTGCTGGGGTTGTTGTAAGACTGCCAATTGAAGGACAAACATTACATCCTCCAGGACCATTTAAAGTTACTGCTAAAACGGATGAGCAACCATTTCCGCTTGAAGTTACAGTCACAGAATAACCTCCGGCGACAAGTCCGGAAATATCTTCGATATTGTTTGTATACCCGTTTGGACCTATCCATGCATAGGTATAAGTGCCAGTCGGGGTAACGGTAAGATTAATCGAACCATCTGTGGAAACACAAGTTGTAGGTTCAATATGATTTTCTGATAATCCTGGGTTAGGAAGTACATTCACAGTGGAGCTTGCTGTTTTAGTACAGCCATTTGCATCCGTAACCGTCACTGTGTAGGTGGTATTTATTACAGGAGCTACAGTAATTGCATCTGTCATGGCCCCATTACTCCAGGAATAACCAGTGCCTCCTGATGCAGTAAGGGTAATGTTTTTTCCTGAACAATTGCTTGGATTCAGAGGTACAATCGCTGCATTTGGCAATGGGTTAACCACGATTTGAGTAGTTCTGGTTGAAGAACAATTGTTAGCATCCGTTACAGTTACAGTGTAACTGGTCGTAATAGATGGATTTACCGTTATTTTTGCGGTATTGGCCATGGTACTCCATTGGTATCCAATTCCTCCGGAAGCTGTGATCATTACAGAAGCTCCATTACAAATAATACTGTCGTTAGGTGTATTGCCGGAACTTTCCATATAGGTCATTCCAATCACCGGCTTTTGGGTAACCGTAATTTTTCTACTCAAGACTGCACTACATCCTCCTGCATCAGTGACCGTAACAATATAGTTTGTAGTTACAATCGGATTTACATTTATAGCGGCAGTTGTGGCACCATTACTCCATGAATACATCGTGCCACCAGAAGCAGTAATCACAGCAAGATCTCCAGCACAGACCGTGCTGTCATTAGGTGCACTTCCAGAATTGTCTGTCTCAGAAATATTGGCATTTGGGTTTACTGTTACAGTAACAGAACTGGTATTGGTACATCCGTTCCAATTATCGGTAACTGTAAGCGTATAAGTTATTGTTTGGGCTATATTGCTGGCTACGGGATTTGCAATTGTGGTACTGGATAAGTATGTGGAGGGTGACCAATTGTATGAATAATCTCTTGAAAACCTGAATGCATCTGGAAATCCTGTCCATAAGGTTGTCCCATTTCGTCCAATAACAGTTGTTGCAGAAGTACCCCCTCCATTTTCAACACCTTGAAGCTTTGAAGAAGTACTGTTTGTAAGGGCAATTGTGTGAACCTCTATATTGTTGGTAGTTTCAAACAATATAATTTGAAAACTAGTATAAAAAATCTGAGCTGAGCCTGAATTATAAAAGCCAACAGAATCATAATTCACAACAAATCTTCTATTTGGGCTAGAACCATCAGTAAAATAATTCAAACTACCAGTGGTTATACTTCCAGCAATTAACCTTAAATCAAGGTCTGCAAAGACCCCAGCAATGGTAAAATTAGGATTTGAAGTATTTGGAAAGCCACTTCCATATCCTCCGGTTGTTGGCGTACCAAAATGGATATTTCCATTTGTACCTATTACTAATGATGAAAAAATATTTCCATAAAAATTAAAATTGTATGGAAGGGCTATTCCTGACCAATAACCATCATCCAAGCTTCCACCAGATAAAGTTGTAGTTTCGACGCCATTTGTAACCAAATGAGTTACACCTGCTCCAGGCACAGGGATAGGAGAAAAATTAATTTTACTTGCTATGTAACCAGTATCCAAAATAGTGGCAAGTAAGTTACTAGTCCCTAACCTACACACACTTGATGGTGTGGCCGAAACCGATATTTTCGGTTTTGGGTTAATATATAAACTACTTGAAGCAACTGCAGTGCAACCAACTGCATCTGTGACGGTCACTGTATAATTTGTTGCAGAAGGAGGATTCACATTTATTGAAGTTGTGGTAGCTCCGGTACTCCATAAATAATTTACACCACCACTTGCAGTAAGCAAAACAGGTATTCCTTCGCAACTAATCGGATTAAGCGGAATAATTGAGGCTATTGGACTAGAATTTACTGTAACCGTTAATACACCCGTACTATCAGTCATGCCGGATGCAGGGCAAGTAACTATTAACTTGTAATAATAGGTACCGGTAGCCAATGGATCAGTTGTAAAACATTTATCCTTTGCACAAGGAATATCTGTAAATGGCCCTCCCGGAGCATTTGAAGATTTCCATTGATAAGTAAGTCCCGATCCTGTACTTTGCCCGGAAACACAAATTGTGGTTACCCCATTAGAACAAATTGGATTTGGATTGGCAGAAATGCTGCCGGCAACCGGTTGACCTGAACATGCAGTGGCCACAGTTCCAGAAAATTCATCTGCACCTATATCAGGTGTAGATGCATTTCTTGTGTTGCCATCATAATCAGTGGTGATACCCGCTACAGCAGCTCCACCACTTTCCAAAAGCGTTGGTTTTGCAGGATCAATGTGAAGAAAGTTGGCATTTGGGCCTAAAGTGCTTAAGAAATAAGGACTTTCTGAAACAGAATTGGCTTCACGGGTGGAAACTCTTGTTTTAAAGTCTGCTAAAACTGAATCAGCGTTGGTACCATCAAAAAATATCAATCGGTTTACACAGGTCCCTCCTGCATAAAAATTATTTCTGTTTGACCCACTGCCATAATTGGTTAATGTTGTCGAAGACCTTTGATAGGCAGTAGTTTTACCTGTTCCTTTCGGATAGGATAAATTTATTATATTGTTGTTATTCAAATTTAGGGTAGCGGAAGTTGCCGTGGTACTGGTTGTTGCAAACAAGCCACAGGTACCAAAATTTGCACCTGTAGATTTTGCATCTAAATAAATGGTGTTGTAACTCACATTTACGGTAGTAGTAGTTGATGTAGTTGTTAGGTTAATCCCTCTCAAAGTGGGAGCAGTTGCAGAAGAAGTACTTGCAAGCGGAGCTTTTAGATTCCCTATCAAATTATTGTAAACATTGGCATTATTCGCAGTTCCGGTACTCGTAATCTGTATTCCAAATACTGTCGGTGCTCCGGTAGAAAAGCTTATAATGTCGTAAATTTTATTGTTGAATATTGTTGGAGCACTACTGGATTGGTTTATTCCACCCACAGTTGTCCCTAGAGATGAAATATTGTAGACAGTATTAAAAGAAACTGTCCTGACACCGGTGGTTGTAAAAGTGTATATTCCATAAGTTATACCGGTCCCTGAATGAACAAGATTAAAAACATTGTTATAATTATAGTTTTCATTCACTGGGGATCCAAAATTATAAATACCATACATTGCTGAAGAACCGGTAGATTTAATACAACTTAAATTACTCACTGTATTGCTATCACAGACTACTGTTCCAGTTGACGTTTGAATACCATACATTGTACTGGTGGTTCCTGCACCATCAATACTCATAGAGTCCACTAAATTTTTCTTTACCGTTACTGCCATACCAGTTGTACCGGATGAATTATAAATCCCAATTGTGGTGCCTCCAGAAGTACCAAACCGCTTGATGTTTTTAACGGTATTGTTGATAATATTTACAGCCACGGTGCCTAAACTGGAGGTATTGTAAATAGTATACAATGTTCCACTACCAGTCAATGCGAGATCACTGTACGTGATATCCTTCACCGTGTTACCTAATATATTTAAAACTGCAGGAGTAGCCCCGTTGTTATAAATACCATAACAGACTCCTGATGTGGCGGTTAGATAATTTCCGGTTAAGATATTATTATTGATATTTACAGTATTTCCTGCAGGGGTAGAACCTATACCATTTTCAATGAATGCCAACTGTGAGGTGGTTGCCCCGCCATTTAAATTGATGTTGTTGTTGTTGATCGTAGCGGAGGCACTGGTACCAGATTGGGCATAAATCCCTCTAAAAGTAGTAATATGGTTAAAATGTGTTCCGTTGTTATTGTTGATTGTATTGAAGGAAATATTTACACCCCATTGGTTTATAGCTCGGATTGCGGCAGATGGATTAGTTGCACCTGATGCTCCTCCAAAATTAAAAATGGTATTGCCGGTCATTAAAGAATTCCCACCAACATCATTCAAGGTATCCCCAAGATTAAATGGAGAAGAGGCTGCGTACCCGCTTAATACGATACCATAATTACAATTGGATATGGTATTGGTATAAAATTTATTGTTTGAATTCGTACCTGAGGATAATGTTGGTACTAAGGAAGTTGTAGTTGCTGTAGGTGTTGAATTTAACACATCAATTCCTCTGGAGCCCTCGACCGCAGGAAGCGTCCCGGATGCATTGTTAATGTAAGATAGTGTGATGACACAATTTTTTATGGTATTGAACTGACATCCATTCGATACGCTTTGTTTGAACAATCCATAACCATACTCCATGGTAGATGGGTTGGAAATATTTAGTGGGTTTTCTGTTAAATTTATTCCATCTATGGTTACATAGTCCGATCCAACCAATCTAAAAATCCCATCCTGAACAGCTGTACCTGGAGTTCCTGTACCATTGACATAAGCTGTCAACAATGGATTTGCACCCATACCTGACTTAAAAAAAGTAATCGTGTTCACTGAGGTACCAGTTGCCGTAAGTTCGATCCCTCCTGCAGGGACAGTCTCAGTATGACCTGCTGTTACACTAACCATTACAGGACCGGAAATTGTAGCTGCATTTAAAGCGGTAACTGCTGCGGCTACTGTCGCATAAGGACCATTGACGCTTGAGCCTCCCGAAATGGTGACCTGACTAAAGCTAGTATGAAAAAAACTGAGAAAAAATAATAAAATGTAGGTGACCTTGTTACAAAAAATTGCAACAACAGCATTCTTTACATGCACTGAGTTCATGAGCAGGTTGGTTAGGTTCTATTAATAAATCCTTGTAAAGTATTCTATTTCAGGATTTTACAAAAAATAATAATTGGACCCTGATCCATTATACATTACCAAGTAAAGGTAGTAAATACTAGCCTATATTGCCAACCATTAATAAAAAAAATATATTAAATAATTTTAAATATGAGAGAATTTACAATTATTAATAATTGTAAATTCTATGTTCCTCACAAACGAAATAGTTCTTCAATTTAAAGAATAGTCCTATTATCGCGATCCCAATTCAAATTATTCGAAAAAAAAAGACGAAATGGATTAAATTTTGATCCAATGGAGCTAGAAAATGCCCTTCTTTTTAGCAATTAAAGACTTTTTACTTCTGAAACCAGTTTTGTCAAGGTATCCTTTGCATCTCCAAATAACATAAAAGTTTTAGGCTGATAAAACAAAGCATTATCTATACCAGCGTATCCAGCTTTCATGGATCGCTTCATGACAATCACATTTTTAGCTTGCTCCACCTCCAAAATTGGCATCCCGTAGATTGGAGAACTTGGATCCGTTTTTGCTGCTGGATTTACAACATCATTAGCCCCTACCACAAGCACCACATCAGTAGTATTAAACTCTGGATTGATATCTTCCATTTCTACCAGCTTATCATAACTTACATTGCTCTCAGCCAATAGAACATTCATGTGTCCGGGCATCCTACCAGCAACAGGGTGAATAGCATATTTAACTGTGACTCCTCCTTCTTCCAACAAATTCTCCAATTCGTGGCAAATATGCTGCGCCTGAGCTACAGCCAAACCATAACCCGGTACAATCACCACTTTTGAGGCATATTTCATTAAAATAGCTGCATCAGAGCGTGTAATTTCTTTTGTTGATCCCTGCGCTCCACCTTCAACAGATGCAGAAGCTCCACCTCCTCCAAAATTGCCAACCAATACGTTAATTAAAGATCTGTTCATGGCCTTACACATGGCCACAGTAAGTATAGTTCCTGCTGAACCAACCAAAATACCGCCAATCAGCATTACATAATTATCATAAAGAAATCCTCCACATGCCGCAGCAACACCAGTAAATGAATTCAACAAAGAGATGACCACCGGCATATCGGCTCCTCCAATTGGAAAAACAAATAATAATCCATAAAAAACAGATAATGTCAATATCACATAAAACCAAAATGGACCCGTAACAATGTCCATTACAAATAGTCCTGAAAGAACAGCAATTCCAAGCACAAGGCCAATATTTACCACTTGCTGAGCTGGTAAATTAAAATCATTAATTTTCCCTTCCAGCTTTCCGTAGGCAATCATGGAGCCGGCAAAAGATACCGAACCAATAATCAAACCTGCCAGTATAATAATCATTTTACCGCTACCAGCAGGGTCTACAGCCTCAGTTATATGTAGCATATGATTATATTCTATGATACTAATTAAGGCTGCACATGCTCCTCCCATACCATTGAAAAAAGATACCATTTGTGGCATAGCTGTCATCTGTACTTTTTTGGCCATAATATAACCAATCACTGTACCAACGAGCAATGCTGCAAAGATCCAAACTAAATTTCCTAAATGATTTCCCTGACCATCGCGATATAAGAATATGGTGGCAAAAATGGCAAGGGTCATGCCAAGACCTGCTATTAGATTACCTCTTTGAGCAGTATCCGGTTTGCTTAGCATCTTAAGGCCAAGCATAAAAGTTACAGATGCAATCAGATATATAACTACAAGAATATGTTCCATTATTTCTTTTTCTTAAACATTTCTAACATTCGATCAGTCACGACAAAACCTCCGACGACATTAAGTGTCCCCAATATAACCGCGATAAAACCAAGTATCAGGCTCAACATACCTTCGGCCTGACCCATTACTATAATCGCACCTATAATCACCACACCATGAATCGCATTGGCCCCGGACATTAGTGGGGTGTGCAATACAGATGGCACATGGGAAATCAGTTCTATCCCAACAAATATCATCAAAATGACCAGATAAATGATATCAATATTCTGGTGAATAAATTCCAATACACCCATTATTTAAGTACTTTTCCTTGGTGAACAATAAGAGTTCCTTTGGTAATCTCTTCTTCGAGATCCCATTTAAACCCTTCTTTATCTGATAAATGTTGCAATAAATTCTGGACGTTTTTAGCGTAAAGTTCACTTGCATTTGTTGCTAATGTGGATGCCAAATTAGTTATGCCAACAATTTTGACGCCATGTCTTACGACCACTTTGTCCGGTTCAGTCAATTCACAATTTCCACCTTGCTCTGCAGCCATATCCACGATTACTGACCCAAACTTCATTTGTTTAACCTGATCCTCTGTGATCAAAACAGGAGCTTTCCTTCCCATTACCAATGCAGTCGTGACTACAAGGTCTGCTTGAAATAATGATTTATTGACGGCTTCTTTTTGCTTGGCAAGATATTCTGCAGATACCTCTTTAGCATATCCACCTTCTACTTTGACCCCCTCATCCTTAACCATGATAAACTTAGCCCCCAAGGATTCAGCTTGCTCTTTCGTTTCAGGTCTCACGTCTGTTGCTTCAACCACCGCGCCCAATCTTTTTGCTGTGGCTATGGCCTGAAGTCCTGCAACGCCAACTCCAAAAATTAGAACTTTACTTGGTGTTATTGTACCCGCAGCAGTCATCATCAATGGAAAAATCCTGGTCATATTTTCTGCGCCAAGAATCACTGCCTTATAACCAGCTAGATTACCCTGAGAACTCAGGACATCCATACTTTGGGCCCTGGAGATCCTGGGAATGGCATCCATGGAAAAGGAAGAAACTCCCTTTGAGGCCAACGCTTGAAGCATCTCCGGATGATTGGAATGATACATCAAACTCAATGTGATGGCCCCATTCTTCAAATCTGCAATTTCCTCTGAACTGAATGAATTGATCTTTAAGAAAACGTCCGCTTCCTTAAATAAGGCAGCTTTAGAGGAAGATATTACTGCACCTGCTGCCACATAATCGTTATCCGTAAATGCAGATAGCTCTCCTGCACCTTGTTCAACCATCACCGCGTAGCCCTTTGCTATCAATTGCTTGGTAATCTGAGGGCTAAGCGCTACCCTCTTTTCATTTAAACGGGTTTCTTTAATTACAGCTAGTTTCAATTTGTTTCTTTTTGGAGCTGCGAAGATAAAAATTAAATCAAAAAAATAGACCCAATAAAAATGTGGAATGAACAATCAAGTCCTTTCTTTTATTTTTAACCCAATATGGTTGATTCTAAGAGCCTATGGATTGGAGAAGAACTTCGGCTACTATCAAATGGTGCTATTGGTACCTTTGAAGGAGTCCTTTCGGATGGAAATATTAAAATTAAGTTAGATGGGGTCATCAGAATTTTAAATCCTCTCGAAGTTGAATTGGCTCCTGAGAACCATGATATTCCAGTACATTTTGAGGACTCATATCTTTACGAACCATTGACAAAGAAAAGTAAGCCTTTTAAAAATCAAGTCGAAATTGACTTACATATTGAAAAACTTGCACCACATCTAATCCACGGAAACAAAGAACGAATACTTAGCTATCAATTAGAGAAATTCAGAGAGTTCATGGCTCAACATTTAAACTCCAAACAAACCAATCTCCTCATTATCCATGGCAAAGGGGAAGGAATTTTGCGTGAACAAATCAGGTTAGAACTTAAATCCATTTCAAGGGTAAGATTTTTCTTTCCAATCCACAAAAATGGCGCAACAGAGGTTTGGCTAGACTAACTAATCTATGACTAGCTTTTAACTTTTTACCAATTTTAAAATTTTAGCACTTTTTGAATCTGAGATAACCAACTGATACAATCCGGATGACAAATGATTCAAATTTAATGCTTTCTTATTAACACCTTCCTGCACCTTGAATTTTTCCGAATATACACCCACACCAAGAGAAGAAAATATGGAAACAGTCACATCTCTCACTTCTTTGGATTCGATAAATAACTCACTGGAATTGGAAAATGGATTAGGCTCCAAATACGTTTGAATATCCAATTGAGGATTTCCTGTTCCAACTAAACTTCTATCACCGAAAGCAAACCAGGTAGCCCATTTTCCGCCGTTTAACAACACCTGTTCATTGCCTACCGAACTAATTTTAGAAGAAGTTAAAGTCTTCACAGAAATACATTGATTCTGAGATGCATTCTTACTGTCGAACAGAATTTTATCATCCTTAACAGAATAACTAGAGTATGCCAACCTTTCTCGGTTATCAGCAATAACATTTATTTCAGATTTTTCAATGTTAGCTCCAAGCAAAGCATAATCGGCAGAAAACAAGCCGGATTCAATATAATCAAATGCAACAACATCCAGACTGTTCTTTGAAAAAACGGGATTCCCAACACTGGTATTCTCGGGAAGTGATGAGATTAGTTTTTCCACTTTTCCGGATCCGAAGGTATTTTTGGACTTATCAAAAACATGCAAAAAACCAATATCCCAATATGTATACTGCCCTCCGGTACTTTTATTAATTTCATTAAATGCATCATACATCAAGTATTCTCCGGCATGATCAAAATCCATTTGATCTGCATATCTTACATCGCCAGTAACACTATTTGAATAGGTTGGGTTATACAATTTAAATGATTTCCATTCTTCTTTGACAAAATCATAAATATGAATTTTATCCTCTTCATTTGTAAACAGAACCGCTATTAAATTACCATCCTTTGATCCAACGACATTCCTGTAGATATCATCACTATCCAATTCTTCTTCCACAAATCTCTTAAGAACTGGATCATAATACAAGTAGTACAACTGATTATCCCCATTTACAAAATATATTTCAGTTCCATTATCAATTATACTTGGTTTGGACAATACATTTTGTGTACTTAAAACAGTTGGTTGATTTACAAAATCATACAAATAAATCCCTTCTTGGTCTGCATCAGTACAAACTAAATACTCTTTCCCGGGATTAATAGCAAGATCCTTCTTAGGAACAGTCCCTCCACCAGAATTCCCCAAAATTCCTACCTGGTCAAATGCTTTTTTTGCACCTGCTAGGACATCTGGAGTTGATGAATACAGGTCAACTGCACTTCTCTCTACTCCAATTCTCAGGTCTTTAAATACTGATGACCTGGTAAGAAAATTTGTAAGGGTGTGGTAAAAAACACGCTCTCCAATTTTTTTGGCCTCTTCTTCGGTTCTAGACTTTCTCAATTCCTGGACAAACAGGTAATAAGCGTAATTAGGAATCCCGCTATTGATATGAACCCCGCCATTATCTTCTGTTCCTATGTATTGTTCAGAAACATGTCTAGGTTGGTAGTAAGGTTGATTTCTACTTGTACCTCCATTATGGGGATTGCTAAGGTCTCTTAAGGCTCCAGATGGAAAGAATGCTTTTATGACAACATCTTCACCCATTTTCCAATCGTCACGATCAATCATTGCACCAAAAATATCTGCAAACGATTCATTCAATGCGCCTGATTCATTTTCATACTTTAAGTTTGCAGTATTCTGAACGACCCCATGTGACATCTCATGCCCACCAACATCAAGCGCTTTAGCCAATTTCGTAAAATATTCATCCCCATTCCCATAAAACATCGCCTCACCATTCCAAAAAGCATTATCCATAGATTGTCCATTATCATCAGCAACATTTATGATGGATACTATAGTCCCCCCACTACCATTGATTGAATTTCTTCCAAAGGTATTCAGGAAATATTCATAAGCTTTCAAGCTGTTATACTGTGCAGATACGGAAAGTTTATCCAACCACATATTATTTGAAGATCTTACAAGATCTACATTAAAATTACTAAGGCTAGGACTGGTATTTCTTGCATCAAATGTTAAAATCCCACCAACCGGCTCATCCGGCATTTTAGATTGATTTAGAATAAACATTCCCCTGGAAGCATCCACCATGTAATAAAAACTCCCTTCCTTCCACACATTAAAATTACGGGTGACATCAAAAAGATCCTTGCCACTGGCAGGTTCATTTCCCAGTGGGCCGGCAATTAAATCTTCTGCATGGTTATGTACCAAATTACAAACATTAGAAAATGCTTTTAATACCTCACCGGTAATTAAGTCAATTACAAGGTCCCAATTCTGTCGAAGATTTGGAGTTACATTTACTTTGGAAACCAAGTGCCATTTTCCATTTTCTGAATTTTGCCAATATGCATTGTGTTTGCTCTTAATACCAGATTTAAGTGGGCCGGCAGATTGATTCAATTGACACGGAATACCCAAAGAAATAAAGTAATTGGCAACAATTTCCTCTATATTCACTTTAGTTCCTGATTGCAAATCTGGTGCGTCATGTGGAACAAGTAAATTCCCATGAATAAAAACTTCCCCATTGGAATAGTGATGAAAACCATATTCGGCGTCCGTAACAGGAAGCCCCTTAAAAGTTAAATTCAATTTGACATGCTGTGTCCCGAGCTCATCTGAACTTCTTTCCAACAAATTAAATTCCAAGTCTGGATTTAAATTAAGATTCAATTGACGTTTTAAAAAATCAATATAGATCGTGCTCTCAATAGGAACATTACTTCTGGATGTGGGCAAGTTTGTAGTGAACACCCTGGGGTTATTGCTCTTGTCCCAGTCTAGAACTTTAATACGCCCATTCAATTTAAGAAATTGAGTGTTTGGTAAGGGTTTGAATTTAGTGAAATCATAGGCAAGTCCTGAAATTATGCCTGGATTCTGACTTTTACTTTTTTTAACAAGTTTTTTTAGAACTTTTGGTGGTTCTGTATTTTTAAATACAATTTTGCCCTTTAGGACTTGTCCTTGCAGCAGAACTAAATTGAAAAATAAGATTGTTAAGGAAACCAGTATTCTATTCACTTGATTTTAGATTTAATCAGATAATTTAAATTGGCATACAATAACCTCAAAGCTTCCGGCACGTCAGGAGAACTTGGGGCCCAGGCAAACCTGATAATTTTGCCTGAATCCTGAATCTCTATAAACTCATAAATGTTTCCAGGCTCAGAAAAGTTCATACGTTGGAGGCCAAGTACCTGGATATTGGAAAGGATTTGACTAACTTCTGACTTTGAGAGCTTTGCAATCTTTTCATTGCCTCGACTAATATTCCCTTTTGGATCTATCGATACCTTCTCTTCCTTCCCGACAAAACCACCACCATGTCCAAAACTTACTATAAAATCACTCATTTCTTCTTGGTTTGATCTCGATCCTGAACAGCCCCAGCCCAATACCAACATTGTAGAAAGAAGACACAAAACTTTGTTTTTCAAACACATATAATTCTTTCTCCTTAAAATTGTGTTAAAAATACAAACAATGAACTATATGAGTTGCAAAATCGTTTTACCTTTATCAAATAATTAATTAAACAAGAAAAAAAAATGAAAAAACTATTCTTTTTCTCCGCATTTGTGTTGTTCCTTGGATCTTTCGAACTTTTAGCCCAATCGTGTGCGCAGTCTAAAAAGGCATGTTGTGCCGCCAAAGCTTCTTCTTGCTCTAAAACAGCCTCTGTAAGTGATGCTGCCCTTAAAGCTGCAGAAAGTGATGCTTCTATTGAAAAACGAACTTGCAAGGACACAAAAAGTATTTGCTTTTTTAAGAACACTGTTGATGCCAATGGAAATAAAATTGCTCAAGAAGTAGTTTTTGATGAAGCAAAGGCTATCTTCGTTAATTATACACCAGCTGATGCATCTACCAATTCAAATACTGGTAAATCATGTGGCTCCAAAAAAGGAAAGTGTTGTTCTAAAGGATCAGCAAGCGCTGGTGAGACAAAATCTTCTGGTTCAGTTAACTAATAGATTAAAAATTATATATAAAGAGGCCTTCAGAATGAGGGCCTTTTTTATTACATAAATTTAAAGTGATTCAACAATTAAATTATGCATCACTCAACCTTTAAATTTTAAGCATAATTGTGTTTCGTATTTTATCCTTTTTTCTATTGAGTTCATTAAGTTTGCTGAATATATTGGGCGCCATGACACCAGAGATAAAATCACTTCAACATAATTGGTTTTATCGATCACCGGATCAGAATGAATGGACTCCATGTTCCATCCCAGGATTTATCCATAAAATATTATTTGAGCAAGGACTAATCCCTGAACCCTATTATGCACAGAACGAGGCTACCCTACAATGGATTGGTGAGAAAGATTGGATATTCAAGTGTATATTCGATGTCGACTCTTCCCTTCTTCTTCGCAAAAAAATAGAACTTCACTTTAATAGATTAGATACTTATGCAGAATTAAGTCTAAACGGTAGCATTTTAGGGGAAGTAAACAATGCTTTTCGCTTTTGGAAATTTGATTGTAAAAGTTTGTTGAGGCCTCAAGAAAACGAGCTAATTATATATTTTACCTCTGCACAGATAAAATCACAGAAAGAATATGGAAAACTGCCTACACCATTACCTGGAGATATTAGAGTAGTGAGCAGAAAACCACAGTTTCATTTTGGATGGGATTTTGGTCCAAAATTCATAACTGCGGGCATAGGATCCAGTCCTAAATTAGTAGCTTATGATGAAATACAAATTGAGAATTTAAGATTAAATACCCTGCAATTAAAGAAAACCCATGCTGACCTTGAGCTGGTATTATTTGGAAAATCAGCCAGTCTATCTCCCTACGAAATAAGTATTAAAATGGGGACTGTTCAAGTTAATCGCAAGATATGGCTTGGTCCGGAATTTAGAGAATATCGAATCAAATTCAAATTCAAAAACCCGGAACTGTGGTGGCCAAACGGAAGCGGTATTCCCAAATTATACGATCTAAATATTACTTGTAAAGATTCCTTAAAAACTACTCATTTCGAAACAAGTATTAAATCCGGAATAAGAACCATTTCATTGGTACACAAGAAGGATAAATGGGGCAAATCCTTTTATTTCCTGGTAAACAATACACCCATTTTTGCCAAAGGTGCGAATTATATTCCAAGAGACTTATTTCAGACTTCAGAGGACTCTGCCAATTCAATCTTGGAAGATCTTAAAGAATGTAATTTTAACATGATCAGAGTCTGGGGAGGCGGACAATATGAATCCGAGCAATTCTATTCGACCTGTGATAAACTTGGGATTTTGGTTTGGCAAGATTTTATGTTTGCCTGCGGAATGTATCCCGGTGATAAAGACTTTATTGAAAATGTCCGCATTGAGGCTCTTGAACAAGTAAGAAGACTTAGCGCCCACCCATGTATTGCTCTTTGGTGTGGAAACAACGAAAACAATGAAGGATGGCAAAGATGGGGGTGGCAAATTGGACTGAACACTACAACAAAAAATAGACTTTGGAATGATTATAAAACCCTCTTTATTGAACTATTGCCTAAAATTGTCATAGAAAATTCTAATATGTCTTCCTATTGGGAATCCTCTCCACTCTATGGACGCGGAGATGCAAGATTTCGCACAGAGGGGGACGCGCATGACTGGGGAATTTGGCACGATGAAATGGAGTTTGATGAATTTGGAGCAAGGGTTCCAAGATTTATGAGTGAGATGGGATTTCAGGCATTGCCATCTTTAAGTACCATTAAAAAATTTGCCCCTCCAGATGAGCTTAATCTTGACTCCAAATCTATGTTGGCACACCAAAAACATCCAAGGGGAAACAAGTTGATAAATGACTATCTGCAAAGGGATTTACCTCCCCCAAAAGATTTTAAAAGTCTAATTTACCTAAACCAGATCAATCAGGCTGAAGGAATCGGACTTGCAATTGCTGCACATAGAATGGCCAAACCATTCTGTATGGGGACTTTGTATTGGCAGTTGAACGATTGCTGGCCTGGTATTTCCTGGTCAGGAATTGACTATTTCGGACGATGGAAAGCCTTGCAACATAAGACTAAAAACTTGTTTCAACCAATATTGATTTCGGTTAAGAATTCTGAAAACTTTCTAGAAATTTATGCATGTTCTGATAAAATGACACCAACTCCCCTTTCTGTCCAGATTACAGCTCAGTCTTTTGATAAAGAAATTTTAAAATTCGATACCTTACAAATCAAAATGGAATCACAACAATGTAAAAGAATATATTCCTTCGAAAAATTAAACTTAATAAGCAAGCAAAAAGAGAATCAAACGGCATTAATTATTAACTGGCAATACGATTCTGTCTCCAGCCAAAACGTTCATTTCTTGATTAAACTGAAGGATATTAAATTTAGAAAACCTGAATTTAAAATAGACTCGATTCAAGCGATAATGGATGGCTTTTCATTTTTAATCAGCTCTAATGAATTTTGTAAATCAATTTATCTTGAAGAGTCTGATACATTGTCCTTCTATCCCAACTTTTTTGATCTTGTTCCCGGAGCTCAATTGCTCGTAAAGTGCAAGACAAAAAACAAATCATTTGCCCCAAAAGACCTAATTATTAACAGCCTTTACGATCATTTAGAAAAGTAATTTATGCATTCCAAAACGCCATTTAAAGAGCATATAATTCAGGGAATTCCGACTAATTTACCGGTTACAAAAACCAGAAATTCTAAATACCCACACGCACCAAAAAGAAATATTCAAGGGGTACTTACCGTAGAAGAAAAAAAACTAGCTGTAAGGAATGCACTGAGATATTTTCCAACTGATATGCACCCAATCCTAGCAAAGGAATTTGCTGCCGAATTGGAAGAATATGGAAGGATTTATATGTACCGATTTATCCCGGAATATCCAATGTTTGCGAGGCCAATTGAAGAATATCCCTGCAAGTCCAAACAGGCAGCAGCCATCATGCTCATGATACAAAATAATTTAGATCCATTGGTGGCAAAGTATCCAGAAGAATTGATCACTTATGGAGGAAATGGTGCCGTTTTTCAAAATTGGGCGCAGTATCTTTTATGCATGAAATATTTAGCTGAAATGGAAGATGACCAGACTCTGGTTTTGTATTCAGGTCATTCACTTGGGTTATTCCCCTCACATAAGAATGCGCCCCGGGTTGTAGTTAGTAACGGAATGATGATTCCTAATTACAGCACGAAAAACGATTGGAATAAATATAATGCCTTGGGTGTTACTCAATATGGCCAAATGACAGCTGGCAGTTTTATGTACATTGGTCCCCAAGGCATAGTTCATGGCACAACCATAACTTTATTGAATGCTGGAAGATTAAAAGGTTTAGGACAACATGATCTAAAAGGACATTTGTTTATCACTTCTGGCTTAGGAGGCATGTCCGGAGCTCAGTCCATTGCAGCCGTTATTTGCAAAGCATGTTGTATCATTGCCGAAGTTGATCCGGCTGCAATAAAGCAAAGGATTCTCGATGGTTATATTTTGGAGAAGAATGTGTTCCATGATCTGAATGAATTATTTGCTGAGGCAAAAATAAGGCAAAGTAAAAATGAAGGTATTTGCCTGGTCTTTGCAGGCAACATAGTAGACTTATGGGAATTTGCTGTTGTTCAAAACATAGAAGTAGCTCTTGGCTCAGATCAGACATCCCTTCATAATATTGATGATCTAGGATATTGTCCGTGTGGATATAGTTTTGAAGATGCGCAAATCCTGCTTAATCAAGATAAGGATTTTTTTATGGAGGAAGTGAGAAAAAGCTTAAGAAGACATGTCTTGGCTATTAATACATTGGCCGGAAGAGGTATGTACTTTTGGGATTATGGAAATGCCTTTTTGAAGGAAGCCGGAAAAGCGAATGCAGATATCTGGAAATCTGAATCAGAAGGAACATATAGATACCCTTCCTATGTTGAAGATATCATGGGACCATTGTGTTTTGATTATGGATTTGGTCCATTCAGGTGGGTGTGTACTTCCGGGAATGAGGAAGATCTGCACATTGCGGATAAAATTGCCGCTAAAGTGGTAGAAAAGCTTGCAAGTGAATCAGAAGGGAATTCAAGAGCCCAAAATCTGGATAATTTAAACTGGATCAAGAATGCATCCGTAAATCTGCCTATGGTAGGCAGTAAATCAAGAATACTTTATGCGGATACTTTAGGAAGAATTGCGATCGCAAAATCTTTTAATACAGCTATACGGGACGGCATCATCAGTGCCCCGATTGTATTAGGAAGAGATCACCATGATGTATCCGGAACGGACTCTCCATACCGAGAAACTGCCAACATTACAGACGGGTCAAAATTTACTGCAGATATGGCTATCCAGAATGTCATTGGAGACAGTTTCCGGGGTGCCACCTGGGTTTCTATCCATAATGGTGGTGGTGTTGGTTGGGGAGAGGTCATTAATGGAGGCTTTGGGATGGTAATTGACGGAACAGAATTATCGGACAATAATATTGAGTCCATGATGCTTTGGGATGTGGCCAATGGAATCGCCAGAAGAGCCTGGGGTAGAAATCCAGGTGCTGTTCTCACTGCCCAAAATATTATGGAACAAAAAAGAGGATTAAACATAACCATTCCAGTAAACGTTGACCAGGAATTGATAGATAAATTATTTTAATAGGACAATTTGAATAACTTTGTATTTTGGACAAAATTTTAAAACCTTACGCATATGATGAATGAAACAGTAGGCTCCATAATGACTACTAAACTACTGACAGTCAGCCAGGAAGATACACTTCAAACCGTTAAAGAGATTTTGATCAACAACCGAATTCACCATGTTCCTGTAGTAGAAGGTAAAAAAATGGTAGGTTTGGTAACGACTTATGATTTGTTTAAATTAAATGTTGATCATAAGGATTATGCCAAAACCCGAGTTGGCAATGTTATGACAAAGAGGTTGGCTTTTTTGGAATCTTCAGATAAAATCGGGACTGCTGCTGAGGTTTTCATGGAGCATTTATTCCATGCATTACCAGTGGTAGATAACGGAGAATTGGTTGGAATTGTCACCACATTTGATGTGTTAAAATATGAATATCAAAGAGAGTACCCTTCTAAGAAATCTTAGAAGAGTATCCTTAAGTAATTTATTAAATACCTAGCCTGCTAATTTTCTTAATAAAATTTAGCGTGTGTTTTAGAGATGTGTGATCAGATATAATTTAAGACCTTTTATGGGTAGTACGTATATTTTTTTGTTTTCGATTTTTGCCATACTTGCAATAGCTAGTATCTTGACGTTGTTTTACAATCTTAAAAGACAGAAAGAACTTACAAATTCGATTCTGAGTGAAAAAGACCAAATCAAAATAGCTTTTGATTTGTGCAGAAAGGAAAAAATGGATGCTGATGATAAGTTAAACCTCATCCAGGCCCAGGAAAAGACATATAAAGTTGCATATGAAGATTGGAAAGCTAAATATGAAATGCTGGAGAATAGATTTATTCTGCTCAAAAAGGAATTAGAAGCTAAGCCCCTTCCAGTTGCACCACAAATTTTTTCAGAACCTAAATCAACAACCGACATACCTCAATCTGATGTTCATCATGAGTTCATTGAAAAAGATGCTCCGTCAGAGACATCCATTGTTCAAGAATTACAATTGATTCTGGATCAACATTTAGAAATAATAAGTTCGTTGATTGGCGATGAAAAAATGGAAGCCATCAACAAAAAAATAAAACCAGCTGACCCATTACACTGGATCATGGGAATTGATGAAGATGTGTCCAAAAGATTACAGAATCAGGGAATCAAAACCTTTACTCAAATTTCAAGCCTTCCTAAAAAAGAGATAAGAAAACTGATGGATCAATTCGAAGAAATTGAAGAAAAAGTCATTGAATCCTGGCCTTTGCAAGCTTCTGCAATTCTGAATACGCAAGAGCATAAATAATTCTTATTTACTGATCCTTTCTTTATATTTATTGTTCACTTTGGGTAGTTCTATGGATAGAGCGCAATAATATAGTACAGGCAAATATATCAAATGTTTATTTCGAAATTTTTTAATCCACTGAAATGCCGGGTGCATTTGGCTATTTTAGCTATGCTATTTTTATTCGTTTTAAAATCTTGTATTTCAATTCCAAAACAATATAATGGCCTTAGCCCTGGCATCTGGCGGGGAACCTTTATACTTGATGACAGACGACAGCTAATTGTTACAAAAGGGAAAGATGAAGAAATCGTCAGAGATCCAAATCCTGAATCCCAAAAGACTGTAGTGCCAGTAAATTTTGAAGTGATTTATGACTCAGAGAAAGAGTTTCATATTGAATTTCTTAATGGGAAAGAAAGGATTCGTTTTGACAGTGTTGAACATGGCAGAGATATAAGAACAGGAAATGACACCTTTGTAATTCATCTGACACCATACGATGCTTTAATAAAGGGTATTTTTGAACACAATAAAATGGCTGGGGATTACATTGTGTTGGATAAATCCAATTACAGCATTCCTTTTCACGCAACTCATGGCCAGTCCCATAGATTCTTCAGAACATCAGAACTTAGTTCAACTGATGTAAATGGAAAATGGCAAACGACCTTTGAAAAAGACTCTGTCGATCAGTATTCAGGGATTGGTGAGTTTGAACAAGAGGAAAATAAAATAGTGGGAACCTTTAGGACTGAATCCGGAGACTATAGGTTTCTTGCCGGAGAAATATCAGGTAACAGAATGTGCCTTTCAAGTTTTGATGGCGCCCACTTATTTTTATTTGATGCCGGAATTGAAAAGAATAAAATGTTTGGAACCTTTTATTCCGGGAAACACTCAAAATCTAGTTTTGAAGCTATTCGAAACGAATCCTTCCAACTTAAAAAAGCGGATAGCATTTCGATAGCGATTGCAAAGGGTCCCATGATTTTCAAATTTGAAAATCCAGATGGAAATCAAGTAAGTAACCTTGACTCCGAATATGAAAACAAGGTTAAAATTATACAAGTGATGGGATCATGGTGCCCGAATTGTCGTGATGAAAGTGAATTTCTCAAGAGTTATTTAAAAGAACATCCGAATCAGGAGATTGAAGTAATAGCTATAGCTTTTGAACGAAACCCTGACAAAGAAAAGGCACTTAAAAGAATTAGAGATTATAAATCTAGTTTATCACTCCCTTATCAGGTACTTTATGGAGGACAGGCAAATAAGGATTCTGCCAGTATTGCCCTACCTCAAATCGATAAAATAAAATCTTTTCCAACCATGATTTTTCTGGACAGAGCAAATCGAATCGTAAAAATTCATACAGGCTTTGACGGTCCGGCTACATCGGTTTATTATATGTTTAAACAAGATTTTGAAAGCACAATTTCTGACCTATTAAAACAGAAGGATTGAAAAAAAATATTTTAATCACAGGGGCCAGCTCTGGAATTGGTTTTGCCACAGCCATAAGATTTGCAAAGACCAAGCTTTATAGATTGATCATTTGTGGCCGAAGATCTGACAGAATAAATCTGCTTGCGGAGAAGCTGCACTCTGAATATGAAACAGAGGTAAGTCAATTATCTTTTGATGTGCGAAACTATGAAGAATGTGCCAAAGCAATTGCCTCACTCAAACATCCTTTTGACAAAGTGGATATTTTGTTAAACAATGCCGGATTGGCACTTGGCTTAGATTATATCCAGGATGGAAATCTAGAGCATTGGAATACCATGATTGACACAAACGTAAAGGGGCTTTTACACATGACGCAATTGATTTCTAAAGGCATGATCGAAAGGCAGAATGGGCACATCATTAATATTTGCTCAACTGCGGGAAAGGAAGTATACCCAAAAGGAAATGTTTATTGTGCATCCAAATTTGCTGTTGAAGCTCTTACAAAAGGAATACGTCAGGATTTAGTTACACACGGCATCAGAGTCGGTCAAGTAAGTCCTGGACATGTTGAAGAAACTGAATTTGCAATCAACAGATTTGAAGGCAATCAACAAAAAGCCGACATCTACAAGGACTTCACCCCACTAAATGCATCAGATGTTGCAGATGCGATTTTTTATATGGCAAATTGTCCGCCACATGTAAACATTCAGGACATTCTGATGACTGGCACACAACAAGCTTCAGCGAGTCTTGTGGACCGAAGTGGCCGAAAATATAAGGATCAGAAATAATGCAACAAAAGGATAAATCCCACAGCAAAATTTGCTCCGCAATTAACTTGAAATGTCCTATAAAAATCTAAATTCATGCCTGTCTGATCTGGAAAAAACCGGACAGCTTCTTAGAATTCCTGTGGAGGTGGATCCTGATCAGGAAATTGCAGAAATACACAGAAGAATTTATCAAAAAAAAGGGCCTGCTATTCTCTTTGAAAAAGTAAAGTCAAGCCCTTTCAAAGCGGTGTCCAATCTTTACGGAACCAATGAAAGATCCGAATATATTTTTAGAGATTCTCTTTCAAAAATGGAGCATCTCATAAGACTTAAAGTAGATCCTTCAGAATTATTAAAATCTCCTATAAAAACTCTGCGTGTATTGCCTTTTCTGGTGAATGCGCTTCCCAAAAGAATAATATTTAATAAACGAGTATTGCAATTTGAAACCAAGATCAGTCAATTACCTTTGATAAAATCCTGGCCTGAAGATGGTGGTGCATTTATCACTTTACCGCAAGTTATAAGTTTTCCGCCAAATTCAAAATCACTTAAAGAGGCTAATGTCGGTATGTATCGTATACAATTGACAGGCAATCAATATCATCTGGATCAGGAGGTCGGTCTGCATTACCAATTGCATAGAGGAATTGGAATACATCATAAAGCTTTTAATCAGACGGATAAAGAATTTAAAATAAGTGTTGGCATTGGTGGGCCCCCAGCCTACTCGCTGGGCTCAATTTTCCCTTTACCTGAGGGTTTAAGCGAGATTCTTTTTTCCGGATTGCTAGGCAATAGAAGATACCCATACACTTGGCAGGATGGCTATTTTATTCCTGTAGAAGTAGATTTTTGTATAACCGGAATTGTAGAAAAAGACCTACTTAAACCAGAAGGCCCCTTTGGTGATCATCTAGGTTATTATAGCCTTACGCATGATTTTCCAGTAATGAAAATACATAAAGTATTTCACAAGAAAGATCCAATCTGGCATTTCACAGTAGTAGGAAGACCCCCTCAGGAAGACTCCGGATTCGGACACCTTATACATGAGATGGTTAAAGAACTTACCACAAACGAATTTCCTGGAGTAAAGGAAATTCACGCAGTGGATGTTGCAGGAGTACATCCGTTATTGCTGGCCATTGGCTCTGAAAGATATATGCCTTTTAGGGAGAAGAGCCCTGAAGAAATTCTTACCCAGGCCAATCACATACTTGGTAAAGGACAAACCTCTTTAGCTAAGTACCTCATTATCACAAGTAATGAAGATGCCCCAAATCTAACCACAAAAAATATTCCTGAATTTTTTAATTATATTTTAAAGAGGGTGGATTGGACAAATGATCTTCATTTTTATACTAAAACCACCATCGATACACTTGATTATTCCGGTGAAAAATGGAACAGTGGATCAAAATTAGTAATTGCAGCAAATCGAAAAATCCAAAGATCACTTTCCTCTGAATTTATTGGTTTCCCAACTATTTCAAGTATTGAAAAAGTAAAATTGATTTCACCTGGGATATTGGCATTGGAAATGCCTAAATACCAAAACGCTTCGCAAGCCAAAACAGAAATAATTGAATTAAAAGAAAGACTAAAAAACTATGACACAAGTGGTTTTCCACTCATCGTAATTGTAGATGATGCAGAATTTGTTTCTATCGATTTTAATAATTTTTTATGGGTAACTTTTACCCGAAGCAATCCATCCCATGATATTTTTGGCTTAGGGGAATTTATTGAAAACAAGCATTGGGGTTGTCGTGGAGCCTTAATCATTGATGCGCGTAAAAAACCTCACCATGCTCCTGAATTAGTTGCCGATAAAGAAGTTGAATCAAAAGTGGACCATTTATTTCATTCTGTGGAAAGTTTAAAACCTTATGCCTAAAATGAAGGTTCATCCGGAATTTAAAATCATTATGGAAGAAATTCTGGGTGATGACTACACACTTTTTGCCGATTCCCTGAGTGAAAAGCCGCCTGTCAGTGTCCGATTGAATCCATTAAAACCTTATAACAATCTATTTTTGGGAAATAAGGTCACCTGGGCCAATCATGCATTTTATCTCCATGAAAAACCAATTTACACATTGGATCCATATTTTCATGCAGGACATTACTATCCGCAGGAAGCCTCATCCATGATTATTGAATCGTTGGTTAAACAACTTCACCTACCTTCTAGTCCTATTGTTTTAGATGCTTGCGCAGCGCCAGGAGGAAAGACAACGCAACTTTGTACCTTATTTCCTTTTACTTCTTTGATACATGCCCATGAATTCAATCCACACAGGAGCGAAATTCTCAGACAAAATATTGAAAAGTGGGCTTACCCAAATTGTTTAGTAAGTTATGGTCCATTACAAAACTTATCACGAAGTGGGCTAAAGTATGACCTGATCCTTATAGATGCTCCTTGTAGTGGAGAGGGTATGTTTAGAAAAGAAAATGAGGCCGGAATTCAATGGAATAAAAGTAAAATTGAAGGTTGTGTCCACATGCAAAAAGAGATATTAAAACAAATGGCTGACTTGGTAACTGATGGTGGCTATATAATTTACTCAACATGTACATTTAATAAATTCGAAAATGAAGACAGAATTAAAAATTTTATTCAAGAAAGAGAATTTGAATCCATTAAAATTCAAGCTGTTGATGGAATGAATTTACTGCATTCCAATGAGGACAATGTACATGTTTATAAAAGCTTTCCCCATAAAAACAAAGGAGAAGGATTTAGCTTTTCGATTTTGAAAAAACATGGAATTAATCCGGAACGAAACACGCCAAAAACCCGTATATCAAAAAAACAAACTGAACAAAAAGGAGCCGAATTTCTTGAACTTTCGAATGAGTATTCTTCCATTACCCATCAAGGCATTGAAGTGATTTACTCATTAGATATTGAAGAATCCATCTTAAAAATTTATCATTCCGGGTTAAGGATTAAACATCTGGGTATTCCTTTAGGTCACTTTAAAGGAAAGGATTGGTTTCCTGCGCATGGATTGTCCCAATCCCCTTTTCTCAATTCAAAATTGACTCATGTTAGTTTAGAAAAAAATGTAGCTTTGGATTACCTTCGGGCCAACCAATACCAATTACCCCAAGCGCAAAGCGATCAAATTTGGCAGATTGCCCGATTTGAACAAGCTAACCTCGGGTGGTTAAAACAAATTAATGGAAAATTTAAAAATTATCTTCCTAAAGAAATTAGAATTCATTCACTATAATCTTATTTCTATGCGTCAAATTTTGATTTTCATTTTGTTTTTTGTTGGCAAAAGTTTGTGGTCTAACTCAATACCTGAATTAGAACAATGCCTTATTAAACGCAACGGGGCGGATAAAATTGAGGTCTTTTATGAGCTTAAGGATCTGGATAATCAACAGCTTGAAGTTCGCTGCAAATTATTTTGGGCAACCGGCGATCAAATCCATCAGGAAATCACGGACATTTCCTTTTCCGGAGATATAGGATTTCCAGTGTCTACCGGCATCGACAAAAAAATAACCATCCAAACATCCAACCCGAATGGGTTCCAAGGAGAAATAAGGCTGATTCTAAGCGCTTTTGACCGCGAAAATCTAGATGTTGCAGAAATCCTCAACCAGATTAATCTTAAAAGATACGAAAGTGATTTACAGGTCTTGCAGGGAAAACGAAACGCAGTGACCGATCCGACATTTTTACAAAAATCCAGAAACTACCTCACAGAACAACTTAATATGCACCTTCCGGTCACTGAGTTAAAATCCGTTGTTCCCCAGTATACTTGTATAAACTATGAATCCAATCAATGGGGCACTGAAAAACCCGGTAAAATCCAAATAGTAGATGCCCATTATGATAGCTTTGGTCAATCCCCGGGGGCAGATGACAATGGTTCCGGGACTGCGGGCGTTTTGGAAATTTTGAGGGTTCTTTCCAAATACGCAGCAAAAAAGACAGTCCGTTATTTACTTTTTGATCTGGAAGAACAGGGCTTAGTTGGATCTAATATTTATGTCAATAATCAATTGAATAAAAAAGATTCCGTGGAGGCTGTTTTTAATTTTGAAATGATTGCATATTATACAGAGAAGGAAAACACCCAAGATTTACCTACCGGATTTAACTTTCTTTTTCCGGATGCATATAACAAAGTCATTGCCAATAAGCGCAAAGGAGATTTCATCACCAATGTTGGAAACACTAATTCAAAGAAACTAATTGAGACATTTGAAAATTCATGCAAGAACTTTGTAAGCGGACTTAAATTTATTTCGTTAGAAGTTCCTGGAACAGGCAGTATGGTTCCCGACCTTAGAAGAAGTGACCATGCAACTTTTTGGGATAAAAATATCCCCGCACTTATGTTGACAGATGGTGCGAATTTTAGAAATAAAAATTATCACACACCGAAAGACAGCCTTAATTATCTTGATCTTACGTTTGCTACCAACACATTAAAAGCTACTGTTGCAAGCATAATTGAAGTTGCGGGAATAGAGCATGGCACCAGCAAAAGTTTCACTCTAAGCCCACAGACTAACAATGAAGATTTGGGGTTTAATCAAACAAGATTGAATATTTTTCAGAAAAAACTTTGGATTGAATGTCCTGCCATTTGTGAAAACCTTAAACTCACCTTAACCAATCAGCAAGGTCAGATATGTTTTGAAAAAACATTGAAAGAAGACGGCAGCAGTCAAAAAATGGTGGATTTAACTCAACTGACAGGTGGCTTGTATTTTGCAACACTATCTAAAGGCAATCGAACGAAAACCGTTAAATGTCTACTCTATCATTAAATACCAATAAACCGTGTATTTATCTTCTTCTTGGATCAAATCTTGGAAAAAGAAAATATCAAATAGATAAGGCTAAAGCTTTAATACAAAGTTTAATTGGTGATATCATTTCAGAATCGTCCATCTATGAAACCCAACCATGGGGAAATCTTGATCAAAAGAGTTTTCTAAACCAGGCTGTTGGAATCAAAAGTCAACTTACTCCTGAGCAAATGTTAGAGAAAATTCATGACATAGAGAAAGAAATGGGTAGATCGAGAAAGGAAAAGAACGAGCCAAGAATAATAGATATTGATATACTTTTATGGGAAAAAACGATGATCCAAAATGTAGATTTGGAAATTCCTCATCCTAGATTACATTTGCGAAATTTTGCCTTAGTCCCTTTAATGGAAATAGCTGGAAGTCAAATGCATCCGAAGTTTCATAAAAGCATTGAAGCACTGTATGAAGAATGTGATGACCAGTTGGAAGTTTATTTGAAAAATTAATGAAAAAAAAAATACCATATAACTATATCTGTATTGAAGGCAATATCGGGGCCGGAAAAACAACATTAACCACCAAATTGGCTAATGATCTGGGCAGTAAACTCATACTCGAACAATTTGCAGAAAACCCGTTTTTAGAATACTTTTATAAAGAACCAGAACGTTATGCCTTAGCGGTAGAGTTGTTTTTTCTTGCCGAAAGACAAAAGCAACTTCAAGCAACCATTATGAATAAGGACCTTTTTGCTGAGTTTACTTTGGCAGATTATTCATTGATTAAAAGTATGTTGTTTGCAAAACACAATCTCGCTCCGGATGAATTTGCGTTGTTCCAAAGAATATTTACCTCATTGAGTCAACAAATACCCAAACCTGATTTAATGCTTTACCTGCATCGACCGTTGGAAAAAATCAAAAAACATATTACGCAAAGGGCACGACCTTATGAAATGAATATTTCTGATCAATATCTCGAGACTGTTCAAAATTCATATTTTGATTTTTTTAAAGCGCAAACTATAATTCCTGTCCTTGTACTAGATGCGGAGCATTTTGATTTTATAGATAATCCTATACATTATGATGAAATCAAGAACATCTTAACCAACAAGTATAACCCTGGTCTTCACCACATTCGAATAATGTTTTAAAAAATATAAAATGAGACAATTTTTTAAATTTGTTTTTGCTTCTTGTTTGGGAACCATTCTTGCAGGCTTTTTACTTTTTCTAATATTGATAGCTATAGGCACAAGTATGGCTACAAAAAGTATGGATGGAGAAGGAAGCACTTCAATTTCTGATCCATCTGTGTTAAAAATTAAGATACCTGATTTCCTTCCAGAACAAACCAACAATGTTCAATTTTCCAGTTTTAGCTTAAAAGAGCAAAAGGTATTGGGCGTGCATGACATTGCACAATGTATTATAAACGCTGCAGCTGATCCAAAGATTAAGGGTATATACATTCATGGTTCAAACTATGCACACGGGTATGCCACATTAAAAATACTTAGAGATGCCTTGTTAAAATTTAAGGAATCCGGGAAATTTATTATGGCCTATGTTAATTTCACTGACCATAAAAACTATTTCATAAATTCTGTAGCAGATCAAATTTATATGCATCCACTGGGCTTTGTGGAATTAAAAGGATTTGGCGCATCCATTCCTTTTTACAAAGAAATGATGGAAAAAATTGGTTTAAAATTTAACATTTATTATGCTGGAGAATTTAAATCGGCAACAGAGCCTTTCAGACTCAGCAAAATGAGTCCTGAAAACAGGCTCCAATTATCCGAATACCTGAATGGACAATTTGCGTTGTACACTGAACAGGTGGCGAAAAGCAGAAATCTAGAATACAACAATTTAAAAAATATTTTTGATCAATTTCTGGCTTCTTCTCCAATGAAGGCCCTGGAATATAAATTGATTGATTCTATAGCTTACGAGATAGATGCACAGAATAACTTAAGATTTAAGCTAGGACTGCAATCCGGGGCTAAAATTAATTTTGTAAACTTAAATGATTATTTTCTGGCCAACGGAAAGTCAAAACAGGATTACAGCGCCAAAAATAAAATCGCCGTTGTTTTTGCAGAAGGAAATATAATCGATGGCCCGGGACAAGAAGGAGAAATTGGTCGAAAATACGTAAAAATCATTAGAGATATCCGCGATAACAAAAATATAAAAGCCATTGTGCTTAGAGTAAATTCTCCGGGTGGATCGGCCATGATGTCTGATGAAATATTGCGTGAGATAGATTTGGCACGTGCTGAAGGCAAACCGGTTGTAGTCAGTATGGGCGATTATGCTGCTTCAGGTGGTTACTACATCGCATGTCATGCAGACAGCATTTTTGCCAGTCCCCATACATTGACGGGTTCAATTGGTGTGTTCGCAATGATTCCGAATATAAAAACCATGACAGATGAGAAGCTCGGAATTGATTTCGATACCATTGGCACCGGGCCAATGGCCAGCAAATTCAACCTCACTCAGAATTGGGGAACTGAAGAAGCAAAGATCATTCAAGAAAATATAGACCATACCTACCAGACCTTTTTAAAAGTAGTATCTACCGGAAGAAATATGTCTACAGATCAGGTCAATGAAATTGCAAGGGGTAGAATCTGGCTGGGTTCCAAGGCTCTTCAGAATGGCTTAGTGAATAAAATTGGAGAATTGGACGATGCTATAAAATCAGCAGCTGCTTTAGCTTCTGTGGATCGTTATAGAATAACCGAATATCCATTGCAAAAGGACCCTGTCCAAAAATTTATCGATCAAATCAAGGGAGATGAGGAAGATTTAAGATCAACGTTAACCAAGAAGATCCTTAAAGAAAATCTTGGCACTGTTTATCCATATTACGAAGAATGGAATAACATTCAAAAAAATACCGGAGTTCAAATGAGATTACCCATTAGAATCCTGTATTAATAGAAATGACTGCATGTAATTTTCTACTAATAAGGATTAAATAATCCCTTGTTCTGCCAGATACCTTTCTGCGTCAAGTGCTGCCATACAACCACTTCCTGCTGCAGTAACGGCCTGACGATATATTCTGTCCTGCACATCCCCACTTGCAAAGACCCCTGGGATTTTTGTTTTGCTGGTTCCGGGAATAGTTTTAATATATCCTTGATCATCCATCTCCAACCAATTTAAAAATGGATCGGAATTTGGCTGATGTCCTATAGCCACAAAAAATGCTTTAATTGGGATTTCTGAAATTTGCTTGGTTACATTATTGATAATTTTCATACCTGTAACCTCTTCTTCACCTAAGATATCGAGTGTTTCGGAATTGTAATGAATTTGTATGGCAGGATTAGCGGTTACCCTTTCTTGCATAATTTTGGATGCTCTCATTTGATCTTTTCTCACCAGTAAGTGTACTTTTGGACAAAGTTTTGCCAGATAACTAGCCTCTTCGGCTGCAGTATCTCCACCCCCAACCACAGCAACTTCCAAGCCTTTAAAAAAGAATCCATCACAAACTGCACAAGCGGAAACCCCTTTATTCATAAGCTTTTGTTCTGCTGGCAGGCCAAGCCACTTAGCACTTGCACCCGTAGAGATGATGATTGCATGAGCCAGGAGCACCTCTCCGGATTCTGTCCATATCTTATGTACGGGACCTGTAAAATCTACTCCGGTAATCCGCTCATATCGTATATCTGTTTCGAATCGCTCAGCCTGATTCTTAAAATCTTCCATCATTTGAGGCCCATGAACCCCCTTGGGATATCCAGGATAATTTTCTACTTCAGTGGTTATCATCAACTGTCCACCAGGCTCACTGCCAGTAAATAAAATTGGGCGCATATTAGCTCTTGCTGCATAAATAGCTGCAGTATAACCGGATGGCCCTGAACCGATGATGATACAATGATGAATTTGCATGTGTGAATATTTAATTTGAAAAGGTAAAATTAGTCTTCTTATAAGATTCTTCTCCCCAAAATGTTCACTAATTCTTCAATATTCTTCCCAGCACTCACTTTTAAATTTGCTTGATTATAGTAATGCTTTCTTGAAATTAAAAGATTTTTTAAGCTTATAATATTAAGTAAATTGTTCTTAAACAAGGGTTTATTTAGGTTTTTAATTCGATTTAGTATGAGCTGTTCTTCAGCTTCAAGATATATTGTGTCATAGTTCCGCAATAAATACATATGGTTAAAATGGCATGTTAATCCCCCACCTGTTGAAACCACTCCAGGTTCCATATTTAAAATATCGAACAATACCTTACGCTCCATTACCCTAAAATTGAACTCACCAAAGGATTCCCATATTTCTTCGATGGTTAAATTATATTCATTTTCAATTATTAAATCCGTATCGTACCAGGGCAAATTGAATTTTTCTGATAAGGCACGTCCAAGGGTAGACTTCCCTACCCCGGACATTCCAATAATTACAATATGCTTATTCATGGGTATACACTTAAATTAAATGGCCAAATGTTCTTTATTTTGTACTATGAAACTATTTTTTTTAATTATAATATTTTGTTGGGGGACCTATTCTTGTGGACCCAAAAGTAAGGATTCAGAGATACAAAAAGAGGAATACCTTGATCCATATTTAGATGCAATCAGAATTTCAGCATCTGCAGACAAACCTACTAATAAAGACCATCAGGCCAAAATAGAATTTCATGAAAATGAATACGACTTTGGCACAATCACAGAAGGCGACAGTGTTTTTCATGATTTCATGTTTGTCAACAAAGGCAATGCAAGGCTCCTTATCAATGATGTTAGTTCATCTTGTGGATGTACATTTCCAATGTGGCCCAAAGGTTTTATCCGACCAAATGACTCCGGCAAAATCAGCATTATTTTTGACAGTCATGAAAAAGTAGGTTGGCAACTAAAAACCATTACTGTGGTAGCTAACACCAGCCCTACACAAACAGAAGTTTCTATCAAAGGCTTTGTTCAAAAAAATAAAAGAAATTGAAACCAATTAACAAAAGCAATTAGCTTTGCATTTTAACTGAATAATTTTTAAAATTTCTAATATGGATGGAATGATCTTACAATTGTTACCCTGGATTTTGATTTTCGGAATTATGTACCTTTTTTTCTTAAGACCTCAGATCAAAAAACAAAAAGAACAAAACAATTTCTCAGCAAACCTTAAAAAGGGCGATCAGGTATCCACAGGAGCCGGTATGATCGGTAGGATCACAAAAATTGAAGATTTTGTTGTGGAGCTTCAAATTGATTCCAAATCCTTTGTGAAAGTTTTAAAATCCTCTATCTCCAAGGAAGCAACTGAGTCATTAAAAGACAAAAACTACCTTGATTAAACTTTTCTTTTGAGTTGTAAACCAAACGAATAAGTCCCAATCAACTTAGGCCTTAAAAAACTAGAGTTGTTATTGTTGAAGTCTATTACTTAACTCAGTGTAATAAATTTTATCCAAATAATCAGCCAACAATTTATCTTTTGGATATTTGCTTTTAGAAATTGAAGCAAACTGAAAAGCATAATTGATCATTTCTTTATCTCTCAAAGCACTCATAACCATTAGCGTGTGTGGCAAGGATTGTAATTTTAATTTCTCCTTATTTAGGTTATTTTCGACCTCTGTAACTTTAAGATTAAAATCTCCCTTCTTAGATACTGTGAAACTTGAAGAAGTAGATTTTACAACACTTTTATCCAGTTGAATATTCCAAAAATACTTTTTACCAGGAAATAGATATTTTAAAGGATTTTTGAGTGTATAGTTAACGGAATTAACATAACTCTGAAAAACAAGAGCCTTCGACTCAAAATCATATATCTGGAGAATAAAATTACAAGAATCGCATGGGTGTGTCCATTTAAAATCTATTCCTGTCAAATCTGCAGAAATCATTCCTGTCATAGGGAAATTCAAAATAGGAACAGCATCCTCCCCTCTTGAAAATGCCAAAACAGTGTTGCTGTAATTTTCTTTTGTTTCGGAGGAGGTATGGGATGTAAAAAAAGAAAGAAAATAATCGCCCAATTTACTAAATATCGAACTCTCCGGAACTGCAATAAACTTCAAAGAATTTATTGTATAAGTTCCAGCATTTGAAATCTCACAAACCTCACCATTCGATTTTAGCAATTTAACTTTGGAATTCTGTGCCACAATAAGCTTTTGATCAGGTAATAAAGGGCCATGTACTAATGCTTTAGCCATGTTGACATTTTCGCCTTGCTTAAATACTTTGACATTACCTTGTATAAAAACTGCGGCAACAGACTGGGCCCTTAAAAATCCACAAAAAACAGTTAAAAAAACAATTAATATAAAAAAAACTCTAAGTGCCATAAATTTTAATTTAAGTATACTATGTACTTAAGTACATTTATTTTTAAAAGGTTATCACCAAGACTTTGAAAATATTCATAATGTGGTTTCACAATTCATCAATAAGTGGACAATATTTTATTCACCCTATGTTTAAACCGATGCTGATAAAATTCAAATAACTCAAAAGATAGAATAACCGCTGTAATAATCAGAATAAATCCAAGCTTAATATTCAAAACACATAATAACAAAATACAGACAGAATATAGAAAAATGAATTGTAAAATCTGAATTAGTCTTATGAACGCAACTGTGAAAAAAAACTTTCTTTCAATAACTCTTAAAAATATAAAGTAATTGACAAAAAATATAAGGAAAGCAAAAAGATATAATAAAAATTCAGGTACATCATCAATAAAGTCTGAATCCAACAACATAGAAATTATATTCGCATGAATGATTACACCAAACATATCCGGAACTGATCTACCTGAAGATCTTTCATTTAAGGGTGTATAATACCTATCCTTCATAGATAGTGACCCATCATGCTCTCCACAAAATCCAATCAGCACAATTTTATCCTTGAAATATTCTTCTTCATACGCACTGGTATCTGCAAGAAATTGATCTATATTAACTAATGCATAATGAGAATTCTGACCACTGTTAATGGGAAAAATCATGTTGGATATCCCAGGCTGCACTCTTCTGAAATTTATCCATTCCTTATCCACTCCTCTGGATTTAAGTCTGGCTAACACTTCAGGTTCATACTCCATTGCAATCTTTGTTGAAAAAGAAGGCATTTCAGTATTTTCAACCATATGAAAAGGCTCAAAAGTACGCACAGAGAAGCCATCATTTGTAGCCAGATTGAAATAGGCTTCTTTAACATTATTTGCAAAAAAAGGATGACTATGCATTTCCATAGTGGAATGATAAGGTATCTTTGCTTCTTCAAAGGAGAACCCAAGTATTACTCTTGAAGAATTAGCAATTGCAATACTTAAGAGTGTATCATCAGGAGTTGAATACAAGGTATCAAAGAGTAAATCCACACCAATCACTTTAGTTGATCTACTTGAAAGAAAATTAATGGTCTTTGCAATTTTTTTCCTGTCCGTAATTCCAGTATTTATTACAAAGATTCTGTTATCAAAAAGTTTAGGGTCATTATGATCTCTAAATTTTGAGAATGAAACATCTATTAAATCCTGATGCTTTATCGCCTCACTAAAAGGGTCGATAAATAATTGATTCACGGGCAAATGATGCAATAAGTATAAAAATAATACAGAAATTATTGAAAAAATAAAGCCGTGATAATACTTAAACTGATTCAAAAAATAGTAATTAATTCATCCATAAAATTGGAGTAAAGAAAAAAATCAAAATTGTTTGGTTGTAATTCTTTCTTTTAAATCTCCCTTCCGATCTAGCAAATATACTAATTCCGTTTGCTTACAATACAAATAATTTCCATAGGTTGTTTGCGCATAAAAATGATTGGGATTTCCAATTGCCTGTTCCATCAAGGACTTAAAATTAGTCTTTTTATTGGAACGTTCCATCTGCCTGCGAATACTCAGCACCGGTCCAGTTGGCGCTTGAAATTGATATCTAATCAATTGATCGTCAATTTGATATAAGAATCTAAATCCTCCATTACGTTCATCCAACACACAATTTTTAACTTTAATATCATTCAAACTTAAAAAAACATCTTCAGATGACTGAACAGTTTCCAATTGGGTGCAAGGAAGAGAAGTAGCAGCATTAATGACACATTTGTTAAAAACATCAATATTGTAATACGTTTGAATTTTTAAGTTAGATGCTGATGACTTTATGATTGAATTAAAGTAAATCATGCATTGACTGTTTTGCTGTAATGCATAGCTAATGCCTACAGCCATTTTTAATTTAAGTAACTTTTCTTTTTCAACTAATGTATTCGATTTAGCATATTTATCAAAAAAGTTAATCGCATCCCTATATTCTCCTCTTAGATTCAATGCACAAATCAAATTAATTGCAGGAATAGAATATTCGGGATTAATTTCCAAAGCTTTTTTAAATAATTCAATTCCTCGATCCAGGTATTGCTTTCTGATGAGCTTGTTTTCCTCAGAAATGGGACCTCTTGCTTTTTGCAACTTAGACAAATTGGAATTAACATCTAGTTCAAAAGGATATGCATAAATATCCTTTTCTTCATCATATAACTGGGCAGCCAAATATACATTAACCAAACCAAGATTATTATAAATTTCAGCGCCTTGATATCTATTCAAAATATATCTATAACATAATTCAGCCAATGTATATTCTGTATACATAACCAGTATATTGGCACATTCATACAATTGAATTAATTCGTTTGCCATTTCCAAAACCGTTTCTGAACTTTTTATTCGTTCTGACTTTGGAGGATAGCCGTTAAGATGTGCGCTATTCAAGCTATACTTTTCATAAATTGAATTGATCAAACTTTTGATTATAGATGATGGTTTAAAACCAGCAAGGTAACATATAAAAACTCCTTGCAGATCGGCTTCCCTTTCCTCCAGATATTTATGCTTACCAACATCATTGGTCATCAAAAAGTTAGAAGACTCATTATTGGATTTCTTGTGCTTCTGAATGGCGTGACTTAATTCGTGGGCTATTACAAAAGCTAAAGCATTCAATGAGTCCTTCTTAAATTCCCTACAAATATTATAGAGTTTTTCCTCTACCCTAATGAGATGCTCTCCAGGAACGTAGACAGCACCAATGCTTGAGCTTTTAACCAATGCAATCTTTGGCTTATAGATCTGGGGAATGGAGGCTGCATGATACAATTGCACCAAAACCTTATGTATAGTATTTAGCTTATAATCATTTTGTTTACCATGACTAATACCGATACTCCAAAAAAATAGAAGAAATATATAAAGATAAAATTTATTGCAAGTCCCCATTCCGGCTTTAATGTTCCAATTTGCTTAATAAGTTTTTTGCCTCTGCAGCCCTATTATATGTATCCCTTGAGGACAAATCGGATAAAATTGATTTGGAAAGTTCCACATCAGCATTATTATGAATCAACTGCAAAGCATAATACCAGCAAGCATCGCTTGCCAATTCAAAACTCTTCTGACTACACAGTGATTTGAAAATGGGCCCAGACTTATCGAACCTACCTAAATTTAAATGATTAAGTCCCAAGTAATATTGAACTATTGGAATTCCAGGTTTATCTACATTAAAATTTTCAAGAAGTTTCAAAGACTCGGTAAAATTACCACTTTCCAGATAGATCAAAGCTTGTTTAATGGTATCCTCAGCTTGCATACCTGAAATCAAACCAGAAACATTAAATCTTTCTATATCCTTCTTTAATTGCTCCCTGTCAAGCTTATTGTAATTAGCAAACAATTCAGAACCATTTAACTTATCCGGTGTCAACCAAATGAATACCGTTGTAGATACAGCAATTAAAATCGCTGCAGCAATTAAATATTTAAAGCCATTCATGGAGATTAAATTCCCACCAGATCTCCCTCCGCTAGAAACAGATTTTCCATTTTTAAAGAAATTCTTCTCTTCCAAGTCTTTTTGAATTTTATTTATGGAAGCTCTTACTTGTTCATCCCCCCAATATTCAATTCCCTCAATAATAGTTCTATATTCGAGCAATAATTTCTGAAGCTGAGGTTCAGATTCCAATCTACTTTCGAAAATTTTGCATTCTTCCTCATTCATATCTCCCTCCAAAAACCGGACGATATCTTCTTCCATTTGTATATTTTTATCCATAACATTTAAGTTTGAAGATTTTGAAAATCAGTGGACCCTGACACCAACCTTTTGAGTCCTTGTAAACATCTATACTTTTTTACTTTAATAAAGCTCTCACTATATCCTGTAGTACTCGCTATTTCAACAGCAGATTGCTTCAAATAAAACGCTCCATAAATTATCTTCCTGCACTCATCACTAATTTCATTTAATTTATTCAAAACGATATCAATAAGTGCATTTGTCTGAATTAATTCAGGCATTTCATCAATGGCTGCAATGGAATCGTCATGATCGTTAAATTCTACATTAACATATCGTCCTTTTTCTTTGATTTTTTTCAACCAAATATTTTTTGCCATACCTAGAATATAATACTTTTCATTGACGATCTGACTTGACGTTGGTTTTTGACACATCTTAAAATACAATAAAGCCACTTCCTGAAAAATATCTTTGGCATCATCTGAAGTACCGCTATTATTCACTATATACTGCCTTACCAGTGCAAAATAGGATTTATATAATGCGGTAATTTTTATATCTATTTGTTCATCCATTAGATTTTCAGATGACCCTCTTATCTCATTCATATCACTTACCTGATTCATGATTTCTTTAATTATTTTGACTATTTACCGCCCAGATTGTATGAAATCCCAAGAAAATATCCGCTTTCTAACCTGCCTTCAGTAGGTATTATGCCATCTCCTATTACAATTTCATCCCCTACTTGAAAATTTTTAGATAACCGCTTCACCTTCGAAAACATAAACCCACCTGAAATCACAAGATCCTGTGATTTGCCAATCATAATACTTGGGCCAACAAAAAATGCCAGCTTATCGGCAGCCTGCTGATTGGTCAAAGGTACTCCAAAACCGAGTGACAGGGCAGGTGTTACAGTAGATTTCAATTGATAACTTAAATTAACCATAGAACTTATCAAAGGCACATACTTATCAGCATCTTCAGCGGTCAAAACATTGTTTTGAACATAATAAGTTTGAGGAGTATTATTGAATGCGGCCCCTTGAATGCCCATTGAAGTGGACACTCCAAAATTTCCATAGGTGTTGATTTTAAGTTTTAGCGTTTTGTAAATTTGAAGACTGCTCTCAGGAGCAAGCGTAGAACTTACAGTTGAATCTCTTAAATAAATTTTCAATTCATACAGGATGAACTTACTGGTAGCTTCTGTATGATAAGTTATTGAAAAATTATTGTTGATGGTTTCCATATACTTGATATATACTTTTTGGATGGCACTCAAATGATCAATTTCCCCAATATTTTTAACCATTGCAACCTTGTTTTCTAATGTGGCTACCGATCCGGAAATTGCATTCTGTTGTTGATCGTATTGCTTTAGCAAAGGATAAAGGGCTTCTATCCCGTGATCCGAATTCTTGAGTTTATTATGCAATCTTCTTAATTCCGATAACTTCTTATTGTAATCTCCAACCTTTGAGGCCACGTTAGACTGCAATATTGGCAGCTCTTGTAATTTCAAATTTAATTCTGAAATATCTTTTATTGCAAAGGATGCACCATCTTCAATCATAAGCGCTTCATTGAAATAGGTCATTAAAAGTTCTTTGATCACAGAAGGTGCAATATTGGGATTTACAGAAAGACTATTTACAAAACTCATGTCTCCCAATAAAAGACTGGAGGATTTAAGTCTTTTATTTATCTCTGTGAGTTGACTATTTATTTCAAAACTCTCTGACTCCATTTCCCTTAACAGGTCTTTGTACTCTTCCAAATCCTCTTGATCGCCCCTTGCCTGGGTCAAGGCATTAGGTGCTGTCATGGCAGATAAAATACTGCCAAATACCGGCATATTCATCATGGGCAATCCAGCGGCTCCTCCAGGGATTAAACTTCCAATCAAACTTGGCATTAGACCTAGGAAACTATTGGACTCATTCTCAAAACCGGGAGGCGGTGTACTATGAAAGGTCGTTACAATTTCTGATTGATAAATGTAATTATTGTATTCTACAAGGTGGAGATACACTTGCTTTCCCTTCTTTACGGCAAGATCTTTTGTTAGCTTACCATTTTTCTCGTACCATATACTATCTCTATATAGATTGTAATATATATGTAGGTCTTGTGCCTGAGACAAATGAATAATCAGATAAAAAAAGCTAAATAAAAAGTATTTCATATAAAAATTTTATTTTACGATAGTAAATGAATCAGAATAAATATTTATGTCAGAAATTGGAATACTCACTGGTCTTCCACCTCTGGTTTGCATTAAATCTTCGGATTTAGTTTCGTTAAACAATTTTTCAAATGGACTTTGTTGAACTCCACCTCTTGTCCCTAAGGTTGCTTTAAGGTCAATAGGCTTATCAGAGCTTATTAGTTTGAAGACCTCATTACCCAATGGCACACCTATTTCAAATTCAACCGGGAATAATATTTTCTGATCAGGAAGAATCCGCATCTCTTCTGGTGTAGCTGATCCCGTAGGCAGTAACACATGGATTACATTATCTGGTTGAACATCCAGCAGTGTAAAATATGCTGGTTTAATCCCTTCATTAATGATTAAAATTTTCACCTTCGCATTAAGAGATAATTTTTTTGAACCTGAATCATCTATATTAAGACTTCTTAAATTGTCTACATCTTTTTCGTCAATAATACTATCAACAGGAATGATTTTAAAGCTAACTTTTATATCAGAACCTTCCAATTCAAGCTTACGAATAAAATCACCGTGTAAATATTCTTTTAATTTTTTGTGCACTTTAAAAGTAAAACTCTTTGGTAGTTGAATTTTATTCACCAAAATACTGTCTAGTGTATAATTATCAAAGGTCTTCAACACAATTGCGCCTTCAGCATTTGAATGGGATACATAGTGCACACTAATTTTGGGTGCCAGCTGATCTTTTTTAATATAAGGTTTAGAAAAAACGATATCTTCTATTTGTTTGGCAAGGTCTATGTCATCCACAAAAACACCCAGACTGATGGAAATAACGCCAAGATTTTTTTGAGTAACATATATCCATGAAGATTTAATGATGGATTTATCGATTGCTGAGTCCAAGGTTACGGTAGAAACGGTTGGAAAGCTTTTGGTTATTTTCCCGGTAGCATAAGGTTTAGCATGATCAATATCCCTTGTGTCTGGTGGAAATAAAGCGACTTCAGATCCTTTGAACACGCCATTTAGTTCGCCAGTGTTGATGCTACATTCAGTTTCTGAAAAAATATTGGTTGCCTGAAAATACGAAGCCTTACCTAAGAGCTTTCCATTTGCAATTTCAAGATCCAACTCCCCTTCAGCCTGCGGTTGTTGAAGAGGAGCAATTACACTCATTTCAACTCTTATTTTATCATAAAGCGCTCTGTAAGACTCTTCGGGCTTTGCCTTTACTAACCATTTTGAAAGTGCATAAGTAAGTGAACCAAAATGCTCACCGGTTTCGGTAGTCATTTCATAGTTCAACTGATTCTGTGCAGAACCAAAGAAAGCAACCATCGGTGAAAGTTTGGCGGAACTACCTGGAGAGGTAGCCTGATGCTGCAAATCATTGTTGTCCTTTTTCAGAACTACTTCTTGATTTTTCTTCAAATATTCATCACTTGCCATAACTTCAGTCGTTCCACGGGCAAGAACAGCTCCTCTGGTACCCGTCCCTGAATGACAAGCATCCAATACTACTAATAGTTGACCATTGGGTCCAATTTTTTCTCTGATTTTTGTGAGATTCTGATTAAGTTCATCATCGGTAATTAAATTCTCTCCTTCGTAAACTCCTGCTTGGAATTTTTTAGGGGAATCATAAGGCACAATGCATTCATCTAATCCATCAATTTCATCTCCGTCTTTGTCTGGTCGTTGCTGACCATGCCCAGAAAATTGAAAATAAACCATATCCCCAGCTTTAACTTTTGGCAACAAATCGTTTTTTATTGAAGATAAGATTCCCTGACGGGTTGCTTTTGAGTCACTGATTTCGGCTATGTTCTCAGCAATAAAACCTTGACTTTCCAATGCAGTTTTAACCAGCTTTATATCGTTGGCAGAATTAATTGAAGCCCAACCACCAGTTTCCGGATAATTTCCTACCCCTATGAGCAGAGCCTTCTTAACCTGGCTTTGTCCTAAAAGACTGTTGGTGAGCAGTGTAAAAAGCAGGACTGCAGAGCTTAGAAAAACGGTTAGTAAATTAAACTTTTTCATATTTCAAATATATACATCTATTGTCGCTCATGTATACCTTATTTAGTGCAATGGTTATCACTTTTGGGACAATAATTTTAGTAAAGAATAAATAGAACCACCCATTTAATGGATATAGAGTTTAAAATTAGCCTATTTCATGGATTTATGGTAATAATTGCAAGCCTCCCCTGAATTAATTAATGATTCGGCAAAATTCGATTTTTTCCAAAAAAGATTTTAGATTGCATCTATAATAATCAAATTTAGTTCTAAGAAAAAATAAAATGACAAAACACCAAGCTAACAAATTGATTATTAGCAATTTAATAAAACATTTTAAAATATAAACTAATTTATTGACACGTCTAATGAAAATTCTTCAAATTTCTAAAACCTACTCACTCAATTAATGATAGCAATTATTAAATTCAAATAAAGTTGAATGAATCCAATTAAATATAAATTCAAATAATATTCTTAAATTAATATTAGCATTTAAAATAAAAGTACTTTAAAGTGATAACCTGACACCAAAAACAAACACTTCTTAAATATTGGATTCAAAAGTCAACAACGATTTTACTTTAAATTTTAAAACATAAAATATGAAATTCAATTCCAAATCAAGTTCCTTTTTTCTCATTGCATTTGCAATGCTCTCATCATTCTTTTTCCATGAAACTTTTGCTCAAGAACAAAAAATTACCCCCCTTACAAAAGAAAGCAAATCTGTAGAAAAACCAAAAAAAGGAATACTTCGTAATGAGGTGTCTCTTAATCCAGATGAATTAGTTTATACAGGATTCATCTATGTAAAATGCGGAAAAGATTTGCGAGAAGTAAAAAGAGCGGCCTTGCCAAGAAAACTTGTAACTTACGGAACAGATCATAAAGTCAGCAAGGTAGATGTGGCAGGATTTAAGACTGCCATGAATTACAAGCCATCCAGCTTATGCAAAGAACCAGAAGGTGCAGGAAAAGAATATTTCTTTATCTCACTTTCAAAAGAAGCTAATGTGCAAGGCAAACTACAATCCCGAGCAATTCCTACCAATTGCACTTATGAAATGACCAAAGATTGCAACTTAGAAAGATATGCAAAAAATTGCAACAGTGCCATTCTTTGCTCTTGCGAAGGACAAACCTATGGAGCGTGCGGTAACCCCGGTTGTAAAGATATGATTATGATTTGTCCCGACTATAAGGAAGATTAAATCCACTAATAACTCTTCATTCAACAAACAAATATTAAAAAATAAATCCATTTTTTTTAAACCTTTAATTCATTAAATAATTATGAAAATTTTATCGTTTATCAACTCAAAACATTTATTCTGTCTAATCCTACTTGCTAGTGCCGGTGGTCTCATGTCTCAAGACTTAAAAAAGAATCCTCCACAGACTCAAACCACCAAACCAGGAATGAAGGCCAGCAAACCAAAAGTCATAGAGGCTTCCAGTTCTGCAAATCCCGAAGAATTAATTTACACAGGTATTATTTATTCCAAATGTGGAAATGAAATCGTGGAAGTAAAAAGGGCCTTGATGCCCAGAAAATATGTAATTATTGGTGCCAATAACAAAATTGAAAAAGTAGATGCAGATGGTTTTAAAAAATCTATAAAATACAATGCTACTCAGGCGTGTAAACTTGGTTCCGGCACAGAATTTTTTGCCCTGCAAAGAAACACAAATCTGCCAAAAGGAGAAAGTCTAAATAAAAAACCTTCCGCTTGTGTGGTTGAACTCATCAATGATTTCTGCCACAGTATGAGCAGTGCCGATCCTTGTAATGCCGCAAAATACTGCGCTTGTGAAGAACAATTGCAACCAAGGCAAGCTTGTAGAGAAACTGCTTGTAAAGATATAGTGATCTGGTGCAACAACCAGACTTCCAAATAAACTGAGGCCTTAAAAAATTAATTTGCGTGTACACTTTTTTTTAAAAGACCCAGTCCTATCACTATATGAAAAGCTTCTTTTTCCTTGTATTCAGTATCTGTTTTAACATAGCAATATCTGAATGCAGGGAAAGAGATGCTTTATTTAATAAGCAGAAGCAAATTGTTCAAACTATCAACACCTACGCCATTGTCGTGGGTATTTCTAATTATCAGGACCCCGCAATTGCAGACTTAAAAGATGCCAGACGAGACGCAGAAACTTTTGCTGCCTGGCTTTATTCCGATGGTGGTGGAAATCTTCCACAGGAGAATGTAGTTCTACTTACTGATGAACAAGCAACACTTTCAAGAACGGCCCACGCAATCAATAGAATAGCCCAAGTCATTACAAAAAATGATAAATTAATATTGTATTTTTCAGGTTATGGCGCCGGAAATTTACGAGTGGACAGACTTCCGGATTTCTTCTATTTTAATGACACTCCTTCTGATGCAATAAGAGCAGGTTCCTACCCAATGATGCAACATTTTGCACATCTGATTAAAAGTAAAAAAAATCCTTACCTGATTATTAATCATCTTTATTCCCGTAATAACCATTCTACTCATGAAAGTTTAAGTCCTCAAGTCTATAGAAAAAAACTTTTTAAGAATGAGATCTTTTACGACCACATGATTAATGAATCTGCAGATTTATTATTTGGACTTAATTCCCTAAAGTTAAATTTAAACCATCACCTGATGGATGCATTATTGGGATTAGCAGATCAAAATAAAAATGACCGGGTAAGTTTTGAAGAACTTGGCAATTATTTTAACTTTTTAAAAGTGCCTAAAGAGACAGGGCCCGGTCTACTTTTCCTCGCTTGTTCAAAATCAAATGATGAGATTGCCAAGGTGGATGTTGCGTTAATTAAAACCATTAGGAATCATAAAGACCCTAACTTTCCTTCCATATTAAAATCAGAAGGCACAGAAAAAGAACAAAAAATCATATCTCTATTAAATCAAAACATTCAAGACTTATACCAAAATTTTCTCATCTCGATAAAACTTGGGCATTTAATGGCGCCCGATCTGCCAAACGCCACACTAATCCTGGATTCCATGGCTCTGTATGAAGAATTGAAACCATTGATTTCTGATTTCAGAAGAAAGCTAAGTGCTGCATTGCAGGATGAAACACAGCAAGCTATAAATGCCTATCTGAATGCAGATTCAAAAGAGCTGCTTAGGCGAACTAATTTTAAAGATAAATATCGGAAATATCCGGAATATCTGGAGAAATCTATTCAGTTGACTGGAAAGCCAAATTTTATGTATAATATTTTGGAAGCAAAAAAATACTATTTTTTGGGTTTGAATAAAAGATTTGAAGCTATTGATTCTAAAAAGAAAAAATTATTTGACGAGGCATTAGAATTGCAATTAAAAGGATTGGAGTTTGAACCTGAGGCCTCTTTTATTCTGAATGAAATTGCCAACATATATGCCAGCACGAATAAACCTGAATTGGCTAAAAAATATTTCCATGAAGCGATAATTCTGACTCCGGGTTGGAGTATCCCCTATTCCAATTTGAGTAAATTAAGCATAAACAGTCCTGTTGAATCCATCAAATATGGCAAGATGGCAACCAGGTTAAATGAAACTAATGTTTTTGCATGGAACAGTCTTGGGACTGCCTATTTAAGAAACAACAATTTGGAAGATGCTGAATCATGTTTTATTCGTGCCATCAAACTGGAACCAAAATATTCTGAAGCCTTTTAAAACTTGCCTGCATCAGATCCATTAAAAATGAAATTCCAGAAGCACTTAAGCTACTTGAAAACGCTTGTTTTTTAGGATTTAATGAACCGGAATATATTTATCGTGATTCGGACTTTATAAATCTTAGAAAATCCAACCAGTTTGATCAACTGATGTCAAAATATTTTTCAAACTATAATAAAGATAAATAATTCAACCCATGAAATATTCTTTACTACTATTTAGCATTTGCTTTAACGGTTTTCTATTTTCACAATCGAATAAAGAAATTTCAAAGGGAGTATCCCCAATTCCATTAATTGATGATAAACATTCAACATTAAAAAACACCTACGCCGTCGTCGTCGGCATCTCTGACTACCAGGACAAAGACATTCCCGATTTGCGATTTGCCGATAAGGATGCTGAGGCGTTTGCTAACTTTCTGCGATCTCCTTCAGGAGGATCGTTAAACGGTGATCACCTTCAAGTGTTGACCAATACCCAGGCTACCGCAGGTCGTTTAGCTGAAGCGCTGGATGCCCTTATCGAGAAAGCCAAAAAGGACGATCAGGTAATCATCTACTTCTCCGGGCATGGGGATGTAGAAGGAAAAAAATTGACCCAACCAGGCTTTCTGCTTTGCTGGGATGCGCCGTCGCGGGTGTATATGGGAGGCGGAACTTATTCCTTATCTTTTTTACAAGAAGTTGTCTCTACCCTATCGGTGCAAAATCAGGCCAAAGTCATAGTCATCACCGATGCCTGTCATGCCGGAAAATTATCCGGTAACCAAATCGGTGGCGCGCAACTCACAACTGCAAATCTTGCGAAACAATATGCTAATGAAGTAAAGATCCTCTCTTGTCAACCTAATGAATTTTCACTCGAAGGTCCTCAATGGGGTGGTGGTCGTGGGGTATTTAGTTATCATCTTATTGATGGTTTGTTTGGATTAGCAGATCGTAACAATGACGGCCAAGTTACCTTAGGTGAAATTGACCGCTATCTGGAGGATCATGTCACTGGAGAAGCTGCTCCGCAAAGTCAAATCCCCATTTTACTTGGAAGCAAAACAGAGCCATTGGCGAAGGTAGACCAAAAAATTATGGCGGAAATAAAGAAGAACAAGTTAAATGCAATACCAGTTTTCGCAGAAATTGATGGTAAAGGAATTGAAGGTAATTTGTTACACAACCTGGATACAACTATCCATAAAATATACCTGGCTTTCAATTTGGCGATTAAAGAAAAACGATTTTTTAAACCCAGGGGTAATTCCGCCGAAGGTTATTTTGCAGCTCTCATGAGGGAGGAATCTTTGAAACCTTTCTATGGTCTAATCAAAAGAAACTACGCTGCAGCGCTGCAGGATGATGCGCAGCAAGTCATAAATATTTGGTTGGCAGCTGATGTTAAGCAATTAGAATGTATAGGTAAAACATTAAATCTTAACGCCATACCGGAGCAACTTGAAGAAGCAGCCCAACTATTAGGTGAAACTCATTATATGTACCCATCTATACAGGCTAGAAAATTTTTATTTCAAGGGATTTTGGCACAACGAAATTTAATCTCTGACGCGACGCTTACTAGAAATTGCATGAAGCTATTTGAAAAGTCAAAAGAACTGGAGCCACAGTCTCCCTTGCCTTGGTATTGTTTGAGTCAAATCTATGTCTCAAAACTGAAACTATCTGACTCAGCCTTTATAGCTGCACAATTTGCAAAGAATCTTGCACCAAATTGGGTACTGCCATTTGCCGATCTCGCCCACTATTTCAACAACAGCAGACAAGGTATTTTGGCAAAAAAAGCTTTGCAAGAAGCTGAGGCCATCGATTCCTTGCACCCTTATGTGATCAATAGATGGGCGGATTGGAATTTGATTCAAGGGAATAAAATGATAGCATTGGATTTATATCTAAAATACAGATTGTCAGGAGGTAAATTATACACCTGCTGGCACAACAATTTAGCTATGATTTTGCAAGATTTGGGAAAATTCAAAGATACTGAAGTAGAATTGCTAAATGCACTTGCTTTAGACTCAACTAATGCAGTAGTTTGGGTTACATTGGCCGAAAATTACAGGAAACTCAAGACTTTTGACAAAACTGAGTCAGCATTAAAAAAGGCAATTTCTCTGCAACCCAATTTGGTCGAAGCATGGGTGAATTTAGGTCAGCTCTACATTCAGACCCAAAAATTTAATGATGCGGAGTATGCGCTTAAAAAATCCATAGCACTTGATTCTAGTATGGTAATGGCGTGGGGAAACCTAGGTGATCTGTATAGACAGACCAAACAATATGTTGAGTCAGAGATTGCGTTGAAAAAAGTGATTGCCCTTGATTCAAACTTTTATCAAGCCCATTATATGCTTGGTATGGTTTGTTATAGAACTTTGAGAATGGAAGAGGCTAATAAGTATTTTTTAAAAGCCAGAGCAATAAATCCAAAATTTAGAAGCTCATTTATTGGTTTGGCCTATGTCCTAGTTGCAAATGGCAAGGCTATCGATGCAATTGGCTATGTTGAACAGGCAATCAACCTCGGTGTTAAATTTGAACAACTCGAGAATGATCAAGATCTAAAACCGCTCCATGCATTTCCTGAATGGAAAAGTATGTTGAAAAAATATTTTCCAGATACAATGAAGGAATAAGTTATGAAGTACTGTATCATTTATTTTCTGTTTCCATTTTTGGTGTATGCGCAAAATCAAAAGGGTGCATCCCCAAAAGCCAATACCCAATCCCGAAGCCTCGAGACCAACAGCGCCACCTATGCTGTCGTGGTCGGTATCTCCGACTACCAGGACAAGGATATTCCTGATCTGCGCTTTGCCGATAAGGATGCCGAGGCATTTGCTAATTTCCTGCGGTCACCTGCGGGTGGCTCTCTCAACACTGATCATTTGAAAGTATTGTTAAACAAACAAGCCACCATGGCTCAGTTTGCCAATGCACTGGATTGGCTGATGGAAAATGCCAAAGAGAACGATCAGGCAATAGTTTATTTCTCTGGTCATGGTGATGTAGAAAAGAAGACTTTGACTCAACCGGGGTTTTTGTTATGTTGGGATGCACCTGCCAGAGTTTATATGGCAGGTGGAGCATTTGCGCTTCCGATGTTGCAGGAAGTCATTTCTACATTATCTATACAAACCAAGGCTAAAGTGGTAGTGATCTTAGATGCTTGTCGCGCAGGGAAACTCGCCGGTAGTTCTGTTGGTGGTGCACAAGCTACTGCAGCTAATTTATCAAAGCAATTTGCCAATGAAGTCAAGATGTTATCCTGCCAACCAAACGAATACTCCATAGAGGGCGAACAATGGGGTGGAGGTCGAGGTGCTTTTTCTTTTAATTTGGTCAATTCTTTGTATGGATTGGCAGATGCCAATCAAGACCTAGTGGTGACTCTGCAGGAAGTTGGTCGTTATCTTGAAGACCACGTAACTGCCGAAGTTGCCCCAGTTAACCAAATGCCAATGGTTTTGGGCAATCGGAATGAAAAAATAGCTATAGTTGATCCGTCCATTTTAGCTGCCTTTCAAACTGTAAAGGCCAATCAAATGGCAATGTTGTCGGCCATAGATACAAGAGGGATTGAGGAGGATGTTTTAGGCACATTAGACTCAACTACCTTAATGATTTACAAACTTTTCAAAAAATCGCTTGAAGATCAAGTTTTTTGGAACCAGCTACGCAGTGTTCCGAGGCTTATTACCAATTACTTATGGCCGAACCTAGAATGAAACGCCTCCATTCGACCATCACACGCAACTATGCTGCAGCTTTACAAGAAGAAGCACAGCAGACTTTAAATTTTTGGCTAAAAGTCAATTTGACTAAAAACATGCAGCCCGGTTCAAATCAAAAAACTCCTTTTAGTAAAGTTAAAGTAAGAATTCAGAGTTTCAGTAAGTACCTGGAAAGAGCGGCTGAACTGTTAGGTAACAAACATTATATGTACAAATCCTTAATGGCCAGAAAGTATTTTTTTGAAGGATATCTGTTGGCAAATACACATAATAATCCGGATAAGAACTTGGGAGAAATGGCATTGGCGCACTTTCGCCAATCTTTAAAATGGGAACCTGACCAACCACATGTCTATTGGCAGATGAGTAGGGTATTTGGACATAACCTACCTGAACCCGATTCAGTTGAGCATTATACTCAGGCGGCAATTAATTTGTACCCATCGTGGATAAAGCCAAAAGTTGAAGGCGCTTTTTTACTTTTTGAGAATTTTAATCGATGGTCAAAAGCACAAGTTCTTCTGGATCAGGCAATCCAAATAGATTCAACTTCAGATGAGTTATTTAATGTTTTAAGCTTGTATAATCTTAAACAAAACAAATTTGAAACAGCGGAACATTACATCAAAAAGGCTATTTCTCTTGATTCCACTGATGGTTTTTATTGGTACAACTTTGGGGCAACATTGAAAAGTAAAGGCGAATGGGAAAAAGCGATACATGCAGTTAAAACTGCCATACAGCTGGATTCAGCTTTTGCCCCCGCTTGGCGCCTCCTAGGAAATCTGTATACAAAAACGAATCGTCTTGCAGAAACGGAGCAGCCGTTATTAAAATCTGTAGCACTTGACCCAATGCTGTATAATGGGTATGTAGATTTGGGAAAATTGTACTTTCAAACCAATCGCATCAATGAGGCGGAAACATCCTTAAAAAAGGCAATCTCATTAGACGAAAAGGAGGGACAAGCCCATTTCGAATTAGGGTTTCTCTATTCGCGTACTAAGCGCTTTTCAGAAGCAAAACAACAGTATGAAAAGGCGATAAGCTGCGATACCACCAACAAATTCTATTGGCTAGATTTCGGAAGTTTGTATCTTGAATACCAACAATATGACAAAGCAATTGAAATCTACAAAAAATCCATTTCTATAGACTCTACCTATAACCTCAGCTATAACCAACTGGGGTATGCCTACTTGGCCACCTCCAATTTTATCTTAGCTGAACAGGCCTTAAAAAAGGCCATATTTTTAGATTCAACGCTTGCTAATCCGAATAAGCACCTTGGCATGGTTTACTATAAAACGAACAGAATGGCAGAATCAAGGAAATGCATTCAGAAAGCGCTTTCCCTTAACCCCAAGTATGCAGCTGCATATATTGCTTTGGCTTGCCTTGACTTTTCTGAGGGAAAATTGTCAGAATCACTTGAAAACATCGAAAAGGCCATCGCGAATGGCTTAGGCTATATGCAATTGATTAAAGATGAAGAGCTTACGTTGCTGCGTGAAAAACCGGAGTGGAAAACCATTATGAAAAAACACTTCCCCGATAAATTTAAAGACTAAAAAAAAAAAATCAAGACGATGAAATACTTTATCATCTTTTTAGCAGTACCTCTTTTATCTTTTTCTCAAAACAAAGGAGTATCACCAAATTCAACCAATTCGACCAGTTCATCTGGCCAAACTTACGCAGTCGTCGTCGGCATCTCGGATTATCAGGACAAAGACATTCCTGATCTGCGATTTGCCGATAAAGACGCGGAGGCCTTTGCAAATTTCTTAAGATCAAACGCAGGAGGAAACCTGGATCATGACCATCTTAAATTGTTGGTAAATGAAGAGGCTACAATGGCACAATTCGCCAATGCCCTGGATTGGTTGTGGGAAGTTTGTAAGGAAGGGGATCAGGCCATTATTTATTTTTCGGGACATGGCGATGTTGAGAAAAAGAGTTTGACACAACCCGGATTTTTATTGTGTTGGGATGCTCCTGCACGAGTGTATATGGCCGGTGGAGCATTTGCATTGCCTATGTTGCAGGAAGTGGTTTCAACTTTATCTATACAAAACAAAGCCAAGGTCCTTGTCATAACCGATGCTTGTCGTTCGGGAACCCTGGCAGGAAGTTCAGTAGGAGGTTCACAAGCTACAGCAGCAAATCTTGCAAAACAATTTGGAAATGAAATCAAGATCATGTCATGCCAGCCGAATGAATACAGTATAGAAGGCCAGCAATGGGGCGGAGGGCGAGGTGCTTTTTCTTATCATCTTCTAGATGCACTTTATGGTTTAGCAGATAACAACAAAGACTTATTTGTGACTTTACAGGAAGTGGGAAGATATCTTGAAGATCATGTAACCAATGAAGTCGCGCCTGTCAGTCAGATGCCAATGGTAGTTGGAAATCGCAATGAACAATTAGCTAAAGTAGATAAAAATATATTAGCATCTATTATGTCAGGTAAGTCAAATCAAACTTTAATGTTGTCTGCAATTGAATCAAGAGGAATTGAGGAAGAAGTTTTGAAAGACCTTGACTCTTCCATTCATAAAGTGTATCATCTTTTTAAAAATGCTCTTAAAGAGAAAGTTTTTTTTGAACCAGTGAATGCTTGTGCAGATTCATATTATGAAAAATTAATTAAAGAACCAAAATTAGAACGATTGCATTCGACAATTAAACGAAATTATGCAGCTGCTTTACAGGATGATGCGCAACAAGTAATTAATATTTGGTTGAAAGCCGATGTAAAACAACTAGAATGTATTGGCAAAAGTATTCCATTAGAGCCAATTTCAAAATTGCTGGAAAAAGCAAGTTCTCTACTTGGTGAAAATCATTACATGTCTAAGGTTCTAATTTCAAGAAAACTTTTATTTGAAGGTGTTTTATTAAGTCAAAAAAATAGAAATCCTAATAAGAATTTGGCAATCAAATGCATTTCAAAATTTAATCAAGCAATTCTACTAGAGCCAAGTTCTCCAATTAATTGGCATCAAATGAGTTTGGTTTATTTGTACAATTTAAATCAAATAGATTCTGCAATTCAATGTATCAAAAAGGTAAAAGAGCTTGCTCCAAATTGGTTGCTTCCATTAGTTGATGTAGGCTTTGGGCTAATTGGAAAAGGAAATTTTAAATGGGCAAAATATTTTCTAGACGATGCTCGCTCGATAGATTCGTTACACCCCTATGTAATTCAATTTGAAGCAGAATGGTATTACTCCCAAGGAGGCTCCATCAATAACTTGAAAGCAATTCAATTATATGAAGAGTACTTAAAAAGGAATGGCCCTCAATTTCCATGTTGGTATTATGGATATTCAAATATTTTGAAATCAAATGGAAGACAAAAAGAAGCATTACAAGTATTGGAAGTAGCCTTGTCCATGGATTCAACAGAAGTTTTAATTTGGAGTTCACTTGGTAGATTCTTAAGTGAAATGAAAAATTATGAACAAGCAGAAACTGCAATTTTAAAAGCTATTTCCTTAGATTCGACAAACTTAAGAGCGTGGTTTGATTTAGGTCTTACCTACCAAAACCAAAATAAGTTTAAAGTAGCTGAAATTGCTTATAAAAAGGCAATTTCCTTGGATTCAAGTATCTGGTACCCCTGGTCTTATCTAGGCCTATTGTATTTAAATAAAGGAAGATTTATTGAAGCTGAGAGTACATATTTAAAGTACCTATCTCAAGATTCAACGGATGCATTAAGTTGGTCTAATTTAGGTCTAGTTTATAGTAATTTAAACAAACTTGAGGAGTCCGAACAAAGTTACAGAAAGTCAATTTCTTTAGATTCCACAAACACCACAACCTGGTCAAATCTTGGATTATTATATAGTAATATGAACAAACCTCTGAAATCAGAAAATGCTTATTTAAAGTCAATTTCTTTAGATTCCACAAACACCACAACCTGGTCGAATCTTGGATTATTATATAGTAATATGAACAAACCTCTGAAATCAGAAAATGCTTATTTAAAGTCAATTTCTTTAGATTCCACAAACACTACAACCTGGTCGAATCTTGGATTATTATATAGTAATATGAACAAACCTCTGAAATCAGAAAATGCTTATTTAAAGTCAATTTCTTTAGATTCCACAAACACCACAACCTGGTCGAATCTTGGATTATTATATTTCGATTTGGCTTGGTACGAAAAAGCCGAACATGCTTGTAGAAAGTCGATTTCTTTTGATTCATCAAATTACACCTGTTGGTCCAATCTAGGACTTTTATACAGTAAAATGAAAAGATTTCAGGAAGCTGAAGGGGCATTAAAACGATCGATCGCATTAAATTCAAAGTTCCCAAACCCAAATAAACACCTTGGGATAGTTTATTTTAAAATGGGTCAAATGGAAACTGCTAAGAAATTTTTACAAAAAGCTATTGAATTAGATCAGGATTATTTAAGTGCTTATCTTGGAATGTCATACGTGTTGATTTCAGAACACAACTATACTGAAGCAATACGATATATAGAACTTGCTATACAGAAAAAAGCTACACAAGAACAATTGGAAAAAGATGATGAGTTATCTGTATTGCGTAATGTAGCTGAATGGAACTCCCTGATGAAAAAGTATTTTCCTGAAACATTCAAAAATTAGAATTCTAAAAGTAATCTAAATTATTTGGGAATAATGAAAATGAAATTTGCAATAAAAAATAGACTTCCTAACCATGGTAAAATAATGTCCTTCTATACAAAACTTGGAATCTTCATATTTCCATTTTACATTTTTAGTCAACAACCTGTCCCTTCTGGAAAAGGGGCAACACCCATCTCAAAAATACAGATAAATGAGAACCAAAGAAAAAACACCTACGCCGTCGTCGTCGGCATCTCCGATTACCAGGACAAGGACATCCCAGACTTGCGTTTTGCAGATAAAGATGCAGAAGCATTTGCCAATTATTTGAGATCAAATGCCGGAGGAAACCTGGATCATGACCATCTTAAATTGTTGGTAAATGAAGAAGCTACAATGGCACAATTCGCCAATGCACTGGACTGGCTATGGGAAAATGTGAAAGAAGGTAATCAGGCTATCATTTATTTTTCCGGACATGGCGATGTTGAGAAAAAAAGTTTAACCCAGCCTGGCTTTCTACTATGTTGGGATGCTCCTGCTCGCGTCTATATGGCTGGAGGAGCATTTGCCTTACCGATGTTGCAAGAAGTGATTTCCACACTCTCTATTCAGAATAAAGCAAAAGTAATTGTCATTACAGATGCATGCAGGTCCGGAAAACTAGCAGGTAGTTCTGTGGGTGGGGCTCAAGCTACTGCCTCCAATCTTTCCAAGCAATTTGCGAATGAAATCAAAATATTATCATGTCAACCCAACGAATACTCCATTGAAGGAGAACAATGGGGCGGTGGCCGTGGTGCTTTTTCTTATAACCTCGTTAATGCCTTGTATGGTCTTGCTGATGTCAATAAAGACTTATCGATTACCTTACAGGAGATTGGCAGATACTTAGAAGACCATGTCGCTGCAGAGGTGGCACCGGTGAGTCAGTTACCGATGGTATTGGGTAATCGCAATGAAAAAGTTGCAACGGTAAATCCTATGATTCTCGCTAATGTGCAATCCGGCAGAGACCATAAAACGACGATGATTTCGCCAATAGAAGCACGAGGAATGGAAGAAGATGTTTTGACTCTAGTGGACAGCAGCACACGAACAGTATACAATCTGTTTAATAAAGCACTCAAAGATAAAGCATTTCTAGAACCTGTCAATCAATGTGCAGAGTCCTATTATGCTCTGCTGATCAGTGAGCCGAGGTTAGAACGTTTGCACTCTACTTTGAAAAGGAATTATGCAGCAGCACTGCAGGATGGAGCACAACAATGGTTAAATAGCTTTCTAAAGGACCCCAAGTTTCATGGTAAACGCAACTTAGACTTAGTGAGGCCATTTCCGATTTGGTTAAAAAGGGCAGCAGAATTATTGGGTGAAAAGCACTACATGCATGCTGTGCTTAGGGCAAGACAATATTTTTTTGAAGGAAAAATCTTAGCACCGTTAAGTCTGGGACCGAATAAGTCACTTGGACAAAAAGCGCTTGAAGCATTGAACATTTCGCTGCTTTGGGTGCCAAATCAACCTCATGTTTTTATGCGTTGCGGACAGATATACCAGTATATGTTTTTGAATGCTGATTCAGCTGAATATTATTTCAAAAAGGCAGCTGAATTTGCCCCAAACTGGGTTCTGCCATATACCCAATTAGCAACCCTTAACTTTGGTCAAAAGAATAAGCTTAATCAAGCTCAACGGTATTTAGAATATGCTGAAAAATTGGACTCCAATTCGGTGGATGTTTGCTATTGGTTTGCACAATATTATATCCATATTGGAGATTTGAAAAAAGCTGAAGCCACTTATAAAAAGTGTATACTGCTTGATGTTGAAAATCCAGAATTTCATAATGCTCTCGGGAATATCTTCCTTGATGCCAATCGGTTAGTGGAGGCAAGACAAGAATTTGAGCGTGCTGCATTGATGGATTCAATAGACAGTGAACCGGTAAGGCAATTGGGAATTACATTAGAGCTTATGCAAGACCATGATGGCGCAGAAAAGACTTTTTTGAGGTCCATTCAAATCGATTCTACTGACGCCCTGTCTTATTTTCAACTAGCCCTACTATATACTGCCAAGTTGCGCCATTTGGAAGCCGAGAAGCTTTATCTTAAAGCAACACAAATTGATCCATCATTTTCAGCTGCATTTTACAACATTGCATGTTTGAAAGCCACCGTTGGTCAGACAAATCTGGCATTTGAATATTTGGAGAAAGCCTTTGCCGCAGGCTTTATTGATTTTGAATTTGCCCAAAATGATACTGACCTAATGTCGTTAAGATCCCAAACCAAAAGATGGAATACCCTAATGAAAAACTACTTTCCGGATCAATTCAAAGATTAAAAAATTTAAATGAAATACATTTTCATCTTTTTAGCGATACCTATCTTGTCTTTTTCTCAAAACAAACCTGCCTTGCCGGCAGGCAGGGGTGTATCGCCAATTTCAACCAATTCGACCAGTTCATCTGGCCAAACTTACGCCGTGGTCGTTGGCATCTCCGATTACCAGGATCCCGGAATTCCGGATCTTCGATTTGCAGACAAGGACGCAGAAGCTTTTGCCAATTATCTGAGATCAAGCGCAGGTGGCAGATTAGATAATGATCATTTAAAATTGTTACTCAATAAAGATGCAACGGTTGCACAATTTGCCATGGCATTGGATTGGCTCATGGAAGTGGTAAAGGAAAATGACCAGGTCATACTTTATTTTTCGGGACATGGTGATGTAGAAAAGAAAACAATTACACAGCCTGGATATTTATTGTGTTGGGATGCTCCATCCAGAGTTTACTTAGCAGGTGGGGCCTTAGCCCTCCCTATGTTTCAGGACATCATCTCTACCCTATCCACACAAAATAAAGCTAAAGTAGTTGTGATTACCGATGCCTGCCGGTCAGGAAAGCTAGCCGGCAGCACTGTCGGTGGGTCACAAATTACCGGAGCCAATCTTGCTAAACAATATGCCAATGAAATAAAAATACTCTCCTGTCAGCCCAATGAATTCAGTATTGAAGGAGAACAATGGGGAGGAGGAAGAGGCGCCTTTAGTTATCACCTGATTGATGCACTCTATGGCTTGGCAGATAACAACAATGACCTCATTGTTAACCTCCAGGAGGCTGGAAGATATATTGAAGATCATGTCAGCGCAGAGGTTGCGCCGGTAAGTCAGGTACCCTTGGTTTTGGGAAATAGATCCGATGCTCTTTCAAAAGTGGATTCAAAGATGCTGGCCTCTATAAAATCAGGAAAATCAAATCAAATGAGTTTTTTATCTACAATTGATTCAAGAGGAATGGAAGACGATGTTTTAGCCACTGTGGACTCGTCAATGCATTTGACCTATAAATTATTTAAACAAGCGCTCAAGGATAAAATATTTTTAGTACCTGAAAATGCTTGTGCGGAAACCTATTATGTGCAATTAATAAATGAACCCAAATTAGAAAAGTTGCATTCGACTTTGAAAAGAAATTATGCAGCTGCATTACAAGATGATGCACAACAAGTCTTGAATAAATACTTAAAAGCAGACAAACTTGAAATTAGTCTTTCTCCAAAAACAAGGATTGACAAGTATCACAACTTTCCCCGACATTTGGAGCGTGCAGCGGAACTCCTGGGTGACAAACATTACCTCTATAGAATATTACAGGCAAGACGATCATATTTTGAAGGTTTTCCTTTAGAATCTATTGGTGGTTTCAACAGGACCACAGCCGAACAAGCTATGGCACATTTCAAAAAGGCACTCGAATGGCAACCCGATATGCCGAATGCTTTTTTGGGTATGAGTAGAATCTTTGGTTGGCAATTCTTTCAAATGGACTCTGCGGAATTTTACGCTCATAAGGCAACAGCAGCCGCACCTACCTGGATAATTCCGTATGTTGGAATTTCTGAGACTTACTCCCTAATCAAGAAATTCGATAAAGCAAAACAATTTCTTGACCTGGCTAACCAGATTGATTCCTCTGATGCATTGGTTTGGCAAGCATGGGCGATTTATTATTTCCACAAAAAAGAATACCCGGAAGCGGAGCGTAAATTAAAAAAATTGCTTACATTCCTAGACAGTACGATTTGCATGCCATGTACTTATACTCAATTGTGTGAGATCTACATGGTAACCGGTCGTAGCACGGAGGCTGAAGAGTTCTTAAAGAAATTAGTTGAATACGATTCCACCAATTATTCTTACCATTTGATGTTAGGAAAAATTTTCTCCTCCACTGGTCGTTTTGAAGCAGCTGAACAGGAATTTAGAAAGGTCTCGATCTTGGCTTCTGGTTACTCAAACCCAGACGATCTTTTCTACTATAATATGGTCATCGTTTATATTGCTCAAAATCAAATCGACAAGGCTTTCCAGTCTTTGGAAAAATCATTGATCGCTGGAAATGAAGATTTCGAATACATGCAGGAAGACAATGACCTTGCACCATTGCGGGTAAAGTCTGAGCAGTGGAAAGCATTAATGAAAAAATATTTTCCTCATAAATTCAAAGATTAAACGGATCACTGCATGAAAAATAAATCACCGCTTACCTTTTCGATTCTATTTGCTGTTGCAAACCTGTTTTCTCAGGGTCAAAAAGGCGCTGCACCAATATCCTCTGCAGAACAGAAAAAAGCAGGCAATACCTACGCAGTCGTCATCGGTATTTCCGACTACCAGGACAAGGACATTCCAGATCTGCGATTTGCAGACAAGGATGCTGAGGCATTTGCTAATTTCTTGAGATCCAATGCCGGAGGAAATCTGGATAACGATCACTTAAAACTGCTCTTAAATGAAAAAGCTACCGTCGCACAATTTGCCATTGCATTAGACTGGTTAATGGAGGTGGTGAAAGAACAGGACAAGGTAATTATTTATTTCTCCGGACATGGTGATGTAGAAAAGAAAACTATTACACAACCGGGTTATCTTTTATGCTGGGATGCTCCCGCAAGGGTGTATCTCGCAGGTGGAGCATTAGCTCTTCCCATGTTCCAGGACATCATCACTACCCTATCCACTCAAAACAAAGCAAAAGTTGTAGTCATAACCGATGCATGCCGTTCCGGAAAGCTTGCCGGCAGCACTGTCGGTGGATCACAAATTACCGGCGCCAATCTTGCTAAACAATACGCCAATGAAATAAAAATACTTTCCTGTCAGCCGAATGAATACAGTATTGAAGGGGAACAATGGGGTGGCGGCAGAGGTGCATTTAGCTATCACCTTATTGATGCGCTTTATGGTATGGCAGACCACAACAATGACCTCATTGTAAACCTCCAGGAGGCAGGAAGATATATTGAAGATCATGTCAGCGCTGAAGTTTCACCTGTAAGCCAGGTTCCAATGGTTTTAGGCAATAGAACGGATGCATTATCTTTTGTAGATTCTAAAATACTGACTTCTTTAATATCCGGAAAGTCTAGTCAAATATCCTTTTTATCTTCTATTGATTCCAGAGGAATGGAAGAGGATGTTTTATCTATGGTAGATACTTCCTTACGAATTATTTATAAACTATTTAATCAATCTCTTAAGGATAAAGTTTTTTTGGAACCGGTGAATGCCTGTGCAGATTCTTATTATGAACAATTAACCAGAGAACCTAAATTAGAGCGGTTGCACTCAACGTTAAGACGAAATTATGCAGCAGCCTTGCAGGATGATGCACAGCAGACGATAAATAAATACATGAAAGCTGAAGTACATGAGATGAGTCTCTCGTCTAAAACGAAATCCAACCGTTATCAAGACTTCCCGCACCAATTAGCCCGCGCAGCAGAATTGCTTGGACATAACCATTACCTCTATCGAACTCTACTTGCACGAAAAGCCTATTTTGAGGGATTCCCTTTGATTCACGGCGGTGAATTTACCCAGGAGATGCTCAGAAAAGCTGGTGAAAAATTCCACGAAGCTCTTTCATGGGAGCCTGATATGCCTCTTGCATTATTGGAGCTGAGTTGGATACATGGATTTGGCTTGGCAGAAGCTGACTCCTCAGTATATTATGCACGCAGAGCAACTGCAAATTCCCCCACTTGGATACTTCCCTATGTAAAGCTTTCGGAAATCTTTTCATCCATGCTTAATGATTTTAACAAAGCAAAAGAATATCTAGATCTGGCTGCCCAAATTGACTCTACCTCTCCTCTTTATTGGGAAGCTGAGGGTGCTTATTATTATTATCAAAATCGTTTCTCCGAGGCAGAGCCAGTGTTTAAAAAAATCATAGCTACAGCCTCAGCAGCCAATTGCTTGCCTTGTTCACAAAACTTGTTGGCCGACATTTACCTACAAATTGGGCGATTGGATGAAGCATTGGATGTTGCTCAAAATATGGTAGCGGCGGACAGTTCGAATTTTACTGCACATTCCACTTTAGGAACTGTTTTAACGAAAATGGGAAAATATAAAGAAGCGGAGCAGGAATTTCGGATAAGTTCTGATCTATCCGCCCTAAAAACAAACCCGGAAATTAACTTTACTTATTGGATGGCATATATCTACCTCAATCAAAATGAAATAGAAAAAGCATTTATGTCATTTGAACAATGCATCATGCTTGGTTACGACGATTATACTTGGATGCAAGTTGATCCAGATATTGCCCTGCTGCGTGCAAAAACAGAAAGGTGGAAGGCTCTTATGAAAAAGTATTTTCCTGAAAAAATAAAGGATTAGAATAATAAAATGGTATAATTCTAAAAAAATCTAATTAAATTGGGAATAATAAAAATTAAAATTGCAATGAATATTACACAACCTAACTATAGTAAAACATTATCATTTTATAGCCTACTTGGAATTTTCATTTTTCCCTTTTACCTTTTTAGTCAACAGCCTGTTCCTTCGGGAAAAGGTGCTGCGCCAATTGCAGAAATATTGACAAATGAAAAGCATGTTAAAAACACCTATGCAGTTGTTGTCGGCATCTCCGATTATCAAGATCCAGAAATAACTGATTTGCGCTTTGCGGATAAGGATGCTGAGGCCTTCGCTGGATTTTTGCGGTCTGAATCTGGGGGAAAATTGGACAAAGACCATCTAAAAGTCCTTTTAAACCAAGATGCGACCATGGCCCAATTTGCCATCGCGCTGGATTGGTTGATTGAAAATATAAAAGAAGGTGACCATGCAATCATTTATTTTTCCGGTCACGGTGACGTGGAGAAAAAAACATTGACGCAACCCGGTTTTCTTCTTTGTTGGGATGCTCCTGCTCGAGTGTATATGTCCGGTGGTGCATTTGCTTTACCCATGTTGCAAGAGGTGATTTCAACCTTATCTATTCAAAACAAAGCAAAGGTAATCGTCATTACGGACGCTTGCCGTTCCGGAACATTGGCTGGCAATGCTGTCGGAGGCGCTCAAGCAACTGCTTCCAATCTAGCCAAACAATTTGCCAATGAAATCAAAATCCTTTCCTGTCAACCCAACGAATACTCCATCGAAGGCGAACAGTGGGGCGGCGGCAGAGGCGCATTTTCTTTTAATTTGGTAAATGCTTTATATGGTCTTGCTGACAACAACAAAGATCTTTCTATTACTTTGCAGGAGATCGGAAGATACCTAGAAGATCATGTACCTTCTGAAGTTGCTCCGGTCAGCCAATTACCCATGGTTCTTGGCAATCGCAATGAAAAAGTAGCTACAGTTAATCCTACCCTTCTGGCAGCCCTCCAATCCGGCAAATCCAGCCAGATGGCTATGCTTTCTGCAATTGATGTAAGAGGGATCGAAGAGGATGTGCTGACAAGCATGGACTCCACCACCAAAAATTTATATGGTTTATTTAAAAATGCCTTAAAAGACAAAGTGTTTCTTGAACCTGCCTCAGCGTGCGCTGAAGTTTACTACCAAAGACTATTAGCTCAACCAAAGATGGCAAGACTGCATTCTACTTTGACCCGCAACTACGCCGCAGCCTTGCAGGATGACGCACAACAGGTTTTGAAAACATTTTTGAATACAGGTTTAACCAAAGAGGTTTTGTCCAAAGTTCGTTCTTCAAAAATCTACCAATTGTATCCTTCTTATCTCAAGAGAGCTGCTGAATTATTAGGCAAGGAACACTACATGTATAAATCTTTAATGGCTCGAGCTTATTTTTTTGAAGGCAAAATTCAGAATACGCGTAAGGAAAGAGACAAATACTATAGAAAAGCTTTGGAATGGCAGCCGGAAATGCCACATGTCTGGGCTGATATGATTACCGTTTTCTCCGCATCACAGGAAGATTCCGCAAGATATTATGCTACAAAAGCGGCCTCACTTGTACCCAACTGGATAGTGCCCTATGCCCTGCTTGTGGATTATTATCATTTTGTTCTAAAACAATCAGACAAAGCAGATTCAGTATTGAATTATGCAAGTAATTTAGATTCCAATTCTGTTTATTTATGGTATGTAAAGGGTTCATTTTATGATGATATCGGTAAGTTTGAAGAATCTGAGAAATGGTATTTGAAAGCTTTACATGCAACAACAAATGAAGTTTGCTTTCCCTGCTTGTACAATGCTTTAGGTATATTATATATTCAAACAGAACGAATTCCTGAGAGCATACTGGCATATAAAAAAGCCCTACAACTTGATTCCACATTTATCATGGCTTATACCAATTTGGGATTTGCAAATATCAAGCTACAAAAATTCGAAGAGGCAAGAAATTGGTTTAATAAAGCATTGAAAATAGATCCTGATTTGGTAGATGCCCATCTGGGTTTAGGGGAATTGAATCATATTTTAAAGAACTACGATGACGCCATTCAAAACTTGCAAAAGGCCTTACAGTCTAATTACACTGCACCAAAAGCCCAGGCACATGCCTATAATGGAATAGGCATGGCTTATCTCGAAAAAGAAATGCTCGGGCAGGCTGAGCAGGCATTGCTAAAGTCCATCGAGATCGATTCCAATCAGTTTGATGCACACAGTAATCTGGGCATTGTCTATCATATTACAAACCGTTTTCCTGAAGCAGAAAAGTCATATTTTAAAGCGCTAAAATTCAATCCCAAGCACAGTGGTACTTATTATAATCTAGCGAGTTTAAAAAGTAAGCAGAATCTGGTAGATGCAGCTTATATTTATATTGAAAAGGCATTCCAACTTGGCTTTCAAGATTATGCGTGGCTAATTGAAGATCCGGATATGGAATTACTTCGCAAACAAAGTGATCGATGGAGGTCCCTATTAAAAAAGTTTTTCCCTAAAGAGTTTAAAGATTAATATTTATAAGCATATCTTAATTATTTATTTAACCCAGATTATGTTTTCCTTTTTATTCTATAAAAATGTAGACATTTTTTTACATAATCAACTATTGCTGTTGATGGTTTTTTTTAGAATAAACAGCTGATATAAATTTGATGAGACGAAAGCAGAAAATGAAATTTATTATTTTCTTAGGAACCATCCTATTATCCACTCTTGCTGGAAACACACAAGTGTTGGACACTTTAAATCACTTCAATACAATCAAGGAAAATTTGGATTCAGCCAATTCAATGAATGAAAAAGAATTCAATCCAAAGGCACTTTTATGTATTCAAAAGGCAGAATCTTTAATCCGTTTGTATCCTGGTCAAAACTCTCAGGAATACGCACTTCTTAATCAAAATTATGGTCAATACTATGAAAACGAAGGTAATTTTATAAAAGCTGAAAACCATTACAGCAGCGCCATTGTAACGTATAACAAATTAGGAGATAGCCTTAGTTTAAATATTGCTACAACGTTCAATTCATTGGCAGGAATTTATATTGATCTTGGACGAGATGAAGATGCAGAAGAACTATATTTAAAGGCACTTTTTATTCGGGAGATAAAGCTGGGTAAAGATCATCCGGATTATGCTGGTGTTTTAAACAATCTGGCCGGTATCGCTCAGTTTAAAGGGGAATATGCGAAAGCAATCGAAATGTTTCAGCAGGCGATCAAGATATTTGAAAAAACCTTCGGCAAAGAAAATGTTAAGTATGCAAGGAGCCTTCATAATCTTGGCAATGTATACTTTGATACAGGTGAATATGACCAAGCAGAGTTACTTTACAGCGAAGCGTTAAAGATCCGTGAAAAAATATTTGGAAGAAATAATCCTACCTGTGCAGCAAGCATAAATTGTCTGGGAAACCTATATTCAAATATGGGTTTACTGGAAAAAGCTTTGGGGTATTATTTAGAAGCTTTATCTATCTATGAAAAAACTTCAGGTGAAAATAACTTGTCCTCAGCAGGTTGTATGACCAACATCGCCAACATTTACACCGAAAAGAAAAAATACAACCAGGCTGAAGAGTATTTCTTAAAATCCGAAAGCATTTATTTACAAACAACAGGCAAGGAACACCCTGATTATGCCATGAACTTGGACAATATGGCCAATATGTATGTTTCCATGAAAAACTTTGAAAAAGCAGAAAAACTATATAAGGAAGGTTTAAAAATTCGCGAAAACATTTTTGGAACCGAGCACCCTGAATATGCAAACAGCCTGAACAATCTGGGCAGTTTTTACAGTAATACGGACCAATTCTCTGAATCAGAATTATACCTGACCAAAGCAAAAGAAGTTTGGAAAAAAATATTTGGCATTGAACATCCAGATTATATACTCGGCCTGAACAATTTGAATAATATTTATTGGCTTACCAACAAATTTGAGAAGCTCCACAGTAGCATTGTAGAATCTATAATCCTTGAACAAAAACTAATATTAAGAGCTTCAAAACATTTATCAGAAAATGAACTTGCCATCTATATTAAAACATTTTCTGCAAATCTTAATAGACTTTATTCCTTGCAATATAATACAGGAAAATTGTCCGGAACTTGTTTCGACAATACATTATTTTACAAAGGATACTTGTTAAATGCAGTATCAAATTTTAATAAATTGGCTATTCAGGATACCCTGCATTTTGAAAAATTCAATCAACTCAAACAATATCACATTAAAATCGCAAATGAACTTGCAAAAACAGCTTCTGAAAGATCCATGGAAAACATAAAGATTTTAGAAGAAAATGCAAATAATTTGGAAAAAGTATTAGCTGGTTTAGTTAAAGGTTTGAGTGAATCACGAAAAAATTTGAATTTCCAGGAAGTAAGAATTAAACTTAAACCGGAGGAAGCTGCTATAGAATTTATTCATTTTAATTATGTTAATCCACGAGCCACAGACAGCATCTTATATGCAGCCTTAATCATAAAACCCGGATTGGATGAACCTCTTTTTGTCAGACTATTTGAAGAAAGAGAATTGGCTCTCTTGTTGTCAAACACCACAGATCGAAGATCTGAATATGTTAACTCATTATATTCATTAAACATAAGAGGCGCTGCTGCAAGAGGTGCATTTAGAAAAAATCTAACTGATCTCATTTGGCAGCCATTGGCTGCCAATTTAGAGGATGTCAAAACCATTTATTACTCACTAACAGGAATGTTGTACAGAGTAAATCTGGATGCTATTCCAATAAATGATTCAGAAACGATTGCGGACAAATTTTCTCTTGTTGCGCTAAACAGTTCTCGGCAATTAGCCTTACCCATTGAAATTGATGTCAAAAACAACAAGTCAGTATTATTTGGTGGAATTCAATTTGCTGAAAATCCTATGGCGAATGAACAAGTTGATTTGTCAACCCCAGATGGCACAACACCTAAAACAACCCCAGGCAATATTTCTAAAGAAACATTAAATAGCTGGGAGTTCCTTCCTGGAACAGAAAAAGAAGTTAATGCAATCGATAGGATAATTAGATCAAATGGGGCTGAATCTATTTTACTTTCAGGAATAAATGCGAGAGAAGAAGAATTTAAAATGCTTGGATTATTTGGCAAACGTTCACCGAGAAACATACACCTCGCTACTCATGGTTTCTTTTTTTCAAATAACAATATTCCAAATACCAATTCAATCCCTGATGAAAATAATCCTGAGCCCTTTTATAAAACTTCTGACCACTCCATGCTGAGATCAGGACTTATAATGGCAGGCGGCAATAACGCGTGGAAAGGAGTGCCTACATCTGTCGGAGAGGAGGATGGAATTCTTACTGCCTATGAGATTAGCCAAATGAATTTATCAAATACTGAATTGGTTGTTCTCTCAGCTTGTGAAACAGGCTTGGGTGACATCCAAGGCAATGAAGGAGTTTACGGATTACAAAGGGCTTTTAAAATTGCGGGCGTTAAATACCTCATCATGAGTTTGTGGCAGGTCCCAGACAAACAAACCTCTATTCTGATGATCACATTTTATAAGAAATGGTTAGAGGACAAAATGGAAATCCCACAGGCTTTTCATGCTGCGCAAAAAGAATTGCGAGAGTTAGGTCTGGATCCTTACCAATGGGCCGGATTTGTATTAGTTGAATAGATACATTAAAAAAATACTCAATCCACTGATAACCTTTTTTAGTTTGGTCCTACCTTGACACATGAAATATTTGGTGTACAAAGAAATTTATTTAAATTTTTAACTTAATCTTACTTTATGTTACGAATGAATTTAATTTTTATGTGTTTAATTTGCGCAATGGTTACCTATGCTCAATTTAAACCTATTACTGCGTTCCCAAAGAACCATATAGCGCCACAAAACTTAAATTTTAAGAACTCTAAAGTTGCCCTAAAATCAGCAGAAACACCTAAATTAAAAGCATTGATTGTCCCCCTCGATGCCAATACAACATCCAATATTGAAATAAACAGTTCCACAAATATAGAAGGCCAATCTGTCGAAACTCCAAACCAAAGTCTCGCAAGCCAATTGATTAAACAAATTTTAATGGATAATGCTGACAGTGTAAACCTTCACCAAGTTCAGGCAATTAACCAATTATTGAAATCTTCAGCTCAAGTAAAAAGAAAAGAATTCATTTTTTATTAATTAAATTCTAAAAATGAAGATTATAATTTGCCAAAAATAAAACTTAACTTTGTTTGAATAGTTTCACTTTTGGGTTTAACTATTTAAAAAACCATTTAATTAAATAGCTTTTACAATACCAGCACTAAACTTTTACACATTGTACACGCTCTTTAATTCCGGAAGCTATGACAACCGCAGTGAAAAAATATTAATCCAAAATGACCTTACCTGCTTACCATACAAAAATTAGATTTTGTGTTTTTATTATATTGGCCATTTCCACAATTGTAATCCAAGCCCAAACAAAGAAAGCCCTAATCGTCGCCGTAGGCACCTACCCTACTTCTTCAAACATAACTTCTCTCCATTCATTAAATGATATACCATTAATTCAAAGTGCTTTAAAAAAACTTGGCTTTGAAGAAAAAGACATACTCATCCTAGCGGATTCACAAGCTACTAAAGAAAATATTTTAAATGGGCTGGAATCTCAATTACTAAAAAATGCAAAAGAAGGAGACATTGCCTATTTTCATTTTTCCGGGCACGGACAGCAAGTTCAGGATTTCAACGGGGATGAATCAGATGGTTACGATGAGGCCCTCGTCCCCTATGATGCACTGATGGAATATGAACCCGGAAAATATCAGGGAGAAAAACACATTACCGATGATGAATTAAATAATTTATATAAGAAAATTGTAAATAAACTTGGCGCAAAAGGACACTTTCTTATAACCGTGGATGCCTGCCATTCCGGTACTTCAACCAGAGGTTTTGGCTTGGCTAGAGGCACCGATATTCCAATGGCTCCAGCAGACTACCGGGCACAGTCTGAAAATAAACCCAAAGATTTTGGACCGTCCGATGCTTTGCAAATCAAAGAAAATGCGCTTGAAACTTTAGTTGCTTTCTTTGCCTCCATGGCCAGCCAAAAGAATTATGAAATCCTGGCGGAAGATGGGAAGTATTATGGATCACTCAGTTATGCGTTCAGCAAAGCAATCAATAAACTTCCAAAAGATGCAAGTTATTTACAACTGTTTGATCGCATCAGATTAACCATTGGAAACTCAATCAGCAATCAGATTCCTGAAGCTTCCGGAATTCTCACCCAAACAGTACTAGGCGGAAAATTCCAAAGCACTCCTGAATACTATTTAGCAAGAGAATGGGTCAGTGACAGCCTATTGGAAATTGAAGGCGGATTTCTGAATGGCTTGAATACTGGGACAGTAATAGGATTCTTTCCTCCGGATACTAAAAATGGCAGTAACGTAAAACCTTTAACAAAGGGCACCATAATTGAAGCGGGTTCACACACCAGCGTGGTGGAGCTAAAAGAAGATTTTGACAAAAATATATTGGATCATTCATGGGGAATAGTATTGGAAGAGAATTTTGGCAATGTGTTAATCCATTTAAAAAAACAAGGAAACTTGAGCATTGAAATAAATGAAATATTTCAGAATTTAATTAAAATTCCCTTTATAAAAAATACTGAAAGTGATGCAGACCTCCTCTTTGAAGAAAGTGGAATGCAGATTAAATTGACCAACAAATTTGGGCTAGAAATTGATTCCTGGAAAAACTCTTCAAACAAACAAAACTTGTTCGAATCCATAAAAAAAAGCATCACGAAATATGCACAAGCTCAATACCTACGAAAATTAAATCAACAAAATAGAAAGATAGACCTAAGACTGGATTTTATTTTAGTAAGCCGCAAAGGAATTAAAATTCCTGAAAATTATCCATCTGACAGCTTAAAAAATGAACAGGGAGAAATCATTTTAAAAAATGGAGACACCATCAGATTAAAGGTCAGCAATTATGGTAAGGAAGAAGCCTTTTTACCATTATTGATATTCAACCGGACAATAAAATGAACATACTTTATCCAAAAGCAGAAGAATCTTCGGTGAAACTTGCCAGCGGGAAATCAGAAATTATACCCATAAATTTTAGAATAAGTCCTCCATTAGGAGTCGAACTATTCAGGCTTATAGCCAGTAGGAATCCAATCAATCTAAGACCGCTTGACCAAAGAAGGAGCATCAGTGATCAACCAAATACACAAAAAGATCCTTTTGAAAAGATATTTCTCGAAACATATCATTTGGATAGCATCTCTACCCGGGGAGGCAACACCGCCTCACTTCCTCCGGGACAGGTTAACATTTCTTCAACACAGTTCCGGATAATTGATTGATTGATTGATCGGTTTGATCAATTTACAAATTATTACTAATCAACACTTTACATTCTTTTTCACCCAACAGATCAATTAAATATTTCAAAGAATGATAACCTCAATCTAAATTCTTATATTTATGTGCATAATCACATGCACAAGTATTTTTTGATGCCTTTCTGATCTACTTTTGTGTTTCATGCGTAATGATGACAATTACCAAATCATATATGATCTTTAATAAGTTAAGCTTTCAAGGTTGGCAATTATTTCGCAAATCAATTATTGCTCCTTTATTCATGTTGCATTTCGGGCTGAATCAACTTCAAGCACAAGAACCTATGCCTTTGACAACGCCTCCCATTGTCAATGATCTGGAAGCTGCCCCAACATCCGGAATAAATGACATAGAAGGCACAACTGATGAAGAACGAGTTAAAACTATTTATAACAAATTGGTAAAAGCAAGAGGAGATTACAGGTTTCAAATTCCGGAAGTTTTTTTACGCAATGAAGTAGCAAGAGCCGCCTCCATTGATTACGAAAATTTAGAAATTGTTTTGGAAAAAAAAGCTTACGACGCTTGTCTACCCTATGGAGATGCAGCAATTGCATTTCTCTTAGGACATGAGCTGACTCATTATTACGAAAAGCATGCCTGGCGGAGTGGCTTTGCTGGAAATAATTCGGATCTCAAGGCGAGCCGAAGTCTTAAAGTGGACAACAATGACTTGGTATCAAACGAAATCGAAGCCGATTATTTGGGCGGTTTTCTTGCCTACTCAGCTGGTTTTGGACTTTTTGATAAGGGAGGAGAAATTATTAAAAGTATCTACAAGGATTACAAAATGAAAGATGAGATCGATGGATACCCATCCTTGCAAGATCGTGTAGAATTTTCCAAAAGAAGCGCTGCTAAATTAGAATCACTGATTGATGCCTTTGAAATGGCCAACATGCTAAATGCAACCGGCAAATTTGAGGAAGCAAAATCCTACTATAAGTACATTCTGATGCATTATCAAAGCAGAGAAATTTACAACAACATAGGTGCTGCCAATTTGTATGAAGCCCTTAGCTATTTTGATCAAAAGGATTTAAAATTTAAATACCCTGTACAACTGGATCTAAAAACTCAGGGAGCCCGAGATGTATCTGTTAAAGAAAAGCGGGAAGCACTTTTGAGAGAAGCCATTAAACATTTTAATTATGCCATTGGGTTGGATGCTGATTATGCTCCTGCCTATTTGAACAAAGCAATAGCCTTAACTATATTGGGGGAATATGATCGTGCACTTTTTTTATGCGATAAAGAGGCCTTAGAACTTGCCGTCAAAAAGAAACTCACAAAACTTATTACTGATGCCAAAATCCTTAAAGCCATCATTTTTACTAAAACCAAAAAAGAAGCAGACGCCAAAAAAATTTTAACAGACCTGGCAAATAACAATAAAAGCAAACTGGCAAAAATAAATCTGGATATCATAACTACCGGCATTATACCAAAGGATGTCCTGCCCAACCAAGCCAATGAGGTATTTGACACCATCCAGAGTTTTAATTTAAAATCAATTGCAAAAAACAGAAGCCCGAATTTTAATACTGAAAAAGTGTTACAGATTAACAATTCAAATATCTTTTTTCAGTGGACAGAAGATACTTTGAATTTTAAAGTATATTTCAATCAAATCAGTGAGCCTAAATTTAGAAATTTTATAATGCTGACCAAGCCGGGTAACGAAGTTAAAAACTCTAAAAATATTGGACTGGGAAGTCCACTCTCTTTAATTACGCAAACCTATGGCCCCGCTAAACAGACTTTGGAAACCCCCCTGGGAAGCATACTTATTTACAGCAATACAATATTTATTCTAAATGAAAAGGACAAAGTGGAAAGATGGGGGAATTTTTCTTACAATAACAAATATTTTTAGTACAACTGACGTAACCGGATTTTTTAAATAATTCTATAAATGGTTCACAATAAAAGATAACCAAATATAATAATCAAGTATAGTTGATTGAAAAGTCATGAAAATCTTTAAAAATAAAGTATTCGGAAATTACACTACGCTGGACTATCTTGGCAAAGGTAGTTTTACATCCGTCTACACCGCCGTACATAATTTTACAAAGGAGAAAGTTGCACTCAAAATAGCCCATACCAATGATAAAACCATCATTGCTGAATTCAATAAAATTGTAAAAAGTGGCCTGAAAGGGCTTTTAAAAATTGACCACAAGGACATCATTGGGATCCGGGAATACTTTGTTGTATCGGAGGGTAACACTGAGTATTTTATCTTAGTGCTGGATCTGGTCAAAGGAGACTCCCTTGACAGAACCAATGTAGTAGATACTTGCAGCTTACAGGAAAAACTTGTAATGTTTGGAAAAATTTGTGATGCTATAATTTACGCTCATGAATTCGAGTATGAGGATCAAAATGAATATCATTCGTACAGGATCAAAGGAATATTCCATGGGGACATAAAGCCTAATAATATTATGATCTCTCAGGAGATGGATCCGAAAATTATAGACTTTTCTTTCCTAAACTTGAAAAAAGCCGCGGGTGAATCAGAAAACTTTATAAGTGAAAAAGAAGTCAACACCGGAGAATTTGGAACTAAAGGATATATGCCTCCGGAACAGGAAAATTTTGGAATTATAAATGAGAAAACGGATATCTATGCTTTGGGGGTAGTTCTAAAGCAACTCATATATGGTTTTAAATTTGAAAAAGAAGCGGAGAAAAAACCCATTTTTCTAAAACTTGACAAGATTATTGAAAAAGCAACCCAAACAAAACCTGAGTTGCGACATGAATCTGTAAGAGCCCTTAAATTCGAAATTGACAAACTTTTAAAAATAAACTTCGTATAAATCCATGGCTATCGATTGCCGCAAGTGTATTGATCGTCGGTGTTTTCGGTTTTATCTTTTATCAGAAGAATTTGAAAAGCACTACAGAAACTTACAATTCTACGACCTATCACAATAATTCAGAGGAGAATCAAAGAGGTGTGAAGGCTCGTGACACCACAAACTTTTCAGTTGATTTAAATAAGAACAAATATTACGCGCTACTTATTGGAAATAATGATTACAAACATTGGAAAAAATTAAAATACCCCGTCACTGATGTTGACAACATGAAAAACACCCTGTTGGAACATTATACTTTCGAACCCGAAAACATAAAGGTTATTACAAATGGAACATACGAGACCATCTACAAGGGGTTTGAATCATTTACAGACCATGGTCCCAATACCTATTTACTTATTTATTATGCAGGCCATGGGAAATACGATAACATTACGGATAAAACTTCACTAATACCTGTGGATGCAGAAGAGAACTCTGATTCAAAAAACATCACAAGTGACATCATTAAGGACCTTTTAAAAAAGTGTAGAATTCACAACATCCTCTTTATTTCGGATGCATGTTACTTGGGAGCGATGGCTTCAAGGGGACTTGACAAGGACAGTGTGGAAAGACATGACATTAATACTTTTAAATCTTTTGCATCTAAACAATCCAGAAAATTCATTTCAAGTGGTGCTCAGGAAACCGTTCCAGACAAATCATACTTTAATGAATATCTGATCAAGTATTTAAAAAAAAATTCACACGACATTACTTTTGAATATACATTGTACAATGACATCATAGAACCGATTCGGAGAAACTCAGCAACCACACCTGTTTTTGGCGTGTTTTTTGACACCCGTGATGAAGGTGGTCATTTCTTCTTTGTCAAAAGAAAAAAAATGGAAGATCCCAGAAATCAATAATATGGGATAACTTTATGAATATAACATTACAAAATCAATCTATTATGTTCCGGAAAATAGTTTCTGTATGTATTACAATACAATTTGTAAGTCTGATTTATGCCCAGGCGGATTTTCCTGTTGTAGTGGTGAGTACTCATGGGAAAGTTAAAAGCAAACTAGAATCAGGTAAATGCTTGAAGACATCGGCAGGAGCTTTGTTAAAAAAAACAGCTACCATTCAGCTAAAGAAAAATGCAGATGCCATCATTTATGTAAACAATCGATTTGTTTCATTAAATGATAAAGGAAAATATAAAATTGAAGAATTGGCCAGCAGCGGTATGCGCAATGCCAAATTAAATTTTGACCCTTTGTTTGGAGAATATATTAAATCAGCGATAACGATCACCTCTCAATCCGGTTGGAATATGAAGAGCAACAAATCTATGGGTGACGGATGGAGTGAATTATCAGGCTTGGAAAAAGGTGGATGGGGTACCACTGACCCTAAAGAAAAAGGTGGCTGGGGCACTACCAATCCTAAAGAAAAAGGTGGCTGGGGAACTACCAATCCTAAAGAAAAAGGTGGCTGGGGCACTACCAATCCTAAAGAAAAAGGTGGCTGGGGGACGACCAATCCTAAAGAAAAAGGTGGCTGGGGGACGACCAATCCTAAAGAAAAAGGTGGCTGGGGTACGACCGATCCTAAAGAAAAAGGTGGCTGGGGGACAACCGACCCTAAAGAAAAAGGTGGCTGGGGTACGACCGATCCTAAAGAAAAAGGCGGTTGGGGAACTACCGATCCTAAAGAAAAAGGTGGCTGGGGAACTACCGATCCTAAAGAAAAAGGCGGTTGGGGAACTACCGATCCTAAAGAAAAAGGCGGCTGGGGAACTACCGATCCTAAAGAAAAAGGCGGCTGGGGGATCAACGACATGAATATTGAACCTGCTTGTCCGGGAGGAATTTATAAAAATGGGGCAACTGTTTTGCGATGGTTAAAAGCCAAAGATGTAGAACACTATATGATTTGCATTTTTGATGAAGATGTGAATTTAATTACCAATTATGTGGTTCATGACACATTCGTTTGGGTAGATCTGAGTAAGTTTAATCTAGATCCCCAAAAGACATATTATTGGCAAATAATTGCATATGGCCAAAAGCTAGTTTCTCCACCGGTAACTTTTGTAATTCTGCCTATGGAAGATCAAAATGAAATTCTGGAAACGCCAAAAAATTCAGACATCTATTCAAACACAGGTCCAGTTGTGCAGGGTATGATGGAAGCTGTTGCATTTGAAAGCAATAAAATGAATTTGGAGGCTTTAAATACTTATGACAAAACTTTATCGCAATATCCAGAGAATAAACTGCTCAGTATGCTTTATGCCTCATTTTGTGTAAGAATGGGCCAATACTCCAAAGCAAAAATGATCATGGAAAAATAAGAATTAAAAACCTTGGATGATTCACTTAGAAAAATATTGATTTTTCAAGATTTTGAATTCCTTCATTTGGATTACTTTCTTAAAATTATCATCGGTCAATATACTGTCCAGATCCTTAAAACCTTCTTTAAAGGCTTTTGCAAGGGACTCACAGCATAAGACATTTCTACCCGTTTGGGCATAAATAGAAGCCAACAGGTAATGGGCGAAATGATCCTTTGGATATTTAACAACGTAGTTTGTCAATTCATTTTCAGCATTTACTATGTCGTTGGTATACATATAATACTCTATCATTCCTTGAAAGGTGTATTCAGATACTGGCAAAATAGATCTACCTTTCTCATAATAAGTCTTTGCCTCCTCAAGTTCGTTCAGTTGAAGAAGCGCGTAACCTAATGCATTCAATTCCGGAACATTATTAGGTTCAAAAATTAAACCTGCCTTCTTCATTTTGACCGCTAAATCATATTTTTTATCGTAAACATAATTGCTACCCAATCTAAAATATGCATCTGAAAAACTCGAATCAATGCTTATAGCTCTAAAATATAGTTCATTAGCTTTTGAGAAATTTCCAGTATGTTGGTAAGTGTGTCCTAAATTATAAATCCCTAAAACAAACATACTGTCCAGCTCTACCGCTTTTTCACCACTGATCAATCCGTTTTCGTAATCCCCCATCCTATTATAACTTCCGCACAAATTTGACCACAACAATGGCCAGGAGGGTGCATATTGCAAGGCCTCTTTATACTTAAGCACAGATTCCTTATAATCTTCCTTTAGGAAATTTATATATCCTATTTCATTTAAAATATGGGCCGATTTAGGTTCCAGCTTAAGTGCTTGTTGCTGCTCTACAAGAGCCATCGTCAAAAGTGTATCTAAATTTTCTCTTTGCGCCTTTAACCTATAATTTAATCCTGTAAAATAATGAACCCTGGACAATAAAGTCTTATAAAAAAAATGTTTTTCCCCCAAGAGTTCAGCAGCTTTTAACAATTGGTCAGGAAATCGATCATACTTTGAATCAAAACTCCATCGGCTTTTTAACTCTTTGGGATCTGCCATCAAATAATCGTTTATGGCTTGCTGAGCACCATCTTGCAGTGCAGCAGCCAAATTCCTTCTCATCAAACCTGAAACTTTTTTAAGCTCTTCACGATTTTTAATTTCTTGAAAAATACTCCAGGCAGAATTTTCCGCAGGAAAATCCAAATGACCTTTTGAAATCGCTTCATTAAACAAACTTACCTTTTTCAGTAAGATAGAGTCATCAGATACTATTGAATTTAATTCCATGGAACGATTGCCAGACTCATAAAAACCTCCATCCAGATCAACTTTTTTTAAGGCTTCCAGCACTTTCGGATCTACCTTTGAAATGATCGTGTTTTTATTTCCAATGGTCATAGGAATCTGACTATGAGGAGCAACCGCAGTTGGAACTTTATCCCCAAGATACCGCTCAATTTCTGCCAGATTTACCGCACCATCATTATTTTTATCGGCCAACCCCTGTACCCCTGCAAGAAAATAATAAGAAAACACACCTCGTCCACCTCCCCAGGATTTTCCTTCCAGTGACAATTCATCCGGCTGACACGACATAATCTTTACTTCATTTGCATATTGTTTGGACAGATTAGCCGCTGTGGCTTGTGATCCTCCTATTGAACTTCCAGCAAGTTTTCCTGCCCTGCAGGCATCGGTAATGACCAATACTTTTGCTTTAGTGGATAGAGCCAGGGTTGATATAACTTCCTGCAAATAGCTTAGTCCAAATGTTCCTCCTCCCATGTACACTCTGGCTGGTGCATCCCAACACAGAAGAAATCCGGGTTGACTGATCGTGGTACTTTCCACATCCCCATGACCGGAAAAATAGATGATCACAAGATCACCCTCTTTACTTTCTTCCATCAACCCATAAAGAGCGGAGACAAATTGACCTGCAGTTGCCTTTTCATTGAGCAATAAAGTAATGTGTGTGCTGTCCACTTTTCCTCCGGCTGGACTTTTTAAATAATTTGCAAATGCGAGAGCATCCCGATCAGCAAACTGCAAATCAGTGATCTTTACATTTTGGTAATCGGAAATTCCTACAATTACTGCGCGCGTAACACCAGTCTCTTTAACCCCGTTTGGCACAACAGGAGTCATACCTTTTTCTTGCCCTCTTGCAATTCCGAAAGCCAAAATAGAACATACCAACAGAAATAATAATCTCATAATCTAATTCAATCTATTCTTAAATTCATCCCAACGTTGATCATTTCGTAAATCTGATATCATTTCATCACTATTTAAAACGAAATTCAAATTAAAACCATTGTCAAATGCATGTTTTAAAAATTTAAACGCCTCTTGGTGATCATTCATTTTCGCATACAGTCTGCATAAAGTGTAGGTTGTACTCAAATCCTTCGCATTATGCTTCCATTCTTTTAGATAATATGGCAATGCAAGTTGATAATCACCGGACATAAAATTTAGCTTAGCCAATAACTCTTCTATTCTATGATCTTTAACACCCATGATGGTATCGCATGTTAAAAGCAAATTACGCGCAGATTCAAATTGACCGGAAAGTATTTGAAAGTTTGCAAGTTTCAAACTGGATTCATAATTAATCTGATTCTTCTCTTGCAGAAGAAATAGATTGGACAATGAGTTCTCATACTGGTGCTGACGCTCTAATCCATCTGCTAATTTCACTCTGACATTTGCTTGTTTGTCAGAATAACTTAATGATGTTTGGTAAGATTTCAAAGCTTCATTTTCGCTGCCCGACCAATAATATAAATCACCTGTCTTTGAATACACATCAGACAACAGGCTAGAATCCTTTGAAAGCGTACAAAATTGTTCCAAATGATGAATTCCACCTTGGATGGGTGATTCAATGCTTTTGGCAGGATTAATCATAAGATCAACTTCAATCGCACCGTTGATTTCTGTTTGCTGCATCGTCATAAGATCAAAAGGTTCGTCAATCATGCCAAATGGCTCGTTTTTAGACTCAGGTTTATCCCATGGGTACACACTGTAAGCAATTTTTTGGTGCAAATCCATGTGAGTTTCTGCATAATGGAATAATAATAATCCGGCTTTATAAAAATATTCTTGCTTAGGATGATGATTGAGCATTCTGACATAAAATGCATACAATTCCTTTTCTCCTTGTATTTTATTTTCACATTTAAATTCTTGTATCACCTGCTCACTGGCATCATACCTCCCTAGTGATTCCAACATATTCCAAAGTTGATAATATCCATTCATTTGACTTTTGTTTGTCTGTATGATACGACGATAATAAATGAGTGCATCTTCATAATACCCCCACTTTTCATACAATTTACCGGCATAGTAATCTAAATCTAGCTGATCAAAATGTTTCCCCTTATAAAATTCAGCCATATTCACCCCGGGTTTAAACAAAGCTCTATCAGTAGCGGTCGCTATATGGGCTTTAACCAAACTATCAGAATACTTATTAAATGTTCCTTGAATTAAATAATTTTCTCTTGCTTTTTTTATCATAATTTCAGCTTCACGATATCGACCTTGAGCGTACATTAACTTTGTTAAATACTTAAAGACCAAAGGATCTTTTGGACACTGCTGAACCAATTTACTAAAATAGTTCTCAGCAACCTGGAAATTTGATTGATCCAAGTTCTGCATCCCCATATAGAAAAAAACCAAAGGATCTTTTGGTTCAGGCCACTCGAGGTATCTTGGCGGTGAAAGAAATTCCTGATCAAGAAAATCAACAACTCCATCTGCCTCAGAATCCATTGTAATACCAGGCATACCAGTAAAAAAACCTTTTCTCTTATAGTCTGCCTCTTTTAAACACTCTTCTGCATATTCGTAATCCATTGCTTTTAACTTAATATGGCCCAATCGTTCGATAGGAAGAAAATGATTGGTATTTAAATGAATAGCCTTTCGATAATGTTCCTCTGCAAACAATAGATTTCCGGAGAGCTCATAGTTTCTACCCAAATTAGTATGCGCACCTTGCATCCGATCCTGCAGGAGAACTGCCCTTTTCCCTGCTTCGATTCCCAAACTAATCTTTTTTGAAGCGCATAAAGACTGCTCATATTTGACCAGGGAATGGCCCAACTAGGTGCAATTTCTGTTGCTTTTAAATAATGCTCTAAGGAAACATCATAATGTTTTTTATATTTATATAAGTTACCCAATTCATTGTGAATATAGGCCGCATTAGCTTCCAGCTGATAAGCTTTGAGCTGCTGACCAAGTGCCAAATCAACCAAACTATCCGGATTGGTGGATAATGGAATTTTCAATTTCAAAGCAACTCCCGCAAAATAATATTTCTTTACTTCCAGGATATGGTACAACGGCTGATCTTTATTCAAAAATCTCAACGCTGTTTCAATCATGATGGGATACAGATCGTACTCATTAGATCCACTGTTGTAATATTGCCTTCTCTCCAATTCTTCTTCATCACCTTTCAAATATAGATTAATCAAATGCTGAATTCTATCATGAATGACCGCCGCAAGATTCAATTTGAATTGAATATTAACCTTCGAAATCGAATGAATTTCTTGCTTGAATGTTTCGGCTTCCTGCGGTTCCAAAGTGGATTGAAAATGATTAAAAACCAAATCAATCAGATCGCCTTCTGGCATACTGCTCGTTTGACTAAATTCAATTTCCTTTTCAAGTTCACTCCTCCTGATTGAATTGAAGAACTTTTCCATAGGCGTGCTTTCCCTAGGCCCGGTAAAACTTATTGAACGTGAACCCTCCGAGGCTGAACCCGTTGTTTGACCGGTCGATTCTAAAGCCAAAGTTTTTAAAACAGAATCATTGACTATGGCCATTAATTTATTAGGCTTTCCAAGTGAAACCGGATTTTGATCCTTCTGTGTAATTTTGGAGACTTCATCTGGAACTTTCTTGGCAAGGTATGCACTCAATTCTTGCAAGGTAATGACTCCATCTTTTTCTCAATCATCTGCCAAACCTTTTAATCCATTTAATAAAAAATAGGAAAAAGCCCCTCTCCCATTTCCCCATACCTCGTTCTCTTCTGAATCCTGGTCCGCTTCACAGGAGGCCATTCTAATTTCATTTTTTTCTACCTTGTTAAGTTGTTCACCAATTAAAGTTTTCCCTCTGTTGTCACTTCCTGCCAACTTCCCCGATCTGCATGCATCTGTGATAAGAATTACATTGGCATTTTTTTCAACCGAAAGTGTGTTGGCCATAATATTGAAATCTTCAATTCTGATGGCATTGTTCAGATAATTTCCAAAGGGGGTGTCGAACGCTAATAAATATCCTAATTTATAAATACTCCCCTCTACATCTCCATGACCGGCAAAGTAAAAGTAAACCAGGTCATTCTTCTTGGCTTCTGTTTCTAACCACCTTTTCGCCAGGTAAATATTGGAGACTGTAGCTTGCTCATTCACCAAAAGTTTAACCTGAGATTTGGGAACGGATCCTCCCGCCGGAGAATAAAGATATTCGGCAAACAATTCTGCATCTCTGTGAGCAAATTTTAAATCAGTAAAATCTCCATCTTTGTATTCTGAAATTCCAATTACCAATGCGTATATCTTCCCCTTGGTGATGGACTTCTGAGCTGATAAGTCAGTCTGATACAATAGAAACAAAATGAAATAGCCAAAAAGACAATATGTTAAGCCAACATTTGAACCTGTCATAAATTTTTCTTAAATCGTTCAAATATAGGGAAAACAAAAGATTAAATATGGAATTGAATATTCAGAAAAGAGGCATTGCTTGACAATAAGCTTAAATCAAGGAGTGCATGCTACCAGACCGCAATATTGTATGATCTTTCATCATCCAATGACTTACTACAATTGTACAGATCAGTTGGAATTGATATTTATTACTGAAATATTCCTAATTTTGAAATTATACAACTTGACATGTCCAAAAAACATTTAAAAGAAAAGAATTTCATCCCACAACCACAATATCCCGGCGGCCCTAAAGCCATGAGTAAGTTTGTAGAGGATCAACTTAAATATCCCGATGAGGCGATCAAGAATCAGATCGAAGGAACAGTGGTTGTAAGAATTGAAATCAACTACTTGGGAGAGGTAGTAAATGCGCACATCATAAGTGGACTCGGCCATGGCTGTGATCAGGAAGCGGTCAGGGTCGTGAAATTATTAAAATTCAAAATTGCAAAAATCCATCAGCTCAAAGTAAGTTTTTTCAAAACCATAAACATTGGTTTCCAATTGCCTAGGCAAAAAGAAATGACAATAAATTACCAAATCATACCTGAAGAAAAGAAAGAAAATAAATCCGAAAAGCCTCCAATAACATATTCTTATAAAATTCAGATTTAAATAATGCCGATTGCCCATCAATGGGCTACAGTTAAATCTTTTCGATTTTTTTTGCTACGATTGGAAAATCTCCAAGGTGTATCGCAATTATATATTAGCCATAAGCGTGTTAGGAAGCTATAGGTTGGCTTTTTGAACCGGTATATAGAAGATGACCTGATATATATAATAATGCGTGTGTAGGTCTGTGATGGGTAGACCTTGGAGATGTGAAGGATGAATTTCGGTTAGAGTACAAATAAATAAAATCCAGTGAAACACATTGACAGCTTCGATCTCTCCTCGTTACTTAGAAATAAATTATACGATTAAATAAGTATTTATTACTTTTGAATAAATAATATAGCTTAAATATGAAAATAACTAAAAGTCTCTTATTATTTTTATCAATCATCCTTTGCAATGCAGCGATAGCTCAAACATTAGTCATTGATTCAAGTTTCGGAACGAATGGATTAATTGAACAGCGCACAACTGTATATTTTGACAAATTACTAAATACTGATTTATTAAACAATATATATTTCATAGATGATAATCAAATTTATTATTTTGACAGTCATGGAAATACAAGAAAAGATATACTTCATTCTTCTCCGGAAACTTATGTCAATAGAGAAAGTTTCTATGGTGGAAACATGTTAACTATTCTTCAAGATAGCCTTTTAATTATTTCATACATTAAACTGGTAACTGGTAGCTTTGCGACCTATGTTAGACAGATTAACCTCAACAATCCATTAGATTCGAGTTCCTGGAATAAAGGCTTATTAAGAATTAATGAAATTAATTCAAATAAGAGACCTTTAACAACAGATTTAAAGCAGAATTTATTTTTCGTATTCCCAAATTTTAGTGCAGGAATAAATAATTATGACTTCAACTTAGTGTCAGTTGATCAGACTGGAATAAACGGCTCACTAAAGTTCAATAAACCTACATCTTGTAATCAACTAGTCAATTATTATGATATTTCAACTCCAATCGTAGATTTAAATAATAATATTTATTTCAGAATATCTTATTTCTGTGACCAAAATCTAGCTGACTACCTTATCAAGCTTAATTCGAAATTTAAAATAGACAGTACTTTTGGAAATAATGGATTTTTGCAAATAATTGATACTTTTTGCAAACCACCTGTCTATGCATTTATTGACAATAGAGTTGCAATAGATGAGCTTAACAATTTATATTTGATTTATTACAATGGAACTAGTCCTTCAACACCTTTAGAATGCAGAAAATTCGATAGCAATGGAATTGAAGATGCCAATTACAGATTCAATGCAAACAAAAATATTATAAAATTTAGAAAATTTAGCGCTGAATTTGCTTCATGCTTTGATGATAAAAAAGCTATATTGTACTTTGTAACTTATGACGAACAACTAAATGAGTCTACATTACATAGCATTAGCAAGGATGGAAAATTACTTGATCAATATTTACCAAATAAACCTCTAACATTTACTGGAAAAGTATTTTCTTTCTTGGCATTAGATTCTGGTGGATTTTTATTAGGTATGAATTACAAGGATAGTTCTACTATTTATAAGTTGAATTATACAGAAATAGCAAATGCAACATCGAATTACTCTTCCTTGAATGCTCCAGTCAATATAAATGCAAAAAATGCTATTATCCAGATTTCAAACACACATAAAAACATTCGATCTTTGACTATTTATGATTTTCAAGGACGTTCAGTACTTCAGATCAATAATAAAGAAGAGATCGCTGATCCTATAGAAATTCATTCATTGACTTCAGGCATTTACTTCCTTCATTTGGAATTTGCAGATAATTCGTCATACGTACATAAGTTTTATAAATAGATTCAATTTGCTCTCAATTACTGCATAGCAGAAATTACATTAGTATGGTGAGGAACTATTTAAAGTAATCTTTGGTCGTTCTCTTACACGTGAAGTAAGTACAGTTGGTAATATCTAGTGAAACTTATCGATTCACTTAATCTGCTTAAACTGATAGATTAAATTATCTTTGATTACCTTTTGATTTACAAAAAAAATAAAGTTTTCATCTTTAAACAATTTAACTAGAAGGATATCAAAGAAAATATTTCTCTTCTAAAACAGCGCAATCCAATTATTGTAATTTGTGCTTGCGCTCCTAAAGTGTTCCAAAAAAGTATACACCCCTTTACCAAGGCAACAGTTAAGCTTCAACTGCAATGCCATTGGAACTAAAAGTCTTGATGTCTGCCTTGACTTTTCTTTCCTCACCCTCTGGAACATAAGTCCATCTGTGAGACATCTCTACAATTTCTCCTGTTTCTGGAACTAAATAGTCATAAGCTTCACAATCCTCCTTTACAATTCTGGCTGGAAGTTGCTTTCCTACCATTTCCGCAGCAATCAGTTTACTAAAAGTTGACGTAATGGTACACTTCTTTGCTGTTGCATAGAAATTACCTGTTTGCTGAGACCTGACCATTTCCAGATCTCCTGGCAGAATAAGTACTACAAATTCCTCACCCTGCTGATTTTGCCTTACGGCATAGCCACTAACTGTTACCATTTTAAAAAATTAATAAATTAAAAAATCCCCATTTTGAAGGGGGGAGGATATTTTACCCTGCCAAGGTTTATGGGGGGTGTGGGATGCCAGGTAGTAAGGGGGGGGGCCCTAAAAGAGACATTGAAAAGAGGGGTAAAAAAGAGGTTGGCAGTATATAGAAAAAAAATAAAAAATCAATTACTACCTTTGATTTTCAGTTTATTAAGGTTCATTAAAGTTCTTCAAAAGTGAAACCCTAATGAGACCCAAAAACAAAAAACCCCTGCAAATCATTGACTTACAAGGGCTTTATGTGATCTGTTTGGGACTCGAACCCAAGACCCACGGCTTAAAAGGCCGTTGCTCTACCGACTGAGCTAACAGATCAGCTGTTTCTTTTCAAAAACGAAGTGCAAAAATAGGTTTACAGACCATTTTTTCCAAACATTTCCGCTTATTTCACAAATAATATTTTTTTATCATATCAGGCATCCAGTTTCACCCTTTCCCTTTTCTTGTTGGAATGGAATGCCATTTGGATAAATGGACCACGCATAAACTCTTCTGGATCAATACTCGACTGCAATATTGGACCCTTATATTTTCCAGTTAAAAGCATCCTGGCACATTCTAGCATGGGTGCCGCAGTTGTAAGTTGAATGCCCTTTAATAGGTGAGATCCGACTTTTACTGGGTCAATACTCATACTTTTCTCCTTTTTCCTAAGAACTCCTTTAGAATCCTTTCCCTGAACACTTGCATAAAGAACAATAAGATCATCCTCTACATGTGGTATGTGGTCTTTCATTCTTTCTAGCAAACGGTTCTCTGCTCCCTGACTTTCGCCAACAATCTGCAACTGACTTCTCACCCAGTCAAAATGCCCCGGATAACGAATGGTCTTATAATCCAGATTAGTTACCTTTTCCTTAAAGAAGTCAGGCAAGTCAGCCGCACCCCCTGAGGTGTAGTCATCTTCATAAGGTATCCCATCAATGATTAAGTGCGTTGTTCCGGACAAAGAAGGAACTCTTAATTTCTCATGATTTCTGACCACAACTGCATCCTTAACATATTCTGTTGCCACGCCAATTGGACTCCAGGTAAATCCATAATAATGAGGCCCGGTCACTACTCTTGTCAGTGCCCCAACTTTCATGGCCATATAATCTAACCTGTCAGATTGAAACTCTTCAGAAAACTCCTTATATAACTGATGCGCCAATACGTTGATAAATCCTGGAGCAAGACCAGCCTGCAGAACAAATCCGGTTTCGGCACCTTTGGCCATTTCTAAGATTTGATTGGTTTCCGCCACATATTCCGTCAGGTTTACATAGTGGAGCTTATATTTTAATGCAAAGGCAGCCATCCTGGGAGCTTCTCCTCCCGGCAAACAATCAAGAAGGATGTCCCCAGAACTAAAAACATACTCCATTTGATCGGTAAGTAAGTCAGGATGAATATGAAATGGCTCAATTTGAACAATTGAGGATGCGCCCTCCTGAATCCATTGAGAAACTTCCTTTGCTGCCTCATAATTAATGTCTCCTATATAAATATCGGCGGCCATATCAGGTACTTCTGCAAGGATCAATCCAACAGCTTTTCCTATCCCCCCGGCACCAGCAATAATAACTTTATGTGATCCCACCATAATTTTTTTTTAAAACACAAAATTAAGACCTGAAATTGCAATAGAGGCTAAAATAGCCTAATCTAATAGCATAAAGATATGTTAATAAATAAATTACATATTATACTAATTTAAATAAATATAAATATTTTCATATTATGATATTTTATAATGTGTATTTTGCACTCTTTCAAGTAAAAATAATTTATAAAAAATTATAATATTATAAAATAGTCATACATTAGCGCAGGTTTTAATACATAATCTACTATTTATCATGGCAAGGTCAAAATCTGCAAAACGTTCATTTTGGGATCAATGGGTCAAGTGGCTGAAGGATGAGAGGGTCTCAAAAATCGCTGCTATGAGCTCTTTTATGGGCGCTATCTATTTACTCATCTCTTTTATCTCTTATTTGTCCACATGGAAAGCCGATCAGGACAAAGTACTCGCATTATCCTGGCGTATTCTATTCAAGTCCGGTTCTGAAGTTGGGAATTGGTTAGGAAGACTTGGCGCTCTATCCTCTCACTTCTTTTTTTATTATGGATTTGGTATCGCATGTTTCTTGCTTATTCCTGTAATCGTACATCTTGGTTTTAGATTCCTGAAAAGGTCAGGATGGCTTGGTCTATTGAGATACAGCACACATACTTTAATGATCATGGCCCTGTTGTCTATGATTCTTGACTTTATCCTGCAAGATCAAGGGTTTCCATACGGTGGATCTTTCGGAAGCAGAACTAATGATTTACTCAGCAATTTTGTTGGGGAAGTTGGTCTAGGAGTGACTTTGATCTTCTCCCTGATAAGTTTCATTATATGGTTCTTTAACCCAAGTCTCCAAAAATTGCAATTTCAGACGCTTGGAGGTTCTGAATCAGATAGTTTTTTGGACTGGTCTAACGCCTTTAAATGGAATAATAATTCAAATCCTTCTGCGGATATTGCTTTAACACCCAATGAAATCTATCTAAAAAACAAAGCAGCCGCTAATCAATCTGCCGGAATTGAAGTGGACTTTGGAGATTTTGCCGAAAATGCCGGTCTGGCGGCAACCATTGGCTCCAAAGCCGATCAAATAATTAACCCCTTTGGCCCAAGCCTCGAAATAGAAACAATCGCTCCTACGGAATCCATTACTACAAAAGATCCAGAACAAAGCGAATCTCGACCATCATACCAGCCTGTCCCCGATGACGAGGACGGCTGGCATGACGAGAGCCATACGGGTCCTTATGATCCAAGAGCTGATCTAAGTACTTATGTAATTCCGAGTTTGGATTTGCTAAATGACTATAGCGACCAAAAATTCGAAATAGATCGAAGTGAATTGGAATCTAACAAAAACCAAATCATCGCTACTCTCCTGAATTATAAAATTGAAATTCAAAAAATCAAAGCTACGATTGGACCAACCGTTACGCTTTACGAAATCGTACCTGCTCCGGGTGTCCGAATCTCACGCATCAAAAGTCTCGAAGATGATATTGCCCTTAGCTTATCCGCTCAAGGCATAAGAATCATTGCCCCCATACCTGGAAGAGGAACCATAGGTATTGAAGTGGCAAATAAAAATAAGCAAATGGTTCCTCTCAAAGAACTCCTTAAGTCTGACCGATTTAACGATCAGAAAATGGAACTACCTATTGCTTTAGGTAAGAATATTTCAAACGAAGTGGTGGTTGCTGATCTGACTAAAATGCCCCATTTGCTTATCGCAGGAGCAACAGGTCAAGGAAAGTCAGTGGGCATTAACACTATTTTGATGTCCTTACTTTATAAAAAACATCCTGCTGAAGTTAAGTTGGTTCTAATTGATCCAAAGAAAGTAGAACTTCCAATTTACTCTGTTATTGAAAAACATTTCCTCGCACAACTTCCAAACCAGGATGAAGCAATTATTACCGATACATCCAAGGTAATTTATACACTGAATTCTCTGTGTATTGAAATGGACCAGCGCTATGAATTACTGAAAATGGCAAGGGTAAGAAATCTATTGGAATACAACGACAAATTTGTAAACAGAAGACTTAATCCTCAAAAGGGACACAGATATCTGCCTTATATCGTCTTAATTATCGACGAGTTCGCAGACTTGATCATGACTGCAGGAAAGGAAGTGGAATTACCTATCGGCCGTTTGGCACAATTAGCACGTGCAGTTGGTATTCACCTTATCATTGCAACTCAACGACCATCTGTAAAAATTATTACCGGTTTGATCAAAGCCAACTTTCCGGGAAGAATAGCTTTCAAGGTTTCTTCAAATATTGACTCAAGGACCATCCTTGATTGTGGCGGTGCAGAAAGGCTAATAGGACGAGGAGACATGTTGTACAGCGTTGGCTCGGATATGATTAGACTACAATGTGCATTTGTTGATACGCCTGAAGTCGAAAGGGTAATAACGCATATTGGTAATCAAAGAAGCTACGGCGAGCCTTATTACTTGCCGGAATACAAAGGGGATGAAGCGGATGGAGCAGAGAATTCAATCGTCGCAGATGATTTAGATGAAATGTTCGAAGAAGCTGCCAGACTAGTGGTACAAAGCCAACATGGAAGTACCAGTATGATACAGCGTAGACTAAAACTTGGATACAATCGTGCCGGAAGAATCATGGATCAAATGGAAGCGCTTGGGATTGTGAGTTCCGGGGAAGGAAGCAAACCGCGTGAAGTACTCTTATTTAACGAAATAGAACTTGAAAACCTACTTCAAAAGTTCAAAAGAAAAACCTAGTCTTTTTATTTTTTTTTCGTCTTAGACCAACTGAGATTGATAGTAGATTACTGCCCCGGCCGACCTCCGGGGCTTTTTTTTTGTTTAAATTCAACAAATTAAGTCCTTGATAATTGAAATCTAAATTCAAATGTCGACTTTCGCACAGTTATGTTACCTCTCGCAGAAAGAATGCGTCCTCAAAGTCTGGAGGACATCCTCGGACAAGATCACTTACTTAGCTCAGGAAAGCCTCTTAATTTAGCATTGTCAGGTGGACATCTACCTTCCATGATCTTTTGGGGTCCTCCGGGTGTGGGTAAAACCACTTTAGCACGGTTGTTAGGAAAACAATTTAATCGCAAATTTTTTACCCTAAGTGCAATCTCAGCGGGTGTCAAAGATCTGAGAGAACTGATCAATGAGGCCAAAAGCCAAAAATTCTTTAACAGCCCCTCTCCTATCTTGTTTATTGACGAAATCCATCGTTTCAATAAAGGTCAACAAGATGCTTTGCTGGCGGCCGTTGAAGATGGAACGATTGTTTTGTTGGGTGCCACAACTGAAAATCCAACTTTCGAAGTGAATGCAGCCCTTTTGAGCAGAATGCAGGTTTATGTGCTGAAACACTTGGAAGAACGGGATCTTGTCAAACTTATAGAACATATTGCAGATAAGGACGAACTTTTCCAAAACAAAAAAATAATAGTATTGGAAACCGATTCTTTGGTTGAATTATCCGGTGGAGATGCCAGAAAACTATGCAACATCATGGAGATTGTTGGCAACTTACCACTATCTGAAATAAATATTACCAATGACCTTATCCGCCAACTAGTCACTCAAAACATGGCTATTTATGATAAGTCAGGAGAAATGCACTACGACCTCATTTCAGCTTTTATTAAATCAATACGAGGCAGTGATCCCCATGCAGCCTTGTATTGGCTTGCCCGGATGGTGGATGGTGGAGAAGACCCACTTTTCATTGCGAGAAGATTACTGATTCTGGCAGCAGAGGACATTGGACTGGCAAATCCAAACGCACTCTTGATGGCCAATACTTGCAAAGATGCCATTCACTTTGTGGGGTGGCCTGAATCCAGAATAATCCTTGCAGAAACCGTTATTTACTTAGCTTGCTCTCCCAAATCCAATTCTGCATATCTTGCTATAGAAATGGCTATCAGTCTAGCCCAGTCAACAAATACCGCTCAAGTTCCTTTGCACTTACGCAACGCTCCCACCCAAATGATGAAAAATATTGGCTACGGAAAATCTTACGAATACAGTCATCATCACCCTGGTCACTTTATCTTTCAGGAATATATGCCGGAACAGTTGAGTAGTAAAACTATCTTTAAACCAGCTGAAAATCCCAATGAGCAAAAAATGAAAATGAGCTTGTTGGAATGGTGGGGTGAAAAATATAAATAAAGCTTGTAGTTAACCCTTTACCCAATTTTTATTTTATATTTTTATTGGAAGATCAATGATATCAACTGACTTATTCCGACAATAAAACGCTATTTTTCAGTAACTACATTGAAAATATCCTTGCTGAATTTTGCTTCTTCCGGCTTGATTTTACCACTTACAATCAATCTGAATTCACGACGGATTTCTGCTTCGTTGAATAATTTCTTCTCTTCCTCTGTTTCCGGAACTATAGCCGGGATAGGTTTTGGCCTCAGAGTCCTGTCATCCAATGCCACAAAAGTAAAATAGGCCTGATTTGATTTCCTGGGCTCAGCCACTAGTATACTTCTGGTAAAAACCTCCATAAATATTTCCATGGAAGAATTAAATGTTCTGGAAACTTTTGCCCGAATGGTTACAATATCTCCTAGTTTTATAGGCTCATGAAAAGTCATGTGGTCTACTGAAACGGTTACAACGTGCGCACCGCAATGCCTGCTTGCGCATATTGCGGATGCTATATCCATCCATCTCATTAAATTACCTCCCATTAAATTTCCTAGAACATTGGTGTCATTTGGTAAAACCAATTCTGTCATTTCCGTAATGGAGTCACTTACTTTTTTCATTCGTATATTTTACTCTTTATTGTTTTTTCAAGCCCAAATGTATGTAGAAAATGGTTCGTAAAGATTTGTTTAATTTCTCCCATTTCAACTACCATTCCCAATTCCCTTTGAATAGATGTAACTGTCTTATTTTCTTCTTGTATCCCACAAGGAATGATGTGGTTAAAATAATTAAGGTTCGTATTCACATTTAAAGCCAATCCATGCAAACTAACCCATCTGCTCAAGTGTACGCCAATCGCACAGATTTTGCGTGCCCGGTCACTTTCTGGATCAAGCCAAACTCCTGTATATTGAGGTAACCGTCCACCAATAATCCCAAATTCTGAAAGTGTCAAAATCACAGATTCTTCGAGACCTCTCACATATTTGTGTACGTCATTAAATATTCTGTCCAAATCTAAAATTGGGTAAGCCACTAATTGTCCTGGTCCGTGATAAGTAATATCTCCTCCCCGATTAATTTTATAAAAACTTGCTTGAATATCTCCTAGCTCCTCATTATTAATCTTTAAATGGCTCTCTTCTCCTGATTTACCCAAAGTATAAACATGAGGATGTTCACATAATATCAAGACATGTGGGAACAAATGCTTACCCGATGGATTCCTTTTTTCGGAAATCAACCTGTTGTGAATCTTTGTTTGATAATCCCAGGCCTCCTGGTACCCAATTTGACCTAAATCATGAATCTCTATCTGATTTTCCAAAAGTTTATTTACTTGAATCTTAAGATTTTGTCCTAACTTTGAATATAATTAAACAGCGTTTTCATGAGACAGTTTACTTTTTTCCTTTTTTTACTCCCTTTTATTTGTTCCGCTGCCAAGGCCCCGGATTTTACGATTACGGATTACAACAATAAGACCCACACACTCTATTCAGATTATCTGAAAAAGGAAAAGGTGGTGGTGCTTAAATTATTCTTCGTTGCCTGCCCTCCCTGCAATGCCATAGCACCTTATGTACAACAAGCTTATACTCGCTGGGGTGCAGGGAATGGTCGTGTCCAGTTCATTGAGCTCAGTACTCAAAATTATGATCTGAACAACGCTGTAAAGGGATATGCGCAAAAACATGGAATTACTTTCCCAGGCGCCGGTGTTGATGGAGGGGGATTTGCAGCAGTCGCTCCATATAAATCAGGAACTTTTGGACCTTTTTATGGTACACCCACCTTTCTTGTAATAGCTCCAAATGGTGAAGTGGAATTTAATATAGACTTCGAAAGAGATGATCAGGTAAAATTAGATTCTGCTATTGCCAGAGCACTAAGAGTCTCAAGCGGAGGCACCGGAGGTGGTCCAACACGTTGCGTTGATTCCTTTGGAGTGAAAATTATCTCTCATTTACAACCTGACAAAATGATTGTCAAAGACATTTTTAATGGAAACAATCCAATATTCGAACTCGCTGACAATAAATACAACTGCGAATATTTTTTTCCAGCAATTAGGGATAATTATTATGTAACTCCTTTTAAATCACAAACCGGAGATCCATTAGAATATGTAACCACTGCTGATATCGTTTTGATACAAAAACACATCCTTGGCATTGCACAACTAAACAATCTCCAATTATTAGTAGCAGATGTCAACAAAACTTATTCGGTTACTGCATCCGACATGGCAGAAATTAGAAAACTAATTTTAGGTATCAATTCCAGATTTAAAGCTGTAAGTGATCTTTATGGATTTGCAAATAATCCTGCCGGTAAGAATGGCATTATCTCGGATAAGGTAAAACTTAATGATCTGATTAAAGGGACCGCGAGCAATGAATTTGGCGTGGGAAAATATGGTGATGTCAATGGCGCTGCAATTAAATTTCAGGGAGAACAGCAGGAAAGGTCAATTTGCATGGAAGAATGGATCATAAAGTCTGAAAAAACATCCAACGGTTATTTATACCACATTATCCCTAACACAAACGCAAGCGTTGTTGGATTCCAATTCAGTCTTGCATGTGACATATCATCCATAACGGATGTAATACTTAACCAAAGTCTATCCAATTTCAACAACAACAACTATAAACTTAATGGGCAACGAAATGAATTCATTTGTCTTTGGAGTAGTCCAGACGGATTAGGTGTCAAGTTCGATCTGAATGATCCATTGATCACATTCTCTTCATCGCAAAATCTAAATTTTAAACAAGGCAAAGTACCTAATGAAATTGTTTTAGAGAACGATATTTGTGGAATCTTTTTTAACCACATTTATAATTCAGAACCTGGTGCTCCTAGATTTAGAGTCAATCAAACAGCTACGCAATATGAAATTGACGTCGAAGCCTCTTCCGGAATTGTTGCATTAAAGTTTTTTGATCAATCTGGAATTCATGTTTCTGATGCAAAAATTAAAATGGAAAAAATTAATGAACAAAATATTAAGGCAAATATTTCCAAATTAAATCCCGGGCTTTATTTTGTGCAGGGACAACTAGCAGATGGTTCCATAAAAACAGAAAGATTTTTCAAAATTGATTAGATTTTGGGCAGAAATATTTTAAATTATTTTTTTGCCTTTTATACTTGGCTAATTTATTTCATCTACTTGTTCGAGTTTCAATAAATTTATTGGATTTCCTTTAAGTTGCCTTAAATTTCTCTGTCCAAATAATGCTGTTTGATCATACAGCAGAAAAACTACCGGCGCTTCTTCAATTAAAATGCGATCCATTTCTTGATACAGGTTTATTCTTCTATTCATATCAATCTCCTTTACAGCAGCTTCATACAGCTTATCAAATTCAGCATTTTTAAATCTGGTATAATTTGGTGGTGCGCCATTTTTACTATAAAATACAGTCATAAAACTTTCTTCATCCGGATAATCTGCTATCCAGCTGGCTCTGAAAAATCCAATACTTCCATTTCGCATTTTCTCCCGCAATGTACCTGTCTCCATTAATTCTATTCTCAATTCAATGCCGACTTCCTGCCACTGGCGCGCAATAAATGTCACCAGATCTAAATAATCCTTATTGGTATATATAACTATTTCTTTTTCTAATTTAGGCTTGTTAAAATAACCTGAGACTTGAAGCAATTCTTTTGCCTTTTCTACATTAAGTGAATATCCCCTTACAGTTTGAGGATCATAAGCCATTAAACCTTTCGGAATAAATCCTGCATGTGCAGCGGTACCAATACCATATCTATAAGTCTTTGCCATCAAATCTTTGTCTAATGCTAAATTCAATGCTTGTCTGACCCTTTTATCTCTTATGGCATGTTCCTGTGGAAATGCCTCCAGATTTATTCCAAGATACTCTGTATTTAAATAATCTGATTTTAGAAAAATAAATTGATCCTTTAATTCAGGCCGTAAATTTCCTTCCACCGTTATTAACTGAGAAGCAAAGGAGGATTGGATCCCTGAAAAAAAATCAATTTCTCTTTTAATAAATTCAAGATACGCCGTATTTCTATCTTCAATAAAACTTACCCGCACTCCTTCAAGAAGAGGTAAATTCTTTTTAAAATATTCCGGATTTCTAATTAAAAAGATTCCTTGTCGGTCTATCCATTTATTTAACTTAAATGGACCCGTCCCTACCGGCATTTCATTAAATTTTTTTTGATAAAAATCTACAGCCTCATGAGGAACAATACTACAATATTGCATGGTGAGCAAACTCAAAAAAGGAGAAAATGGCTTTTTCAAATTTACCTCTATTGTAGAATCATCCACTATGTTGAAGGGCTTGATGGAATCAAGTTTATCGATAAAAATCCATCTTCCTGGCGCACTCAGAGCTGGATCTAACAACCTCTTAAAACTAAACTCTACATCCGAACTATTCAATTTTCGTGTACTATCTACTCCAAAACAAATATTCTTATGAAAAAAAATATCATTCCTTAAGTGAAAAATATATTTCATGCCATCATCACTCACGTCCCAATTTTTTGCGATTTCAGGAACCAACCTCATGGAGTCATCCAAATCGAGTAATTGATTATAAATATGGTCGATCAACCAAATGTTATTTTGACTTTTGGCAAAGGCAGGATCTAAGGAAGTAACTGGATTGGGTTGATTGTAATGAAAAACCCTGTTTTTTTTTGGCAGGTTTTCGGGTCTACAATTTAATAAAAACGAAATTGCAGCAAAAAAGCAAAACTTAGAAAGCCTCGAATTCATTCAGAAAAGTAATCATTCTCCTCTCATAATCCTCATCAGATGGCCAATTTTTTAAAATTTTATTGACTCCGGGAATAAGCAAATTGTTTGGAAAAGCTATCATTTGCAGGTACCTGGCAATTCCCATAAAATGATCCAAGCCCCGTTGGTTACTAGATTTTCCCTCTGAGATGCCTACAAGCCCATACTTTTTAAATTTAAAAGTCTCACTCCTTTTTCGGACACTCAATACGTCAATCCATAATTTAAGAATTCCGGGAAAACTACCATTATATTCAGGAATGATAAAAAGAAATTTATCACTTGGAATAATCACTTCTTCCTGATAATCAATCATTTCGATTGACCAGTTTTCCTCATGATACAAATTGGGATTTGAGAGGTCCTTACTAAATTCCTCCAGTTGAATAGTTTTAAAATCAATTTTAAAGGATAAACACAAAGTTTCAACTTTTTGAATCAATTGGGCTGTTCCGCTGTTGTTCCTGTTGGTAGAATTGATGATAAGCAAACTCATATAGGTTAAATAAAACCACATCCCTCGACTTTGGTTCATCACCGACCCACCAGAAAAATGGGAGGAAATGCTTAGGTTTGCATAAATTTTGAATATATGTTGTTAAGTTACTATGGACATTCATGCTTTTACGTGTTTTTTGAGGGAAAGCACTTGCTCTTCGATCCCTTTATTAAAGGAAATCCATTAGCTCAACACATTGATATAGAAAGCATTAAAGCCGATTATATTTTAATCTCTCATGGTCATGGGGACCACGTTGGGGATGCCATAGAAATTGCACAGAAAACCGGCGCAAAAATAATATCGAATTTTGAAATTGTAAGTTGGTTGGATAATCAAGGAGTAAAAGGTTATGCATTAAACCAAGGGGGTAAATATTCATTTGACTTTGGTATGGTGAAAATGGTAAGTGCGAGCCATTCCGGAACATTGCCTGATGGGTCGAATGGTGGCAATCCCAATGGATTTGTCGTTTGGTCACATAATCATTGTTTTTATTTCGCAGGAGATACTGCTTTGAGTTATGACATGAAACTGATCCCCCTGACATGCCCTAAACTGGATTTTGCAATTCTACCAATGGGAGATGTTTTCACAATGGGAATAGAAGATGCTTGCATTGCTGCAGAGTTTTGTGAGGTAAAAACAGTTGTGGCAGCACATTTTGACACCTTCGATCCAATTAAAATAGATCATCAGGCTGCAGTTTCTACTTTTTTAAAAAATGACTTAAAACTGGTTATCCCTGAAATAGGAAAAGCAGTAAACTGGGAATAAATGGGAAAAATAATTGCAATAGCAAATCAAAAAGGTGGGGTTGGAAAAACTACTACAGCAATAAATTTAGCTGCCTGTCTATCCATTTTGGAAAACAAGGTACTGCTTGTGGATGCTGACCCACAGGCAAATAGCACATCAGGATCTGGCGGGGATCTGCAGGATTTTGAATACAATTTATACCATTGTATGATCAATGATGTAGATCCACAAAAAGCCATTATTTCCACAACTACGCCCAACCTGTTTTTACTACCCTCCAATATTGACCTTGTTGGTGCCGATATCGAATTGGTCAGTATGCCGGATCGGGAATTTGTAATGCGAAAAGTGCTTCATAAAATTAAAGCTGATTTTGACTATATCATTATTGATTGCCTGCCTTCACTTGGATTAATGACAATAAATGCATTAGTTGCAGCAGATTCTGTTATTATTCCGGTACAAACTGAATTGTTTGCTTTAGAAGGACTTTCAAAAATAAAAAACACTATTGAACTCGTTAAACAAGGATTAAATCCGGATTTGAAAATTGAAGGGGTTCTATTGTCCATGTATGATAAAAGATTAAGAATGTCCACTATGGTAATTCACGACATGAGAGAGAATATTAAAATGCCAATATTCAACACCATAATACACAGAAATTCAAAAATTACAGAAGCCCCTTTGGTTAAAAAACCTGTTGTCTTATATGATGCAACAAGTAAAGGCAGCATTAATTTCCTTAATTTTGCACAAGAGTTTATCAACAATCAATAAAATCAGGATACCCAATGAGTCAGAAACAAGAACTAGGGAAAGGTCTCAAAGCCCTATTATCCAATATTAATAAGGAAGAAAAAAAAGTTCCTGAAAATTTTTTAAAGCAAGAAACTGAAACTTGGTTAATAGATATCAATAAAATTAAACCTAACCCTCACCAACCAAGAAATACTTTTGAAGAAGAAAGTCTTGACGAATTATCCAGGTCTATACAGACCTATGGCCTAATTCAACCGATAACGGTAAGAAGGCTAGCAGATCAAGAATATCAGATCATCTCCGGTGAAAGACGATACAGAGCCGCTCTTAAAGCAGGAATTAAATCTTTGCCTGCTTATGTACGGTTGGCAAATGACCAGGAAATATTGGAAATGGCTTTGGTAGAAAACATCCAAAGAGAAGACCTTAGTCCAATTGAAATTGCCATCAGCTATTCCAGGCTTATGGAAGAATGCAAATTGAATCAGGAACAACTTTCAGACCGAGTTGGCAAAAAAAGAAGTACCATCAGTAATTATACAAGATTGTTAAAATTACCTCCAGAAATTCAAAACGCATTGAGAGATCGTCAATTATCTATGGGGCACGCCAGGGTGCTTGCCGGCATTGAAGACCTCATGCTGCAAATGCAATTATACAAAGACATCCAACAAAAAGAATTATCTGTCAGAGATGCCGAAAGACTCTCCCACTCCATCTCAAAGACAAAAGGCAGAAAAATACTAAACCCTAAACCTTCTTTGCAAGGACCTCTGATTAAAGCCCTTGAAGATAGAATAAGTGGCATTTTGGGCACTAAAGCAGTAATTCAACGCAAAGAATCAGGTGAAGGACAAATTATTATCAAATTCAATTCTGATCAAACACTTAATGACATCATCGACCGTTTAGATGATTAAAAAAGAAAGGGTGAAATTTTTGTATTGTTTCTCGGCACTTTATTTGCTTTTTGGATTATTAAATTTAAAAGCACAAGACAGTACACAAATCCTTCAAGATAAGGATACAACTAGTGTAAGTTCAAATTCAAAAAAAACTACCGGCACTTTAAAAAACATTTTCAAAGGAAAACCTGGAAGAGCACTAACATACTCGCTTTTATTACCTGGAGCCGGCCAGATATACAATAAAAAATATTGGAAACTACCCTTGGTATACTCTGCCTTAGGTTTTCCAATTTATTTAATAAGCTTCAACAAATCTGAATATGACAGGTTTGATAAAGCCTATAGAATGAGAATAGATTTAAAAGAAAACTCCACAGATGAATTTGTAGGAATACTTGAACCAAGTGCAATTGATTCTTACAGGAGTTTATATGATAAAAACTTACAAAGAAGTTACCTTGCGCTCGTAGGTGCTTATCTGCTCATCGGAATAGAAGCATTTGTGGACAGACACCTGATGGAATTTGATGTTTCTGATGACTTATCTATGTCTATTTATCCATCTGCCGGATTTTATGCTTCAGGAATTACCATGCAGATAAAATTAAAATAGATTTAATACTAGTTTATTACATCCATCCAAGCAGTTTGGCAAATTTCATCATTTCAATTTGATTGACGATCTTCATCTTTCCGGTAAGAATCGCCATCATTGGATTAAGCTCTCCTTTGACAATTTTTTTAAAATCTTCTGCCTTTGCTTTAATTACACAATTGGGTTCTCCGACTAATCCATCCTCCACACGCATCTCTCCTTTTTCAACAATAATAGTAACTAAACCGCCTCCTTCTCCTTCAAGATCAAAGTGGAAAACTGTATTCATTCCCTCAATAGTCAACAAATTAACCTTCTCAGGCACTTTAAATAAAAATTCTTTTGCAGTCATGAACATGATTTTATGTCACAAAGTATTACAAATTTCTCATTATAATCTATATTCTTATTCAATACTCAGGCATCTGCGTTTTGAACATCCATAGAATTGGTTCAATTGTCTTACAACTTATTTTTCTAAATATTTAATTCATTTAGATATATAATGATGCTTTGTAAACATTTTTATTTTCAGCTGATTTAACTACTTTTAATATTTACTTTTGTGAGGTTTTACCTTCCTCGTATTATTTGCTTATGATAATTAATTTATGAAAATCGTCTTCTTGGGAACTCCTGATTTTGCAGTGCCCTCTCTAGAACTAATAAATCAAAAATTTGACCTGGTTGCTGTAATAACCGCTCCTGATAAAAAAGGCGGAAGAGGACATGTTTGGATTGAATCTCCAGTTAAGAAATGGTCACTTTTGCATGATAAAAAATTGCTACAACCAAAAAATTTAAAATCCAAAAAATTTCTTAATGAACTGGAACAATTATCGGCTGATGTGTTTGTAGTTGTGGCTTTCAGAATGTTGCCGAAAGAAGTCTGGAATATGCCAAAACTTGGAACTATAAATCTTCATGGCTCCTTATTGCCTAAATACAGAGGTGCCGCACCCATTCAAAGAGCCATTCTCAATGGAGAAAAAATTACAGGCTTAACTACTTTTCTGTTAAAAGAAGAAATTGATACCGGGGATATCTTATTACAGAAAAAAATCACCATAGAACAAGACGAAAATTTTGGGAGTCTTTATGAAAGAATGAAACATATTGGCAGCCACCTATTGATTGAAACTTTGAACATATTACAGGCAAAAATTATTACTCCTATCAAACAAGTAAATGAATTAGCAACACCGGCTCCAAAAATATCAACCCAAGACCTAAAAATAAATTGGAATCAACCTGTAGAAAATATTTATAATCAGATAAGAGCTTTTAGTCCTTTCCCGGGTGCATGGACATCACATGAGAACAAGGTGTATAAAATATTCTCCGGAAAAAAAATATTGAGTTTACCTGACGAATCCCCGGGAAGCTGGGTTATTGAAAATCGCAAATCATTGAAAATTGCATGTCAAGATGGATATATAGAAGTAACCAGTATCCAACCACCTTCAAAAAAATGCATGAATATCTCAGATTTTTTAAACGGATTTCAAATCTAGAATAACTGCTTTTTATTAAACGCTTTCAAAAAAAAACTACAAAACTAAACGATCCACGAACTATTAACCCTAGTAACCTGATTTCTTATCGGCATCTGTACCATCATCAGTTTTTACTTTAGCAGCTTTTTTAACTCGCTTTTTATTACAGTCTCCAGCTTCAGGACCAGGAGGTCTTTGCATTTCTACATCATCCTTTTTACTTACCCTAAACTCTACCCTCCTATTGATATAATGCAGATTTGATTTTTTTCCAAAAGGAGACTCTTCTCCTCCATACATAAGGATAAATCGCTCCCTTGGGATTTTATATTTATCCATTATGTATTCAATCGCATTTTTTGCTCTATTATAAGACAACACATTATTATAACTGTTGGAATTACGGACATCCGTATGTCCTATTGCAGTGATTTTTAAATCCGGATAAGTGATCATTACTTCAGCTACATGGTGCAACTGAGGGTAGTATTGAGGTTTTACACAATATTCATCCAAATTAAAATGCACCATTGGCAAAAACCAATCAGGTGGGCAACAAACCATTTTTCCATCTGGCCCTACTAGTCCTGAGGATGCAAGTTTATTGTCCACAATCTTATTCACATCCCCTTCTGTTAGAATGGGTTGAACAGGAATTTGAGCGACTCCAAGACTATCCGTTTTAAATCCAGGTGGGGAATAAGGTTCTTTATCTTTAAAGTCCTTAATTCCATCATCATCACTATCAACAGCAATACCTCGGGTATCTACAGGAGCCCCGGGAACACTATTCACCTCTTGATCTAATATATCAATGACTCCATCCTGATCTGTATCTTTAGGATCAAAAATTGCCCTCTGCTTTAGGGCTGCGATATCGTCATATACAGCATCAATAGGATTTAGCCAGTATAAAGGTTCGGTCTTTTTCTTGAGGTTGCCAAGGTTTATTCCCAACCTCAGATTCGTATAATGTGCGATGTCGTTGTTATTGGTTTGATCGGTGCTGGATCTCCATTTTATACCATCAAGATAATCATTATCTGAAGTAATCAATTGATGTTCAAGGGAAATATTGAATCTTCTGTTTATTTTACGGGACACACCCACTGCCCCAGTAAATTGAAATAGAACATTATACTCATCTGAAATTCTAAAAATGCCTCTCTTCTGATATGCCTCTGTTTCATAGGTTCCATCATATAGATTCTTAAGGTCGGATTTTATTTCTTTTCTACCCTGACGAGTATTGAATTTATCATTGGTGAAGCCAATTTTATTAATAATGTTTTGGTAATCAAATCCATTTTGATCTCTCAAATCGAGCATGGTCCTGTTATGATATGCTCCAAATCCAAGCACTAAATACCAATTCCATTTATTTCTTTCTTTGTGAAAAAGCAAATTCCCAAGATTTAATACTCCTTGCAGTGAACCACCAAAATAATCCGTACGGTAGGAAGGAAACCATGGATTGTTGCGATTGTATCCATCAAAAACTCTTCTGTTTTGCCCCCCTGGCTCCACATAAAACTGTTCAGGTTCTAAACTTTCACCATAAGGTTGAGTTTCAAGACCCTTTGATCTGGAATACGTTGCATCCAATCGAATCGAAAAAACATAATGTATCGCTCTCCTTAGATGTAATCCAACACCAAATCCCGCAAATGGGTTTAAGGGGTCAACATCTCCATCAATAAGAAAATGACCACCATGAATTCCCAATTCCCAAACATCTTTTGGCTTTGGTGGGTATTTTGCTTTACCGGATTTCCACATTGCTGTTTTGTCAATCTGGATTGCCACCTTATCGTTAGAAGCCTTTGTCGAATCCATTTGTGCATTCACCAGGCCAATAAAAAACCAGGCAATGGTTAAGGAAACTAAGGCTTTTGACATAACATATAATTTTACGTTCTGCATTGTTAATAGTACAATCCTTGCAAATTTATACAAAAACCCAGCCATTTTTAAGATTTTAGATATAAATATAATAAAATATTTATATATGTTTGATTGTCTAGTATTTAATATAGTATTTTAAGGCCTTCTGAAATAAATTTACCTGGTCAGAATCCTTACCTTTTATTTGCTCAAGTGCACTTTTAATTGTACTTGAAACATCTTCAAAAATAGATTTTTCATCCATTTTTGCCCCCTCTTGCATGAGATAATTAAATGTCCTCGCCATGCCACAATTAGCAATAAAATCAGGAATTATTGCCAATTCTGTATCCACTGCCTGACTTGTGTCCCCAAATATAATTTGGTCTTCTATAAAAGGCACATTTGCCCCACAGCTAACTACCTTGGTTCCGTGGTCTATCAACGTTTGAAGCTGCACATGGCTAACAATCCTTGAAGCAGCTGCAGGTATAAATATATCACAACCCATCTTCCAGGCAACCTTATTAATTTCATCCGCTGGCAAAGTTTTTTCAGAATTCAATTGATTTCCTGTTTTATTCAAAAAAAGTTGCCCAATTTCCTCTTCTGTAAACCCGGATTCATTTATCAATCCATATTGTCTATCCAATATAACCTTAATTTTCACTCCCTGACGAGCTAAATACAAAGCCGCGGCAGAAGCAACGTTTCCCCACCCCTGAATAAAAGCTGATTTCCCGGATAAACTTTCTTGTCCAAATATTTCATAATAATGCCTTACGGATTCTGATACACCGTAACCAGTTATCATGTCAGCAACAGTATATTTTCCAATTCCGTTATCCGGACTATATGGAACTAAGCTTACCGGTAATTTGCAGCCTTTATCCAATTGGTTTAAAGCAACTCTCTTTCCGGCTTCTGAATAATTAAAATGCCCTGTTAAAACTCCTTCCTGTGGATGAATTATGCCCAACGATTCCGTAATTGGAAATACATCTTTGACCTCATCAACATTTAAGTCCCCCCCTGTACCATAATAGTGTTTCAAAACTGGTCGGACCACTTTAAACCATCTTTCCAAAACCTCCATCTTCCGAGTATCCCATGGATCAAAATCAATTCCTGATTTGGCCCCGCCAATGGAAGGACCACAAACACTGAATTTTATCTCCATAACTTTTGCCAGCGAAATAACTTCTTTTTTAGTGAGACCTTTCCTCATCCTGGTACCACCTCCTGCCGCACCGCCTTTCAATGAATTAATAACCAACCATCCCTTCGCATCTGTAAATTCATCATTCCATTCGAAAACTATTTCAGGATGTTTGGCCAAATAAGCCTCCAATTTATTTTTCATCTTTTTAAGTTTGAATGGTAAAATTAAGGGCTATCCATGGTTTACCATGGAATAATAGAAATAAAAATCATATTAAAATAATAAATAATATGTATTTTTGCTCAAATATTAAGTATGGAATTCAATCTCTCTCTGCCAGATCAGCAGCAAATTAATAACTGGAATACACAAAACCATTCTGTTATTTTCAATTTGGAGCAAACTCCAAAATTAGCTGGAATAGATGTGGCCATTCTTGGTATTGGGTCCTCTGTTTCAAAAAAATTCAGAGATGAATTTTACCAAATGAATTTGTCCGCATTTAAAGATTTGACAATAACTGATTTAGGAGACTTAGACTCATGCAATCCAATTGAAATATCTAGAATATTGTTTTACTTATTGGACCAAAACATCATTCCTATAGTTTTTGCATGTCCAAAAGAAATCATTGACACTATAGCTAAATATCAGGAAAATCGATTAGAGCCTTTTAGTCTGTCACTAATTTCTAATTTTATAAATAAGATTGACCTAGATTCAATTACCAAAAGCTTATTCCTTAAAAAGGTACATTTAATTGCTATCCAAAGGCATTATACCAAAAAAGAAATCTTGTTTAATACTCAGGATCAAATATCTACTTTGTACCTGTCTGAATACAGAAAATCAAATTCCACTTTTGAACCATTTGCAAGAAATTCCGAATACGTTTTCTTTGATTTAAATGCAGTTAGAAGCAGTGACTTTCCGGCGAATAAAATGCATACAGCCAGTGGATTATTTTCTGAAGAAGCTGTTGGGATATGCAAAATGTCTGGTTCTGGCGATAAAAATAAATGTTTATTTATTTCTGATTGGCATTCAACAAATCAAGCCCAAAATGAAAATTTGGTTGCCCAAATGGTATGGTATTTTATTGAAGGTATTGCACTCAAAAAATTTGATCATCAGGATCAAACTCGTCATATGACAGAATATGTTGTAGAACTTCAGGATTCGGAAGCCCAAATTCAATTTTATAAATCTGAAATCAGTGGCAAGTGGTGGTTTAGAACCCCGGGAATAGACAGCGACATAAATCCTGTATTAACACCATGCACTTATGAAGAATATTTGATGACAGTTCAGGCACATGCCCCTTCCAGGATTCTTGAACTATTCCAAAAGTAATTTTTCAAGTTGCGAAGATCTCGATCCCTTTATTAAAATTAATTTATTGATGGGCCTGTATTGATTTAACCACTCCTTAGCCTGGTCAACATTTTCAAAGGCTAGCATATTTGATTGAATAATATCCTTATTATAATCTTTGCCAATAAGCAAAACCTTTTCAAAATCACAAGTAGCTAATAATTTTATGATATTTTGATGCTCTGCTTCACTTGAATCTCCCAATTCTGCCATCTTTCCTAAAATCACCCATTTGGCATTATGGTCAAATTGAAGCAAACTTCCAATTGCTGCAGACATGGAGGATGGGTTGGCATTATATGCATCCAAGATAACTTTATTTTGATGCCAGTTTGTTATCTGAGATCGCATATTATTGGGATGATATTCATTGAGACCTCTATTAATTTGATCGATATTCAAACCTAAATATCGGGCAATTGTAATCGATGCTATTACATTCTGATAATTGTGAACCCCAAAAAGATGTGACGAATATTCAATTTTTTCCTGATTGTAAACAGCTTGCAATTTGATTTCGGGTATCTGTTGAAGCAGATCATATGTATAGTCTGCGTTCGTGTCTGTATTTCCAAAACTCAATCCATCTTTAAATTCACCATAAAGTGTTTTTATCATCGGATCATTGAAATTAAAAAACAATGTACCTCCCCTGCTAGCAACATTATCAAAAAGCTCTCTCTTTGTTCTAATTACACCTTCAAAGCTGCCAAAACCTTCAAGATGCGCTTTACCAAGACTCGTAATCAATGCCAAATCTGGCAGTCCTATTTCAGCCAATTCGCTAATATCTCCAGGTTTATTGGCTCCCATTTCAAGGATAAGGATTTGATGTCTGGGTTCTAATTTAAAAATGGTCAGAGGCACGCCAATATGGTTGTTTAAATTCCCTTGTGTTGCCAATGTTTGAAACTTTTCTTTCAAAATTGAGAAAAGCAACTCTTTGGTGGTCGTTTTTCCATTTGAGCCGGTTATGCCAATGACCTTTGCGTCCATTTTTTTACGGTGTATTTTAGCCAAATCTTGCATACACATCAAGACATTATCTACTTGAATTACTCGTTTATCCTCCTTGATATTTTCATCCACAACAACAAATCTAGCTCCCATTTCTAGTGCTTGAATGGCGAACGCATTTCCATTAAAATTTGCTCCCTTCAGAGCAAAGTAAATATCATCCTGTTTTAATGTTCGCGTGTCTGTGACAATCTTATCCACACAACCACCAAACAAATCGTAAATAGTTATAGCATCCATACAAAAAAAAATCCCCACAATATGTGAGGATTTTTTCAATTGATTATATTTTAAATTATTTAAAACTTCTTTTTTGCTTTGGCATCTTTCGTTTAAATTCTAACCCTCCGGCATCTTCATTTCCTTCCGGTCCTCCTGTTCTGGTCATCGCACATCTGAAGCCTATGTTTCGGTCAGATTTATCCTCATCCTTAAATCTTCTTGAACCCGGTGAAAGCCAAAACAATCGATCAGACCATGATCCACCTTTTACTACCCTGGACTTATTGCTGATTAATGAATATTTACCATAGGCATATTCTACAGATTCAGAATCATCATCTCTAAAATCTTTAACTCCACCTTTATTGTAATTCTCCCTGTCGGTTACCGCCGAATCAGTCACCATTTGGTAACGCAACATACCTAAACTATCTTTTTCAACTGGAACACCTGATTCATCCAATACCAATTCCTTGAATTCATTACCTCTGAATGGGTTCAAATCATGATTCTCAACATCTCTAAGTGTTGTTGCTGTCAAAGGACGAAAAACGTCTTCAACCCACTCGGATACATTCCCTGCCATATTATACAAACCAAAATCATTTGGCCAAAATGTCCTAACTGGACCAGGAATATGGGAATGGTCATTTAACTTTCCTGCCATACCCATATAGTCTCCACCGGCCTTTTTAAAGTTGGCCATGATATTACCCATGTACTTATCTCTCCTTTTATATCTTGCAGTATTGCCATCCCAAGGAAAGAAACGCTTATCTGTATATAATTCATCCCCATTAACAGATTGCTTTCCTTTTAGAGCCAAAGCAGCATATTCCCATTCTGCTTCAGTGGGCAATCTGTATTCAGGTAACAAAATACCATCTTCAAATCTGACAGATCGTTCACCACCTGTAGTTATATCTGGTAAGTTCTTTCTTACGTTACCCTGATATTGGCCAGCTAAGTAAGACTTGGTGTCAAAGTTTTCTGCATCCACTTGATCAGGATTGGGATTAAATATACCCTTCTCAATAAGAATCATCTCATTAACCCTGTCAGTTCTCCATTTGCAATAATCTTTTGCTTGCAACCAGCTAACTCCAACAACCGGGTATTCATCATAAGATGGGAATCTAAAGTAAGTCTCAACGAATGGCTCATTGTAGGCTAATTCTTCTCTCCAAACTAATGTATCCGGCAAAGCCTTTCTAGCAACGTCTGGATAGGATTTAAACACCCTGCCCAACCAGAAGACATATTCCCTGTAATTAATGTTTGAAACTTCGGTCTCATCCATATAAAAGGAAGAAACTGTAACCCTTCTGGGGATATTGTTCCACTCATAAGTCACGTCTTCCTGAGTTAAGCCCATTGTGAACGTACCCCCTTCGATGAGAACAAGATTGGGACCTGTGGGCTGTCCGGCATAATCTACCTTTTCAAAACCCCCGTATTCTGGATCGTTATACTTCCAACCAGTGGCTGAAGAGCGATCATTATTCTTTTTGCTACATGCGCTTACCATCATTAATAAGCCCAAGAGCCATACCATAGAAAATACATTGACTTTCATCCTACTACTGTCTTTAATTTTTAGGAGAACAAAATTAGCTAATTATTTATTGTGCGGAGACAACTTTTTAATAAAAATTAATTAAAAGCTTCAAAACAGTCCTGAATGTTCTTCTTTTTCCGATTATTTGTCACTTTGTTAAATAAAATACTGATCTCATGACTCCCCCCCAAACCTATTCCGAGGCTTGAAAGGGTATAATCAAAACTGTAAGCCAACTTCCAGGAATCTTTTCTAAATCCCAGTACCCCGATCAGCGCATCAGCATTCTGCCTTGCATGTCGATACCAAAGTCCTGCAAAGACCGTGCTAAATTGATATTGCGTGCCTAAATTAATCTGAAAAAATGAAGATTGAGAAACAATTTGGATACCGGGACTTAATAAACCCGCGGTCCCTCTGCTGTTCCTGTCTAACCGAAAAGAATACCCTCCATGTACGCCCCAGCGAACTGGCAAGCCTCCAAACCCATTCTGATTAACCTGCAAAATGCCTATATCCGGACTATTAAAATGCTTTGCAGAAATTCCCAAATAATACTCCGGAGAATAATACAATAACCCCACCCCTGCATCAAAATAGGACTTATTGGTTTCCAAAGGTCTTGACTCTTTGGATAAAATTGGTAAGCCTCCAGGTGAAAGATAGCCTGTTGCTGGATCGATTTGATCTCCAAAAATGAACTTATCCCATCCATAATTAACCTGCACAAATCCGAGTTCAAGACCTCCTTTGATCACATGACCGTTATCATTTAGCGGTATCTTATATCCGTACATACCTGCAACCTTGATCGTCTTAATTAGACCATCTCCTGCATCATCGGCCGTCAATTCCAACCCAAAACCACTTCTTAGTTTCGAGAAGTATTGGTCATAAGCCAAATTATAGGTAACATAGGTTTTAAAGCTTTGGTCAACAAAAGGCCATTGATTCCTATAGATTAAACCCAATCTAGGGTTTTCACTCAATCCTGCAAAAGCTGGATTTATCTGCAATGGAGCAGAATAAAATTGACTGAATATTGGATCCTGAGCCAACAACACTTGCAAATCAATTAAATACACAAGGATTATAGGGAGGATGTAACTTGCTTTTCTAAAAAACATATTGACAATAAGTATGTTAAAACTACGTTAAGTATCCAAATTCCGAACTATTGAAATAAATTGTACCTAATTAAACCCTCTTATGAAATCAATTGTAAAGGTACTCCTCGGATTATTTCCATATTTTTTATTTGCTCAACAAAGTTATACCAATACCTTCAACTTTGAATGGATAAACTTTGATAAATCTAACAATCGGCAAATTCTTAAAGGACCAATCGATCTTTTTAAGGGATCTCTTAGAGATAAATTAAATCCCGATATTCCTGTATTGCTTTATGATATCCCTCTTACATCTGACGGCAAACTGGAAATTAAATTATCTGTTCTCCAAAGTGAAATTGTAAGCTTTAACTCTTCTACCCTTGTTAGCCAAATTCCAAATTTAGAATCCGACTATATAACTCGGTATTCTATCTTTAAAGCAAGAGGCGAATTAAAGGCCATTATAGAACTGATTCCAGTAAAAAAATCAGGCAATGAAGGTTATGAGCGAATACTATCTTGCGATATAAAAGTAAATTTTATTCCCAACATTTTATCCAGGAGTCCAAACAGTCCACCTTACACATATAATTCAATATTGAAAAGTGGAAATATTTATAAAATTGCTTTATCCGGTAAAGGAATCTATAAACTGGACAAGAATTATCTTGAGAAAAATTTAAAAATAAGTCTTGCGGGTGTCAATCCAAAAAACATCCATATTTATGGAAATGGTGGAAATCCACTACCAGAATCTAATGCTGTATCAAGAATAGATGATCTTAAAGAAAACAGCCTATTTATAAATGGGGAGGAAGATGGTGTGTTTAATGAGAATGATTACATCCTCTTTTATGCCAATGGACCTGATTCCCAAACTTATAGTGAAGGGAATGAAGATTTTTCTTACACTAAGAATCCTTACAGTCAAAAGTCATATTATTTTATTAAAATTGATAATACCCCAGGCTTAAGAGTGTTGAAAAAGAATTTTATTGAAAGTGGTAATTATGTTTCAACATTCGGTCTTTCAAGCATTCACCATGAAAAAGAGTTATACAATTTACTTGACTTAGATGAGTGTAATCATGGTTCAGGTCAAAAATGGTATGGGGAAGATTTAGGAAATTCCAGGAGCCTTGATCTAAACTCCATCTTTTATTTTCCGGGTCTGGATCAAAGCAGAAAAACAAAATTAAAAGCTTTGTTTGCGTCCAGATCAAACAGAACTTCTACCCTGAATATTAATGTTGATGGGGAAACCGTTTCCAAATCACTTTCTACAATAGGATATAGTTGCACTTCAAACTTTGCAGCCAATAACTACATCTTCTCTGATTTAAGTCTAAAAAATGAATGGCCTAAAATAAAAATATCATTTCCGGATAATGGAAGTAGTTCAGATGGGTGGTTGGATTGGATACAACTTACTGCATGGAGAAAGTACGATTATTTGGGTAAACCAATTTATGTCTTTGACCCTGCATCAAAGCAACAAAGTTTAAGTACCTATAAAATTGCAAATCCGGTATCAAATTTATTTTGCTGGGATATATCATCTGATTTGAATCCAATCGAAATACCTTATAAAGTAAATAACGGAAACTTGGAATTCACAGATGAAAGTTTTGGCAAGTTGTCAGAATATTTGGTATTTGATCCTACTGCTGTTTATCCGGCACCTGAATTCATTGGCAGTGTAGAAAATCAAAACCTACACGGTTTGGAAATCTATGATTTTTCAATCATTTATTACAAAGATTTTAAAAATGAAGCAGAGAGATTATTGCAACACAGACAAAGACACAGTAACATAAAAGGAGTAATTGTAGATGTAGATCACATTTATAACGAATTTGGTTCCGGATCCAAGGATCCTACTGCCATAAGAGATTTTCTAAGAATGCTTTATATCAGGAATCCTCAATTCAGATATGTAACATTACTTGGTGCTGCCAGCTATGATTTCAGATATTTGAATACAAAAGTTAAAGACCAAAATTTGGTAAGCACATATGAAACTTCAGAATCGCTTGACCCAATTAATTCCTTTCCTACAGATGATTACTTTGGTTTGTTAGATGAAAATGAAGGCGAAAATCTTGCTGGGTTATTAGATCTTTCCATAGGTAGAATTTTGGCCCGATCCCAGGAAGAGGCAAGAGATTTTGTGGATAAAATTATTCGTTACGATACTGATCCTAGCACCTATGCAGATTGGAGGTTAAACCTGATTTTTTCGGGGGATGATGAAGACGGAAACATCCACATGTCAGACATGGACCGAATTGCTCAGTCTGTCAAAAGTCAAAATCCGCTTTTCAATCAACAAAAAATTTATCTAGATGCGTATGAACAAATCACCACTCCTGGTGGTGAAAGATATCCGGATGTAAATAAAGCGATTAATACATCTGTATTTGCAGGAGCATTGGTTTTTTCTTATATGGGTCATGGAGGTCCAACAGGTCTTGGCCAGGAAAGAATCCTGCAGGATTTTGACATCAGGCAATGGGACAATTTAAACAAGATGTTTCTCATGGTCACTGCTACTTGTACTTTTACAGGATTTGATGACCCAGAAATTACAAGTGCAGGACAATTAACAATGTTACAAAAAGGTGGAACCATAGCTATGTTTTCAACGGTTAGAGCAGTTTATGCAAGTGAAAATTATCAATTGACTAATTCTGTTTTTAATAATTTCTATGGAAAAGAAAATGGAAAATTCTTAACCATGGGAGAGATTCTCACGCGTTCAAAAAACTCAAACTCATCACCCGGAATTCTACAAAATTCAAGAAAGTTTTTATTATTTGGTGACCCTGCCCAGACTTTAGCATACCCGATTTTGGAAAACGAAGTTTTATCGATAAATGACCGTCCCCTAGGCCTGGATACTATCCGTGCATTACAAACTGTCCGAGTTAAAGGCCGGGTTAAATTACCGGATGGACAAACTGCAGCCGATTTCAACGGGCTTTTATACACTACAGTATTTGACAAGCCTATTGATTTAAAAACTAGGGCAAATGATCCATCGAGTCGTGAGCAAACCTTCAGTATTCAAAAGAACATTATTTTCAAAGGAAATTCAGAAGTAAAGAACGGGGAATGGGAATTTACTTTTATCGTTCCAAAAGACATAAACTTTTCGATCGGTCAAGGAAAAATTAGCTTATATGCCACCAATGAAAAAAATCTGGATGCCGCAGGGTATTCTGACAAATTTTTAATTGGTGGGTTCACCTCAGATACCACAACCAAGGACCTTCCTCCAATTGTCAAATTATACATGAATAACGATCAGTTTGTTAATGGAGGTATCACAGATGAGAATCCTAAAATTTTTGCTCGAATTTCTGATGACATGGGTATAAATATTTCAGGAAACAGTATAGGTCATGATCTCAGCGCAGTTATTGATCTAAACACTGAGTCTCCTATCATCCTGAATAATTTCTTTAAATCACAATTAAATGATTACCGGTCAGGAGAGATAACATATCCTCTGAAAAATTTAAAACCAGGAAAGCATACCTTAAGTCTGATTGCTTGGGACATCACCAATAACCAGGGAAGTGCGAATCTTGAATTTAACGTCATAGATAATGATAACATTAGCCTGGAAAGAGTGCTGAATTATCCAAACCCATTTAATAGAAAAACAAATTTTCAGTTTGAAACCAATTTAACTGGATTGCCTTTGGAGGTGACCATTTATATTCAATCCATAAGTGGAAAAATGGTGAAAACCATTCAAAAGAACATCAATATGGATGGATACCGATCATCTGAAATAGAATGGGATGGGACCGATGATTTTGGATCAAAGTTGGCTAATGGCGTTTATTTATACCAAATTCGTGTCTCCGGTGATACTGGTACATCGATCATTAACAAGCGTAGTAAGCATGAAAAATTGTTAATTCTCCATTAACTGATTTCTATACAATTATAACAATTTAGTACTTATCTATATTTATAATTAACTGAAAAAACATAACTTTGCAAAATATTCATCATTTTTATATGACCAAAATACTTTTTACCTGCATTTTCTTGAACATAGCCTTCGTCTTAAATGCACAGATTTGGGACCCAAGAAAAAACTGTGTTGTGGATGTCAATACAGATCAGTGCATCTCGAATACTCTTCTAACAGCACTTCCATTTCTCAGGATAACACCTGATGCTCGTTCAGGCGCACTAGGAGATGCTGGCTTGGCATTAAGTGCAGATCCCAATGCAATGCATCATAATGCCGCAAGGTTGGCCTTTGCTGAAAATGACCTGGCAATTTCTGCAACATATTCACCATGGCTTCGAAACTTGGGAATCGATGACATCTACCTGTTATATTTATCCGGATACAAGAAAATTGACGATAATCAAACAGCTGGAGCTTCCATTAGATTTTTCTCATTAGGCACCATTGAATTTAGAAATGAGGCAGGTGTAGATGAAGGAACAGGACAACCAAACGAATTAGAAATTACAGGAGCCTACAGTCGAAAACTGTCTGATAAACTATCCGCAAGTTTGAGTGCTAAGTTTGTTTATTCTAATTTGGCCACAGGACGCTCTGTGGGTGGAGTTCAAATTTTTCCTGCAAAAACTTTTGGGGCAGATATTGGCGTCTTTTATAAAACACCAATGGGTGCCAGCGGAAGAAGAAATTATTTAAGTATTGGTTCCGCAATTACTAACATTGGTGCAAAAGTAACCTACACGAAATCCGTGGTAAAAGATTTTATCCCAACAAATTTTGGTATCGGAGGAAATTATGAAATGAATTTCGATGATTTTAATACCTTAAACATTATTCTTGATTGTAATAAGTTGCTTGTGCCCAGTACTATTCCATTCGGTCATCCAGATTTTGATAAAAACCAAAATACTATTGCAGATACCCGTGAAAAATCCTTGTTTGAAGGAATTCTTGGCTCATTCGGGGATGCTGTCGGCGGTTTGACTGAAGAAGTACAAGAAATAACTTTTTCTGGGGCATTGGAATATTGGTATGACAAACAATTTGCGGTAAGAATGGGATATTTTCATGAGCATGCACTCAAAGGCAACAGACGATTTTTCACATTGGGTTGTGGTTTAAAATACAATGTTTTTGGAATAAATCTCTCCTACCTGGTACCGGTAAATATCAACAGAAGCCCATTAGCCAATACGCTGAGATTCTCCTTTGTATTTGATATGGCAGCATTTAAGGACGACAATAATTAAAAAAAAATAAGCCAGTATAAGCCGGATTCTGTCATCTATAAGATGCGCTGTCATTTATCTGGATTCGATATCACTATCGAATTCTAGCTGCCTACCCTTCCATCTGCAAAATTGCACAATTGAGGCTTTGAATCCTTTCGGATTAATGGATTTATTTGGCATTTCAACACACAAGGTTTATCCGAAACCCACATTACTGTAAGCTTCTGTGTGCTCTTACCACACATTTTCACCCTTACCTTTACCAAAGTAAAGGCGGTAATTTTCTGTGACACTATCTGTTTCCACTCTTTAGTGGAACCCACCAGTTAGGTGGTGTGTTTCCTCACGTTGTCCGGACTTTCCTCTTGCCTTTAAAGGACAAGCGACAGACACTGGCTCGTACAAATTTACGGAAAGCAAAACTAAAGTTGGGATTTTTTCGCATTATAATTAAATACAATGTATAATACATTAACTTTATGCTGTGAATTTGGAGGATTTAAATCTGAAGAAGCATAAGCATTGGTTTTACCTATGGCTTATAGCCCTTTTGATGGTGGCGCTGGGTAAAATTTATGAGATTTACTATCCTGAATTTAAGCACGACAAAGGACACCAGTTTCTTAAAAACTGCCAACAGAAAATAAATCAGGTCGAAGCCGGGAGTAAAGAGTTAGAGGCCCAAATAAAAGGCATATACTACTCCAATCAAAATAAGGATGAATTTATTGCGGAAATAAGTAAAAGACTTAGCAATCATAGTCTTTTTTCAAAATTTTCCATCCTGTTTTGTGAAAACGAAAAACTCATCTATTGGAATCGAGATAATGTCAGATTCGACCCTAAGTGGTGTCCTTGTCTTGAAAATGAGGGTAGCGGGATTTTTGATTTTGAAAATAGTTATTATTTTGGAATTAACAAGACACTGAATTCAGAAAAATTCGGTTTATGCTACATAATTTATTCAGAACTTTCTCCAAACGATATTAATGGTAGGGAGTTTCATATTTCAGAGGAGAGAAATTCCAAAGAATCCCTTTCACTAAAAAATGAGAAAGGACAAAACATAGCTTTCATCAGTAATATCGGATCGAATCTGTCTTCTGAATTTTCAAACTTCATACTTATATTTTATTTACTTCTTCTAATAATATTTTACTACCCTACTCATTACTTCGGTAAAATATTTTTTAATATGGGTATGAATTCATGGGGATTCCTAACTCTTCTTATTGGAATTATAGCAACAAGCAGTTTGGCGAATTGGCTCGTCTCGAATCCGGATTATTTTGACAGCATTTTTACCTCATCTAAATTCAAAACGAACTATTTTCAGTACACATTATTTGAATTAATCGTATTGTCAATACTGGTATTCCATATAGCTTACTTTTTTCACAAATACTATATACTCAAAGTCAATCAACCTGCAGGAAAAAATTATGTTGACCTTATAATTCCTCTTTTTAATTATGCAATAACTTTTCTAGCCTTATTAGTTTATTGTAACTTGTTTAAAACAGTATTCGTAAAATCTGAATTCAGTTTTAATTTGGATAAATCAATCTTCCTGCCCCTTGAAAATTATCTACTTCTAATTTCGTTATTGTTGATTTTGATTTCTGTTTTTCTCATTGCACATAAACTCTGTTTAAGTACGATTAGCTATCAATTACCGATTAAAAGAAGAATTCAGCTTTTTACAATTGCGTTTGCCATTACAATACCTTTGCTTTATAAACTAAATCTAGAAATAACACTTATTTCATTCTTCCTTAGTTCATCAATCATAATTTGGCTGCTGGACTATTTTGTGGATTACAAACAAACCAGTGCATTATGGCTGATTAGTTGGATTTTAATTATCAGCTTCCTTACTTCAGGTTTGATTTTTCATTACCAAAATATCCGAAAAAGATATGAAAAAATAGCACTGCTCAACTCAATTACCACAATCGGTTATTCAAAATTAGACTCTAATACAACTTCCATTTCATCTGATGTAGGTATACTGATTGAAAAAAGCAATCAACTTGGTTATGACCTATTTATTTATGAAAATGAAACACCAAGGTATAGTTCCAATTTTAAAAAGCCTGAACTTATTCAATTAAAAAATGATCTAGGCACAAAGAGCAAGACCATAGTGGTAAGAAATTCAGAAGAATGGTTGGTTCAAAAAATAAAACCAAATTATTTGATTTTAATTTCACATCCAATCCCTTCAATTGTTAAGGCAATTTCTCTCTTCAGCTATTTATTTACGATACTGATAATACTTTCATACTTGGTTAGTTTGGTCCACCAAAAGTACCCTATACTTCCCGATGGATTGAATATTCAAGTAGATGACAAACCATCTCTAAGGACCAAAATCCAATTTTATATCATCCTTGGAATTGTATTTAGTTTTTTAATCATAGCATTGGTTACTGTTTTTTTTACAAAAAGGTCTGAACAACAAATTACAGAAGAGACACTATACAATAAAATCAAATATTTAAGCACTTTCCTTGAACAGTCTATTTCTTCTACTAATAATCTACAGGACGCCCAATTTGTTTTAACAGAACAAATAAAATCTACCTCATCCCTGTTTGACTATGGTGTTGAATTTTATGACAATAGAGGTTTTGAAGTTAACTTATACAAAAACCAATCAAGCACAAACACAAAAATAAAACTTTGCAATCCTTCATTTTATTTTTATTACCCTTTTGGAATTTCTGATATTGTCATTAAAGTGAATGATGACTTTAATAACCAAATTAAAATTTCTGGGTTTAAAAATATTTTTTTAAATAATCTCAGATTGGGAACCCTTGAAATGGTTAGCTACATTAATAATGAAAAAGCAAGAGATAATAGGTTGAATAACCTAATTAATACCTTGCTTAATATTTATGTATTCCTGTTTTTGATTGCAGCAAGTCTTGCTACCATCTTGGCCAATTCTATAACTTCACCTTTGGAGGTATTGAGTGATAAATTAAAATCTATGCGGCTTGGTAAAAGAAATGAAACACTTGATTGGTCAGGGCAGGATGAAATAGGTGAACTTATTCAGGATTACAACAGAATGGTCACTCAGTTGGATGAAAGCGCGGGTTTATTGGCTAAATCAGAAAGGGATTCAGCTTGGAGAGAAATGGCTAAGCAAGTAGCCCATGAGATTAAAAACCCATTAACTCCAATGAAGCTCAACATTCAGTATTTACAACAGAAAATAAAAAGTGGAGAAAAGGATCTTACCGAATTGATTCAAAGAATATCCGTTACCCTATTAGAGCAAATTGATGGATTGACTCAAATTGCAACGGAATTTTCAAATTTTGCAAAAATGCCAAAAGCTGAAAATGAAAAAATTCTAATAAATGATCTTGTCTCCTCTGTTCATGATCTATTTCGAAAAAGAGAGGATGTGGATATATATCTGATTGTTCCAATCGATGAACTATTTGTATTTTGTGACAAGAACCAGATGATTAGAGTATTGAATAATTTAATCAATAATTCTATACAAGCAATCCCTGAACACAGAAAAGGAAAAATTGATATCCAATTGGGTCAAAAAAATAACTTTGCATTTATCTCTATAAAGGATAATGGGGTTGGAATTGATGCAGAAATGAAAGAAAAGGTATTCTTACCCAATTTTACCACAAAAAATTCAGGTACCGGTCTAGGATTAGCCATGTGTCGACAAATTATTGAATCTGTAAATGGAAAAATTTATTTTATTTCCGAAATAAATGTTGGCACAGAGTTTATTGTAGAATTACCACTTATGCGTTTAGAAAAAAATACGAATTAACTTAAGATTAGATGTATTAAAGTATGCTTTCTTTCATTTGTAACATGATTATCTAGAATACGTTTAAACCGAACTCATCCTAACTTGTTTCACTATAAATAATCAGAATATATGGCAACTTGGGTAATCAATACAGGGCTGGTTTTCCTGGCATTCATAGGAATGGAATTTATGGCTTGGTTTACACATAAATATGTAATGCACGGCTTTCTTTGGACCTGGCATGAAGATCATCATAAGCCTCACCAACTAAAAGAAGGGTTCTGGGAAAAAAATGATCGCTTCTTTCTTGTTTTTGCAGTTCCGAGTTTCCTGTGCTATTTGTTTGGAAGTTTGTACCCTGATTTAAGATGGCTATTGTTTATCGGAATTGGCATTTCTATATATGGCATATGTTACTTTCTAGTACATGATGTATATATTCACAGAAGGTTTGAATGGTTTAAACCACTTGACAATACATATTCCAAGGCAGTGCTTAAAGCGCACGGTGCACACCACGCCAAGCAAACTAAAGAAGACGGGGAATCCTTCGGAATGCTTTTTGTAAACCCTAAATACTTTAGAAAGAAAAAAGCAATTTAATGATTAGGTAAGGATTACCAATCCAAAGATTCAAAAAGATTATTTGTATTACTTTTTTAAAACCTCTTTCATTTTTAAGCCAATTTGAGATGGGGATTCTACAACATGAATTCCACATTCCTGCATAATCTTAATTTTAGCTTCTGCAGTATCTTCTGCGCCCCCAATGATGGCTCCAGCATGTCCCATTTTTCTGCCCTTAGGTGCAGTCTTTCCGGCAATAAATCCAACTACTGGTTTGGTACCATAATCTCTGATCCACAATGCTGCATCAGTTTCCATACTTCCTCCAATTTCACCAATCATCACAATACCATCTGTCTCATAATCAGCCATAAGCATTTGAACTGCTTGAAGAGTTGTTGTGCCAGGTATTGGATCTCCACCTATTCCAATACACGTAGATTGTCCAAGACCAACCTGTGTAATTTGGTCTACAGCTTCATAAGTCAAAGTTCCTGAACGAGATACAATCCCTACCCGGCCTTTTCTATGAATAAAACCAGGCATGATTCCAACTTTAGCTTCCCCCGGTGTAATTACACCCGGACAATTAGGACCTATTAATGTACAAGGATAATTTTTAAGATATTCCATGACTTTTACCATGTCTTGTACAGGAACACCTTCTGTTATGCATATGATCACACTAATCCCTGCATCAGCGGCCTCCATAATTGCATCAGCAGCGAAAGCTGGAGGTACAAAAATGATACTGGTGTCTGCTTGAGTTGAATCAACTGCTTCATGAACCGTATTGAAAACAGGTAAATTCAAATGTGTTTGCCCACCTTTACCTGGCGTGACACCGCCTACAACGGGAGTTCCATAACTTACCATTTGCTCCGCATGAAAGCTTCCTTCTTTTCCTGTAAATCCCTGAACAATAATTCTGGAATTTTTATTTACCAATACACTCATGGATTATTTATCTGTTTTCTTTTTGGTTTCGATAATATAAATGTCTTCATCTTGTCTTGCCATAAAGTACTTCTCCCTGGCAAACTTTTCATAATTCTGTTCGAGGTCCTTTTTATCTTGTTTCGCTTCAGCGATCAATTGGACGTAATTCTCTCTTTGAGCTTTTAAATCAGCTAGTGAACCATAAATTCTAAACTGAGTAGCTAAATTAAACTTATCAAAAAAACACAAATAAACAATAAAAATCAGAATTGTTAACGGTGCTTTTTTCTTCCATGCATACCTTGTAATCCTGGAAGGTATGTGTAAAATATGCCTTTTATTCTCCATAAGAATAACATTTAAAGGCAAATATACATATCATTTATCTTTTAAGTATACTTTTACCGTAAAATTGAGCCTGATCACCCAACTCTTCTTCTATTCTAATTAGTTGATTGTATTTGGCAGTCCTGTCTGATCTGGATAGGGAACCGGTTTTTATTTGACCACAATTTAAAGCAACAGATAGATCTGCTATAAATGTATCTTCAGTTTCTCCTGACCGATGACTCATCACAGTGGTGAAGGAATTTCTTTGCGCCAATTGAACAGCATTGATAGTCTCCGTAAGTGATCCTATCTGATTAACTTTTATCAGAATTGAATTTGCTGCCTTTAGATTAATCCCTTCCTGCAACCTCTTTTGATTTGTAACAAACAAATCATCACCTACCAGTTGGATTTTACTACCAAGCATTTTATTCAAATTCACCCAGCCAGCCCAATCATCCTCTGCTAAACCATCTTCAATCGATATTAGAGGATATTTGGAAGTCCACCTATCCCAAAAGTCTACCATTTCATCCGAAGTTAAAGATTTAGAACCTGATTTATGAAAATGATAAAGCTTATCCGTCTCGTTATACATTTCCGACACAGCTGCATCCATGGCTAGCCAAACATCTTCTGCTGGCTTATATCCAGCACTCTCTATTGCTTTCAAGATAAGCTCTATAGCTTCCTCATTCGATCCCAATGATGGGGCAAATCCACCTTCATCTCCAACATTGGTTGAATAGGATTTTGATTGTAGAACTTTTCTTAAACTATGAAAAATCTCTGAACCAATTCTAATGGCATGACTTATGGATTCCGCTCCAACAGGCAAGATCATAAATTCTTGAAAATCAAGTTTATTGTCTGCATGCAAACCCCCATTTATAATATTCATCATCGGAAGGGGCATCAGATGCGCATTGGTTCCTCCTATATATCGGAACAAGGAAAGGTCTGTTTCCTCAGCAGCAGCCCTTGCGCAAGCCATTGATACGGATAAAATTGAATTCGCGCCCATTCTTGACTTATTCTCGGTGCCATCTAACTCAATCATTAATTGGTCAATATACCTTTGATCTGTAATTTCAACACCAATTATCCTGTCTGCTATTTCTTCTTCAATAAATGAGCAGGCATTTAAAACACCTTTACCCATGTATATGCTGTCATCCTTATCTCTTAGCTCGACGGCTTCATGTTTACCAGTAGAAGCCCCTGATGGAACTGCAGCACGACCAATAAATCCATCATAAGTCACCACTTCAGCCTCAACCGTTGGGAATCCTCTGCTATCCAAAATTTGTCTGGCGATTACATCAACTATTTCACTCATACAATTAATTTACAGTTTGACTAATGCCCAATTCTTTATTGATCATATTAGAAAATTGTTGAAATAAATATCTGGAATCATGTGGCCCTGGACCTGCTTCAGGATGATACTGAACACTGAAGACAGGACGGTCTATTATTCTTATACCTTCCACACTTTTATCATTCAAGTTAATATGGCTAAGTGAAATTCGGCTCTTATTTGCAAGCACCTCATTTGTATCCAAGGCAAACCCATGATTTTGGCAGGTAATTTCGCCTAATCCAGTTTCCAGATTCAGTACCGCATGATTTGAACCTCTATGACCATTTAGCATTTTTATAGTTTTTACACCCATTGCTAGGCCAAAAATTTGATGACCCAAACATATTCCAAAAGCAGGTTTCTGTGATTCTAATATCTTACTGGCTGTGTTTATGGCATAATCCATTGCAGATGGATCTCCGGGGCCGTTAGATAGGAAAAATGCATCCGGTTTCCAATCGACCATAGTCGCAATATCAGTTTGTGCAGGAAATACCCTTACATTAAAATGATGTTTGTTTAGTTGTTTTAAGATGCTTGACTTAATACCAAAATCCAATACAGCTAGCCTAACAGAATCCTCAGTATTAGGGAGATCATAAATTTGATTTGTAGTAACTTTTGAAGACAATTCCAATCCATTCATGTCGGGAACTGCATCTAACAAATCTTTAAGTTTATTAAGGTCAAATTCTTCATTTGAAATGATGGCATTCATCGCACCATGTGTCCTGATATGTCTTACCAATGCTCTGGTATCCACATCATGAATACATAATAAGCCATTGAGTTCTAAATATTCCTGTAATGAGGAGTCTGCATTCAACCTGCTGAAGTGATCAGAAAAGTTACGACACACAAGACCTGCTATTTGTATATTCCCAGATTCTACTTCCTTTTGATGCGTACCATAATTTCCAATATGAACATTGGTCATCACCAAAATCTGTCGAAAATAACTTGGATCGGTAAATATTTCCTGATAACCAGTCATCCCGGTATTGAAACATATTTCTCCGACAGTGGTACCTGTGATTCCTGCAGATTTGCCGTGAAAAACTGTGCCATCTTTCAACATAAGCACAGCAGGATCACGATAATTTTTAGACATTAAATTAAGTTATATAAAATAATTGCAAATATATACTCTCTCATCCACAGAACATAAATAAAATATCAAACAGGTTGACAAAACACTTAAACAATATGCCCCTTTTGCAAACGTTCTTTACAAATTTTATTGCAAAAAAAAAGCGGCAAAAAGCCGCTTTATAATTATTCTTTAGTTTCAGAATCTGGAGAATTAAATTCTTCAGAGTTGTTTTCCACAACACCCTCAGCTTCCGATTTAGTTTTCTTGGACGATCTTCTTGTTCTTTTTGCTGTTTTGGCTACAGGAGATTCTGCTACCGATGTTGAAACCATTACAGTGTTAAAATCAACAAGTTCTATCATGGCCATTTCTGCCCCATCTCCTTTTCGGAAGCCGGTTCGAATGACTCTCGTATAACCTCCAGGTCTGGTAGCTACCTTTTCTGCAACTTCTCCAAACAAGGAAGCTACGACATCTTTGTTTTGCAAATAACTAAATACAACTCTCCTTGAATGCGTTGAATTGTTTTTTGATTTTGTGATCAAAGGTTCAATATAAACCCTCAGTGCTTTAGCCTTAGCTACTGTGGTGCTAATTCTTTTATACTTTATGAGAGCACCCGCCAAATTTCTCAGCAAGGCCGAACGATGTCCCTTTTTTCTACTTAGATGGTTAAACGCTTTACCATGTCTCATGACTTAATCTTTTAGTCTATAATAAAATCAATAATACCGGATCAATTATTCTTCGTCCAGTTTATATTTTGAAAGGTCCATTCCAAAACTAAGGTTCTTTGATTGTAAAAGTTCCTCAATTTCGACAAGGGATTTCTTTCCAAAATTTCTAAATTTCAATAATTCGTGGGTATCAAATTTTACCATTTCCCCGAGCGAATTTATTTTTGCAGCTTTTAGGCAATTATAAGCTCTAACAGAAAGGTCTAGATCTTCCAAAGGTGTCTTCAATAATTTTCTCATGTGTAAGACATGTTCATCCACTATTGTATCTTCCTTACGTACCGCATCTTCAAAAGTGATATTTTCATCTGTGATGAGGAGTAGATGTTGTATCATTATCCTGGCTGCTTCTTTAACCGCCTCTTCAGGATGAATGGTACCATCAGTTTTAATGTCCAATAGCAACTTTTCGTAATCGGTTTTTTGTCCGACCCTAGTATTTGAAATACTGTATGATACTTTTTTGATAGGTGTATAAATAGCATCTACCGGAATTACACCAATTGGCAAATCCTTTGTCATATTTTCATCAGCAGGAACATAACCTCTTCCTTTTGCAATAGTAAGTTCAATCTCAAGATTCACAAAAGGCTCCATGTGACAAACCACCTGATCAGGATTTGTTACTTCAAAAACATTTGTAAATTTTTCGATGTCCCCTGCAGTAAAGACTTCTTTCCCACTAATGGTAATATATATTTTCTCTTCCTTAATCTCATCTTTTTCCAATTTGCTCTTCAAGCGAATTTGTTTCAGATTAAGAATGATCTCAATAACATCTTCTATAACCCCTTTGATAGTAGAAAATTCATGTTCAACACCTGCGATTCTAACATGGGTAATAGCATAACCTTCTAACGAGGAAAGGAGTATCCTTCTTAGTGAATTGCCAAGTGTTTGTCCAAATCCAGGCTCTAAAGGTTTGAATTCAAAAGATCCATCAAACTCCGTAGCTTTTTGAAGAATGATTTTATCGGGCTTTTGAAAATTTAATATACTCATATCCTATTATATTACTTTTAGTAAATGAATTCTGATTACTTAGAATACAATTCCACAATCAATTGTTCGTTGATATTCTCAGGGACTTGGTCTCTTGATGGGTATTGCAAAAATTTACCCTCCATTTTATCAGTATTCCACTCCAACCAACCAAATTTTCTTACATCCGATTTTTGAGCAACCTTATGACTTATGAAGTCGAGGTTTTGAGAATTACCTCTTACGGCCACGGTGTCCCCAGGTTTTAACCTTAATGAAGGTATATTGGCAACCTTACCATTTACGGTAATATGTCTGTGAGAAACTAATTGTCTTGCCCCCTTTCTTGTGGAAGAAATACCCATTCTATAAACGGTATTGTCCAACCTTGCCTCTAAAAACTGAAATAAAACCTCCCCTGTAACGCCAGATTTTTTGTGCGCATCATGGAAAATATTTCGAAACTGGCGCTCTAACACACCATATGTGTATTTTGCCTTTTGCTTTTCTAGCAATTGAAGAGCGTAATCGGATTTCTGTTTTTTCTTACGTGAAGGACCATGTTGGCCAGGAGGATACTTTTTCTTTTCAAAAGATTTGTCAAAACCTGTAAGGGACTGTCCAAATGCTCTGGATTTTTTAGTGACGGGTCCGGTATATCTTGCCATAAAATAGATTCTAATAAATGATTAGGGAAATTAGATACGTCTGTGTTTAGGAGGTCTACATCCGTTGTGAGGAATTGGCGTTAAATCGGTAATCTTCAATACTTTAATTCCTGTTGCATCAATGGCTCTAATTGCAGCTTCCCTTCCAGAACCAGGTCCTTTTACAAAAACTTCAGCAGATCGCATTCCTGCTTCAAAAGCAACGCCGGCAGCATCATTCGCTGAAAGTTGTGCGGCATATGGAGTATTCTTTTTTGATCCTTTGAATCCAGATTTACCTGCACTGGACCAACTGATAACCTCTCCAGCTCTATTACAAAGTGAAATGATGATATTGTTAAAAGTAGCTTGAATGTAAACCAAACCGTCAGCATCGACTTTAACTTTCCTCTTTTTAGCCTTTTTGCCTTTTGCCATTTCCTAATTTTTAACCGATTAGATGATTTATTATTTAGTTGCTTTCTTTTTGTTGGCAACAGTCTTTCTTTTTCCTTTACGTGTCCTTGCGTTAGTCTTGGTACGTTGACCTCTTACAGGAAGTCCCTTACGATGTCTAATACCCCTAAAACAAGCTATATCCATAAGTCTTTTAATACTTAACTGAACCTCAGAACGTAGCTCTCCTTCAACTTTTACCTCATCCTGAATCATTTTAGCAATCGACTGAACTTGATCATTTGACCATTCATTCACCCGAACACATTCATTAATATCTAATTTAGACAAGATATTTTTAGCCGTGGTGCTACCAATGCCATAAATATAAGTTAGGGCAATAACACCCCTTTTATTCCTTGGAAGATCTATACCTGCAATACGAGCCATTTGTTAAGTTTTAACCTTGACGTTGTTTAAATTTTGGATTTTTCTTATTAATGATATACAATCTGCCCTTTCTCCTGACAAACTTGCAGTCTACTGTCCTTTTCTTTATCGATGCACGAACTTTCATCTCGTTTATTTATATCTATATGTTATACGACCTCTTGACAAATCATAAGGACTCATTTCAACTGAAACTTTATCCCCAGGAAGAATTCGAATGTAATTCATTCTCATTTTTCCTGATATTGTGGCAATTATAAGATGATCATTTTGCAGTCTTACCCTAAACATGGCATTGGAAAGAGCTTCCTCTATAATTCCATCCTGCTGGATAAGATTTTTTTTGGTCATCTTTTGATTTTCGGAGTGCAAATATCTAACTTTTTTGGGATTTATTTTAATAATTCAGGATTATTTTTAACGGCATTTTTAATAATTTCATGATCTGAAAGAATCTTGGGGCCGTCCTTACAGATCGCAATGGTATGTTCAAAGTGTGCAGATGCCAATTTGTCTGCTGTTATCACAGTCCAACCATCCTTACTCTGTTTGACTTTCCTGGTTCCAAGATTGATCATAGGCTCAATTGCTATGGTTAGCCCCTCTTTTAACATAGGTCCTTTTCCAGCTTGACCATAATTTGGAATTTCAGGAGCCTCATGTAAAGATTTTCCTATACCATGTCCAACCAACTCCCGAACTACACCGTAATGATGAACTTTTTCAGCATGATTTTGAATAGCCCAACTAATATCCCCGACCCGATTGCCAACCACTGAAGCATTTATTCCAAGATACAGGCACTCTTCCGTGACCTGTATGAGTTTCCTTATTTTATCTGAGATTTGACCAAGACCAAAGGTATAGGCCGAATCCCCATAATATCCGTTCATTACAACCCCACAATCCACCGAGATTAAATCCCCTTCTTTAAAAAATACATCATTAGGGATTCCATGAACTACAGCCTCATTTATTGAAATACAAAGAGATGCAGGAAAACCATGATGACCTTTGAAAGCTGGAATACCTCCATGATCTCTGATGAACTCTTCCGCCCTTTTATCCAGAATATTTCCGGTACCTCCAACTTTTATAAGCTTTGAAACCTCTGCAATAGTTTCACAAACGAGAATGCTGCTTTTTCGAATGAGCTCAATCTCCTCATCATGTTTTAAATAAATCATGTATTTGGAGTAAAGGTTTTAACCGACAACAGGACCCATTCCGGTTGAACTCCTTCCTTCTATTCTACCGGACTTCACTAGTCCGTCGTATTTTCTCATTAATAAATAAGACTCAATTTGGGCTAAGGTATCCAGAACAACGCCAACTAAGATCAGAATAGACGATCCTCCAAAAAATCTGGCAAATTGCTGGTTTACACCAAACAAAACTGCAATCGCTGGAAGGATAGTAATTATTCCAAGAAAAACAGATCCAGGTAATGTTATTCTTGTTGTTGTTGTATCAATATATTCTTCTGTATCCGGACCAGGTTTGATCCCAGGAATGAAGGCATTATTCCTTTTCAAATACTCCGCGTAATTTTGGGGATTCACTATTAAAGCTGTATAAACATATGTAAATCCAACAACTAAAACAAAGGTTATAAAATTGTGCCAAAATCCATACGGGTCAGTAAGTGTCCTCATAACACCTGAACTTCCGACACTTGGATCTCCCGTAACATATTGTACAGCAGTCAAAGGAAGAAACATGATCGCTTGAGCAAAGATTATAGGCATTACTCCAGCGGCATTAACTTTTAATGGAATATAATCCCTGTCCGTTTGAACAGGCATGGCGCCACCGCCTCTTCCGACCATTCTTTTAGCAAATTGAATTGGAATTTTCCTTACACCCTGTACCACCAAAATCGAAGCAATTATTGTCAAAAACAAGATCACCAATTCGAATATGAAAAGGATCAAACCATTATTAGACAATTGGGACTGGATTTCAAAACTGAAGGCACCAGGTAGTGCAGCAATAATCCCTATCATAATGATCATGGAAACCCCATTGCCAATACCCCTGTCCGTAATTCTTTCACCTAACCACATTGAGAATATAGTTCCGGTTGCTAGAATAATACTATTGGAGAACCAAAAGATAAAGGGACTTACATCAGGCGCTACTGCACCAATAGATTGGATATAGGTAAGATAACCCCCACCTTGAACCAATGTAATGAAAACTGTAAGAATACGTGTTATTTGATTCAACTTACGTCTACCCGATTCCCCCTCTTTTTGTTGAAGTCTTTGAAAATAAGGGACCGCAAAACCCAACAATTGAACTATAATAGAGGAGGTAATATAAGGCATAATACCTAATGCAAAGATAGAAGCTTGATTAAAAGCTCCTCCTGTATAAGTGTTGATCAAACCAAACAAACTATTACTGCTATTAGATGCATTTGAAAGTACACCTGGTATCACACCAGGTAAAACGATAAATGATCCTGCACGAAAAACTGCTAATAGAGCAAAAGTGAAAAGAATCTTATCTCTTAATTCCTTTATACTCCAAATATTTTGTAAGGTTTCTATAAATTTTTTCATGATTTATATTATATGAGTTCTACAGAACCTCCTGCGGCTTTAATTTTATCCATCGCTGCTTGAGAGCATGCATGAACTTTTAAATTTAAATTTGCAGCAGCTTCTCCCCTTGCCAATAGTTTTATCTTTTCACTAGGCTTACAAACACCAAGTTGGTTAAAAATTTCTGAGTCGAAAGTCTTTGTATCATTCAGTTGTGCATAATCGGCTAACTGATCAAGATTTATAACCCTAAACTCAATACGAGAAATATTTTTAAAACCAATTTTAGGTAACCTCCTGTGCATCGGAGTCTGTCCACCTTCAAAACCACGCTTGACTTTAACACCAGAGCGAGACTTTGCCCCTTTGTGACCTTTTGTAGCAGTTCCGCCGTGGCCAGATCCTTCTCCTCTTGCAATTCGCTTTTCTCTGTGAATTGCTCCTTTTGCTGGTTTAAGATTGTGTAATTCCATGATCAGATCTTTTCAACTGTGACTAAATGTTTTACTTTCTCTACCATACCCATGATGGCAGGATTCATATCCAATTCTACTGCATCGTGTACATTGCGCAATCCCAAAGCCTCGATTGTTTGCTTTTGTCTAGCACTTGTCTTGATAATGCTCTTTACTTGAACTATTCTAACTCTTGACATAATTACCTGATTAAATACCTTCAAAAACCTTTTCTACTTCAAGTTTCCTTGATTTTGCAACTTCGTAAGGACTTCTAATTTTGGTCAAGGCATCAATAGTAGCCTTTACAACATTATGCGGATTAGAAGAACCATTAGACTTCGCCAAAACATTGTGCACTCCAGCGATTTCCAGAACTGCCCTCATTGCACCTCCAGCAATTACGCCAGTACCGTCGGAAGCCGGTTTGATAAACACCTTTCCTGCTCCAAATTTACCATGCTGGTCATGTGGAATTGTGCCTTTGTGGATGTAAACTTTTACCATATTTTTCTTGGCATCGTCTACAGCTTTAGAAATGGCATCTGATACCTCACGAGCTTTACCCAACCCTTGACCTACAGTGCCATGGCCATCACCAACTACAACCAATGCAGAAAAACTAAAAGTTCTTCCCCCCTTGGTTACTTTCGCAACACGGTTTAATGCGACCAATTTATCTTTTAGTTCAGTTTCTGCAACTTTAACTCTGACAACATTCGTTTTAGCCATAAAATTTCAATGAATAATTAAAAATTAAGTCCACCTTCACGTGCTCCTTCAGCCAAAGCTTTTACACGACCGTGATAAATATAACCGTTTCTATCAAACACAATAGTGTTAATGTTATGCTCAATTGCTTTTTGAGCAATCATTTTACCAACTTCCTTAGCTTGTTCAGTTTTGTTTACTGTTAATCCTTTAGATGTGGCTGCACAGATAGTATGGCCCTTTGTATCATCTACCAATTGACAATAAATTAATTTATTGCTTTTATAAACAGACAACCTTGGACGTTCAGGAGAACCGTTGATTTTCCTCCGAATCCTAAATTTTACACTCTGCCTTTTTTCTAAACTATTTTTCATACAAAAGGAATTATAATTATTTACCAGCTGACTTACCAGCCTTTCTTCTCAAAATTTCTCCGGCAAACTTGATACCTTTTCCTTTGAAAGGCTCAGGTTTTTTGAAGGATCTAATTTTAGCGCACACCTGACCTAAAAGCTGTTTGTCAGATCCCTTTAAAATAATTTTAGGATTTTGTCCCTTTTCAGTTAATGTTTCTACTTTGATATCATCCGGAACATAGAACATTATTGGATGTGAATATCCAACGGAAACTTCAAGCAGATTTCCTGTATTGGAAACACGAAATCCCACACCGACTAACTCCATTTCTTTAGTAAAACCATCAGAAACACCGGTAATTAAATTACTAACCAACGCTCTGGTAAGTCCATGAAGTGATTTGTGGCGTTTTTGTTCAGTCGGACGAGTAACATTTAGTATCCCCCCATCAATACTGAGACTCATATCAGGATCTATCACTTGAGTTAACGAACCTTTCGGCCCTTTTGCTGTGATCCTGTTTTTTTCTATACTTACTTCGACCCCACTCGGTATCGAAATGATTTTTTTACCAATCCTTGACATATTGATTTAACTTTTATCAACCTTAACAAACGTAACACAATACTTCCCCTCCTACATGCTGTTTTCTGGCTTCTTTGTCTGTCATAATGCCCTTCGAAGTGGAGATAAGTGAAATTCCTAATCCATTTATAACTTTAGGTAAATCATCGGCTGGCTTATAAATTCTTCTGCCTGGCCTGCTTACTCTAACCAACTCTCTAATTACAGGTAATTTAGTGATGGTATCATACTTCAAGGCAATCTTGATAGCACCTTGTTTGTTTTCAGTTTCAACAAAGGTATATTTCAAAATATAGCCATAATTGTATAGAATCTCTGTAAGTGTCTTTTTAAGTGCAGAAGCAGGAATTTCCACTACTCTATGTCCAGCTGCCTGGGCATTTCTAATTCGTGTAAGAAAATCTGCAATAGGATCTGTAACTATCATAATAAACTATTCTTATTAAATTTTTACCAACTTGCTTTTGTAATTCCAGGAATCTTTCCATCCAGAGCCATCAATCGAAATACGTTTCTTGAAAGACCGAATCTCCTCATATATCCTTTAGGTCTTCCTGTCAATTGACATCTGTTTTTTAATCTGACAGCTGAACTATTTTTTGGAAGCTTATCCAAAGCATCCCAATCACCTTCTTTCTTCAGTTTTGCCCTTAAATCAGCAAACTTTGCGACCATTCTTTCTCGCTTATGTTGCCTTGCTATGATTGATTTCTTTGACATATTCGATATTAATTCTTAGCGTTTTTAAATGGAAGTCCCAATTCTTTTAACAATGTATAAGCCTCTGCATCTGTTTTAGCAGTAGTCACAAAAGTTATATCCATTCCGGCAATCTTATTGATTTTATCTAGATCAATTTCCGGAAAAATTATCTGCTCAGTAATTCCTAAAGTATAATTACCTCTACCATCAAAACTATTGTCATTGATCCCCCTAAAATCACGTACCCTTGGTAAGGCTACGGTAATAAACCTGTCAAGGAATTCATACATTTTTTGAGACCTCAAGGTTACTTTAACACCAATTGGCATCTTTTCCCTCAACTTAAAATTTGAAATGGCCTTTTTAGAATAAGTAGCAACCGGTTTTTGGCCAGTTATGATACTTAATTCGCCCAAAGCAACATCAATTAGTTTTTTATCTTGAGTGGCTGCACCGATACCTTGATTGATGCTGATTTTGACCAATCTTGGAACTTCCATAACTGATCCGTACTTGTACTGCTCCATGAGCGCAGGAACCACATTCTTTTTATAAAATTCTGCTAATCTTGGTACGTAACTCATTACTTAATGATTTCATTGGATTTTTTAGAAAACCTAACCTTAACTCCCTTTTCCTCACGGTAACCAACCCTGGTTGGTTTTCCAGATTTGGGGTCTAATAAGGATAAATTAGAAATATGCAAAGGGGCTGACATTTCGACAATCCCACCGGGATTGTTATTTGTAGGTTTCATATGTTTTTTCACAATATTTACCCCCTCTACAACTGCCCTGTTTACTTCTTTCAAAACAGAAACAACGGTACCCTTTTTTCCTTTTTGGGAACCTGCAATAACCTGTACGGTATCTCCTTTTTTAATTTTCAGTTTCATCACCTGGATCTTAACTTTAATTATAAAACTTCGGGTGCCAAGGAAACAATTCTCATATAATCCTTTTCCCTTAACTCTCTGGCCACAGGACCAAAAATCCTGGTTCCTCTAGGCTCATCATTAGCATTCAAAAGAACAACTGCGTTATCATCAAATCGGATGTATGAACCGTCTCTCCTTTTTACTTCCTTCGCAGTTCGAACAATCACTGCTTTTGAGACTGTCCCCTTTTTTACCCCACCTGGTGAAGCTGATTTTACAGAAACGACAATTTTGTCTCCTAATGAGGCATACCTTCTGGCAGTACCTCCCAAAACCCTAATACACAAAACTTCCTTTGCGCCACTATTATCTGCTACCCTAAGCCTGCTTTCTTGTTGTATCATAACGCTGTTTTTTATTCACCTTTCTTAATTATTTCTACAAGTCGCCAGCATTTTAATTTACTAAGCGGCCTCGTTTCCATGATTTTTACCAAATCACCAACATTGCATTCATTTTTTTCATCATGGGCATAATACTTCTTGTTTTTCTTTACGTATTTGCCATATTTTGGATGCAAAAGTCTTTGCTGAATGGTGACTGCAATTGTCTTTTCCATTTTATTGCTGCTTACTACACCAACTCTTTGTTTTCGAAGATTTCTTTCCATGCTGGAGATTATATTAATTGTGTCTTCTATGAGTGACTTGATAATTATTTTCTTTTCGTTAACTCAGTATTCATCTGGGCAATTTCTCTTCTTAAGTGCCTGATAACTGAAGGATTAGATAATCCTTTTACCTTATGTTCAAACCTTAACTTATGAAGGTTATCTTTTGCCACCTTAAGATCTCTTTCTAGAGTCTCAAGGTCGGTATTTATGATATCGGAATATTTTTTAAGCCCCATAACAATTATGAATTTGATACTACATTTTGATAATCCCTTCTAACTACCATTTTAGTTAAAACCGGTAACTTTTGTGCTGCAAGATTAAAAGCCTCCTCCGCAACATTAAATGGAACACCATCCATTTCGAACATAATCGTGCCCGGTTTAATGATTGCAACATAATGATCCAAAGCTCCTTTACCTTTACCCATCCTTACCTCGGCCGGTTTTGCAGTTACTGGTCTATCAGGAAATATCCTGATCCAAACTGATCCTTCTCTTTTCATGTGACGAGTCATAGCTATCCTCGCAGCCTCAATCTGTCGGTTAGTTAATCTTGCTCCATCAAGGGATTTCAAACCAAAAGAACCAAAAGCTATAGTATGCCCTCTATGAGCATCTCCCTTGTTTCTACCCTTTTGTTGTTTCCTGTATTTCAGTCGTTTAGGCTGTAACATGACTTTAAACTATTTGTCTTTTTAAAAAAGAGTTGCAAAATTACAACAATTTATTGAATATTATCTCCTTTTATCCCTTCTACCTTCACCTCCTCCGGGTCTTTCTGGCCTGCCTCCACCTTTAAATGGTTTTGTCTCTTTTTTGGTAACGCCCACCAATGGTGAAAGATCTCTCTTGGTAAATACTTCTCCCTTACAAATCCAAACTTTTATTCCAATTTTACCATATACAGTAAGGGCCTCCTTAATTGAATAATCTATATCGGCTCTGAAGGTATGCAAAGGAATACGTCCTTCTTTATATTCTTCTGATCTGGCCATTTCGGCTCCGTTCAATCGACCGGAAACACGAATCTTTACTCCTTCAGCACCAGCCCTGATGGTGGATTGAATAGCCATTTTTATAGCTCTTCTATAATTTATCCTGGATTCAATTTGTTTTGCAACAGAGTCCCCAACAATAGCTGCATCTAATTCTGGCTTACGGATCTCAATGATGTTGATTTGAACATCTTGATCGGACAACTTTTTAAGCTCCTCACGAATTCTATCCACTTCTGTTCCTCCCTTCCCAATAATAATACCTGGTCTAGAAGTTTGGATGGAAACAGTGATGCGCTTTAAAGTACGCTCAATCACTATCCGGGCTATTCCTCCCTTAGGAATTCTGGCATTGAGATAGTTTCTGATTTTTTCATCTTCGACTACTTTTTGTGCCATATTATGTCCACCAAACCAGTTAGATTCCCATCCTCTGATGATTCCTAATCGGTTACCAATTGGATTTGCTTTTTGACCCATTAATTTGTTATTTAATAAAGCTATTAATTTGATTTGTTTTGAGAAGCTACAATCAATGTCACATGATTCCTCCGTTTTCTGATCCTATGTGCACGTCCGTGTGGCGCAGGCTGAAATCTCTTGATTACTGCCCCTCCATCCACAAATGCGGTTTTAACAATAAGATCATGATTATCTGCTTCACCTTCCCCATGTTTTTGCTCCCAATTGTTTATGGCCGATAAAAGAAGTTTTTCTAACCACCCTGAAGCTTCCTTTTTAGTATACTTGAGAATGCTTAAAGCCTGATTTACCTTCTTTCCCCTGATGAGGTCTACGACCAGTCTCATCTTTCTGGGAGACATCGGGCAATTTCTTAATTTAGCTACTGCTTCCATATTCTTATTTCCCTTGTATTTAAAATTAACGGTTACCGGAATGCCCTTTGAATGTTCGAGTAGGAGAAAATTCACCTAACTTATGTCCTACCATATTCTCAGAAACATACACTGGTATAAAAGATTTACCATTATGTACAGCAATCGTTTCTCCAACCATATCCGGAATAATCATAGATGCTCTGCTCCATGTTTTAATTACAGATTTTTTATTGGTTTCCTTAGCTTTAAGAACCTTATCCAGTAATTTATGGTAAACGTAAGGTCCTTTTTTAATTGATCTTGCCATATTTTTTCAATGGTGGTTTAATAATTAACTTTATTTCGTTTTTCTCTTAGAAACTATAAGATTGTCAGAATGCTTATGAGGACTTCTAGTCTTGAGTCCTTTAGAAAACTGACCATTTCTTGATCTAGGCTGACCTCCGGAAGATCTACCTTCCCCTCCACCCATTGGGTGATCTACTGGGTTCATCGCAACACCTCTTGACCTGGATTTAAATCCAAGCCATCGGTATCTACCTGCTTTTCCAATTGCTTCAAGCGCATGGTCAGGATTGGATGTAGAACCAATAGTTGCCTTACAAGACATGAGAATTCTTCTGACTTCACCAGATGGCATTTTAACCACTGCATACCGATCTTCCTTTCCCATCATAGTGGCTGCAGTGCCGGCTGATCTTACCAACGCCGCTCCCTGACCGGGATGTAACTCTATAGAGTGAATGCTAGAACCAAGTGGAACTTCAGCCAGCAACAAAGCATTTCCTATTTCAGGAGCTGCTCCAGGACCACTGATTACCTTAGTCCCTACCTTCAAACCTTGTGGTGCTAAAATGTATCTTTTTTCACCATCGGCATATACTAAAAGAGCAATAAATGCAGTACGATTCGGATCGTATTCAATGCTCTTCACAGTAGCATGGATCCCATCTTTATTTCTTAAGAAGTCAATCAATCTATATTTTTGTTTATGACCTCCTCCTCTATGTCTAGTAGTACGACGCCCTTGATTGTTTCGTCCTCCTGTTCCAGACATAGGAGCCAACAAGGATTTTTCAGGTACATCCGTAGTAAGCTCTTCGAAGGTATTTGCAACCCTAAATCGGGTACCCGGAGTAACAGGTTTTAATTTTTTAACTGGCATATCACTTAGTTTTACTCTTCACTAAAAATGTTAATTTCTTCACCGGCTGCAAGCGTAACTACAGCTTTCTTGTAAGCAGGTTTCCTTCCTTTTAAAACAGCACGCTTAGTATTTCTTACTACTGACTTGCCAGCAATGACCAAGGTATTAACTGATTCAACTTTTACATTGTATGTTGCAGCAACACTTTTCTGGATTTCAATCTTATTGCTATCCCTATGGACAATGAAGGTATATTGGTTGCGCTTACTCGAAAGCTTTTCTGCTTTCTCAGTAATGACTGGTCTCACTAAAATTTGTTTGGTCATAACTATTAGCTTAAAGTTTCCGTAATTTTTTGAATACTAGACTCTGTTAACAACAAAGTCTGACAATTTAATATTTCATAGGTGCTGAGGTCAGCAGCTACTTTTAATTTGGTTTTTGCCAGATTCCTTCCAGAAAGGAAAGTTGTTTCATTATGGTCAGGAGTAACTACCAAAGTTTTAGAAGTCGATAATCCAAGATTTTTAAGAATGCTCAAAAATTCGCTTGTCTTTGGCGCAGCAAAACTAAAATCTTCAACAACTTTTATTTTGTTATTGGTAAGTAACTGGGAAAGTGCAGACTTTCTTGCCAATATCTTTACTTTCTTATTTAGTTTTTGAGAGTAATCCCTTGGATGTGGTCCAAAAGCACGTCCTCCTCCTTTAAACATAGGATTTTTTAAGGATCCTGCTCTGGCTCCACCGGTACCTTTTTGCCTTTTGAACTTTTTAGTGGTACGGTGTACATCTCCCCTTTCGGTTGAATCATGGGTACCCTGCCTCTGATTAGCTAAGTATTCCTTAACTGCCAGATAAATAACATGAGTATTTGGCTCAATTCCAAAAATGGATTCGGGAAGATCGATACTTCTTCCTGTAGTTTGCCCTTGAGTATTTAGAACATCAATCTTCATTACCTAGTGCTTTTTTCGATAACAACAATAGAACCCTTGTGACCAGGAATAGCTCCACGGATCAACAAAAGATTTTTTTCTCCTAATATTCTGGCTATTTTAAGGTTCTTAACTTTTACCTGTTCAACACCTTGACGACCAGCCATTCTTAATCCTTTAACAACTTTTGATGGGTAGGATGAAGCACCAATTGAACCTGGAGCTCGTCCTCTGTTATGCTGACCATGGGTAGCGTTCTGAACTCCACCAAAACCATGTCTCTTTACAACACCCTGAAAACCCTTCCCCTTCGTAAAACCAATTGCATGAACAGTATCTCCTTCAGTAAAAATATCTGATATACTTATCTCATCGCCAAGGTTCTTATTTCCTGGGATATTTTTAAACTCCAAGGATTTTTTCTTTGGGGTTGTATTAGATTTTAAGTAGTGACCAGTTATCGCTTTGTTCGCATTTTTTGCTCTGGCCTCCCCATAAGACACCTGAAGCGCAGAATATCCATCTGAATCTTCTGTCTTAACTTGGGTAACGATATTAGGTGATGCCTCAACAACTGTACATGCGATGGCTTTGCCATCTGCTGCATAGATGCTTGTCATTCCAACCTTTGTTCCGATTATTCCATTCACGGTAAATAAGTTTTATTGTTAATTCCTAGCACCTGAAGTCTTAAAAAAGAATTCAGATACTAAAAAATAATTTTTAGTACAATAAGAAATTAGGATAACTTAACTTGTATGTCAACGCCGCTAGGCAGTTCGAGTTTTGATAACGCATCGACTGTCTTTGGAGTCGGTGTGTAAATCTCAATCAAACGCTTGTGTGTCCGAAGCTGAAACTGCTCACGAGCTTTCTTATTTACATGTGGAGAACGTAACACTGTAAATATTTCTTTCTCAGTTGGCAGCGGAATCGGACCGGCAACAACTGCACCACTATTGCGGACAGTTTTGACAATCTTCTCGGTACTTTTGTCCACCAAATTGTGGTCATAAGACCGGAGCTTTATCCGAATTTTTTGATTCATGCCTTATATTTAATTTATGTTAAAATTTTAAACTTTTATATTTCCTTTAGCCTTAGCAATTACCTCTTCAGCAATCTGCTTTGGCACAGGGGAATAATGAGAAAACTCCATTGTCGAACTTGCTCTACCAGAAGTAATGGTCCTCAATTGAGTTACATAACCAAACATCTCTGAAAGTGGAACCTCTGCTTGTATTGCAACAGCTCCCCCCATCCTTGGCTCTTGTCCTTTTGGGAGTCCTCTTCTTCTATTTAAATCGCCAATCACCGGACCAACATAATCTTCTGGAGTAATTACCTCCAATTTCATGATCGGCTCAAGTATTTGTGGATTTGTTTTTGGCGCCGCTTCTCTAAAACCATCTTTTGCACACAATTCAAATGCCTGTGGTTTGGAATCGACAGCATGCATCGAACCGTCATAAACCCGGATTTTCATACTTTCAATGTTGTATCCGGCCAATATGCCTTGATTCATCATTGACTCAAATCCTTTGGTTATGGCAGGCATATAAGATTTATCAATTGCACCACCAAAAATATCCCAAACGAATTGCATTCTGGATTTTCCTGCTTTAAATTCTTCACTGTTTACAAATTCCTCATCTGCAGGGCCTATGCTGAACGCCATATCGGCAAATAAACCAGATCCTCCCGTTTGCTTTTTTAATCTTTCTCTGTGCTCTATTGTCTTGGTAAGAGATTCTTTATAATTAACCTGAGGCGCTCCTTGGTTACATTCCACATTGAACTCTCTTCTCAACCTATCTACAATGATTTCAAGGTGTAACTCACCCATTCCACTGATAATGGTTTGACCGGTATTTTCGTCTGTAAATACTCTGAAAGTAGGATCTTCTTCAGCCAATTTAGCCAAAGACATTCCAAGTTTGTCTTGATCTTTTTGAGTTTTAGGCTCCACAGCAATTGAAATTACCGGTTCCGGAAAATTCATTGCTTCAAGAATAATAGGATGGGCTTCATCACATAATGTATCTCCCGTCTTAATATCCTTAAAACCTACTGCAGCAGCGATATCTCCAGCTTCGACATACTCAATAGATTTTCTATCATTTGCATGCATTAAAAACAACCTGGAAATTCTTTCTTTGTCTGTTGTAACCTTATCTTTTTCGGAACGAACCTTCATCACATAAGATCCGGCATCAAGTCTTCCTGAATATACCCGTATAAAGACCAAACGTCCTACAAATGGATCGGTAGCTACTTTGAATGCAAGGGCAGAAAAAGGTTCATCTACAGATGGTCTCCTAATCAATTCCTCATCATTTTTTGGGTTGATACCTTTGACAGCCTCAACATCTAGTGGACTAGGCAGAAATGCACATACTGCATCAAGTACTGCTTGTACACCTTTATTTTTAAAGGCCGAACCGCACATCATTGGAACAAACTTCATGTCGCAAACTGCGGCACGAATAGCATTAATCATTTCCTCTTCTGTAATAGATTCCGGATCGTCAAAAAACTTAATCAATAAATCATCATCGTATTCAGCAATATTCTCAATCAATTGCTGACGATACTCCTGAACTGTATCTTTAATATCTTCTGGAATTGGGATTTCCTTATAAGTCATTCCCCTCGATTCCTCATCCCAAATAATCGCCTTGTTGGTTATAAGGTCAACCACTCCGGTAAAATGTTCTTCAGCGCCTATTGGAACCTGAAGTGGAACGGCATTTGATCCCAACATCTTTTTTACCTGATTTACCACCATAAAAAAGTCAGCCCCTTGCCTATCCATTTTGTTCACAAATCCCAACCTGGGAACTTTGTAATTATCTGCTAATCGCCAGTTTGTTTCAGACTGTGGTTCTACTCCATCCACAGCACTAAATAAGAATACAAGTCCATCAAGAACCCTTAAGCTACGATTTACTTCTACTGTGAAGTCAACGTGCCCCGGGGTGTCAATAATGTTTACAATATAAGGTTGATTTTTCCAACTCCAATTAGTTTGCGTAGCAGCAGAAGTAATTGTAATACCTCTTTCCTGCTCCTGAGCCATCCAGTCCATTGTAGCAGCGCCATCGTGCACCTCTCCAATTTTGTGGGTCAAACCTGTATAGTACAAAATACGTTCAGTAGTAGTTGTCTTACCGGCATCAATGTGAGCAGCAATTCCAATGTTTCTGAGGTATCTTAAATCTTTAGCCATTATTCTTGAATATTAAACTTTAAAATGCGCAAAGGCTCTGTTTGATTCAGCCATTTTATGAGTATCTTCTTTTTTCTTTACTGCTGCACCTTCACCTTTGGCAGCAGCAATTACTTCGGCAGCCAATTTATCGGCCATACCTTTTCCTGCTCTAGCCCTGGAATATTTAATTAACCATTTAATTCCAATGGAAAGCTTTCTTGAAGGTCTCATTTCCATTGGTATTTGAAACGTCGCACCTCCAATCCTTTTTGGCCTTACTTCTATATGTGGCATTACATTACCTAAAGCCCTTTTCCATACTTCATGAGGATTTTCAGTGGTTTTCGCTTCCACTTGATCCATGGCAGAATAAAATATACTGTATGCAGTACTTTTCTTCCCCTGCCAAAGCATATTATTCACAAATTGGGTAACCATGGTATCCCCAAACCTAGGATCCGGTTCCAAAATTCTCTTCTTTGGTTTATGCTTTCTCATTATTTTTAAATATAAGCTTAATGGTTGACTTATTTTTTAGGTCGTTTAGACCCGTATTTTGATCTACTTTTCTTTCGATTATTAACTCCGGCGGTATCCAGGGCCCCACGTACTATAGTATATCGTACCCCAGGAAGATCTTTTACCCTTCCTCCTCTTACCAACACGATGGAGTGTTCTTGCAAATTATGCCCTTCTCCTGGAATATAACAGATCACCTCTATCCCATTAACCAATCGCACCTTAGCCACCTTTCTCAGTGCTGAGTTTGGTTTTTTAGGCGTTGTCGTATAAACACGTGTACAAACTCCCCTTTTCTGAGGATTTGACTGAAGAGCCCTTGATTTGCTCTTGTATTCAACTATTTCGCGTCCTTTTCGGATTAACTGATTAATTGTAGGCATACTTTAATATCTCTTTATCTTTTGGTATATAAACTTATTAAGTTCAAAATCAATACCTTATAGACATACCTATTCCATAAGGAGACGCAAAGGTAATATACTTTTCAATATTCACAAAATCAGTTAAAGATTTTTATCAATAGCTTTGCAGCTTAACAACAAATTAAATAAAAAAGACATGATAACCCTCCGAAAAATGCAGAAAGGAGATTCTTTCAGTATATTTGAATTGGTAATGGAATTAGCTGTATTTGAAAAGTCAGCAACTTCAGTAAAGACTTGTCCTGAAGATTTTGAGGAGAATTTTCAAAAAGGAGTATTTGATGGCTATGTGATAGAAGTTCCGGAAAAAGGCATTGTAGGTATGGCCTTGTATTTTTCCTATTTTTCCACCTGGAATGGCTACACTATCTATTTGGAAGATTTCTATGTAAAAGAGGAATACAGAGGTAAAGGTCTTGGAAAAATTCTTTTTGAAGCAATTTTGGATCAGGCTTGTGTTTTGGGCGCAAAAATGTTAAAGTGGCAAGTATTGGATTGGAATGAATCGGCTAAAAAATTTTACAATAAATATGGGAGTATTTTTGTCAAAGGCTGGGAAAATGGTGTTATCTATCTAAATATGAAGCAGTGACGAGCAAGAGGTATTTGAAACTCAAAGACTCCCTTTCGAAGCCAATAAGGAGATTTAAACCGTTAAGAACTTCACAGGCGCTTCATTCTTATGAGGCATTTATGGCATTGTGTCTTATGGTCCTGTTCTTCTTAATCTCCTTAAGGATCTATGAATCATTGGTTGTCAACTATTTATTTAATCCTAACAAACTTTGGAAATCCGAAGCCCTTGGGATGATTATGGACTTGATGCTAGCGATTGGGATTTTAGGATCATCCTATCCACTATATAAATTTCTTTTTCGGCAGAAAAACAAGCTTGGGATTAGGATTTTTGAAAATACGGTATTCCTTTTCATCATAGGTCATTTGATCATACTGGAGTATTTTTTCTACCAAATGAGACCTTTGGATATTTTTCTTTTTAACCATCAACCAAGTGAAGTAGCCTTTTCGTATGCAACTTCAGGTGTCACCTTAAGAAGAGTATTGATTGCCTTGTTCTTGAGCATTTTGCTTTGGACTGTACTTCAATATTCACTTAAATCCATTAGATGTTCTTCAAAATGGTTTAAATACTCCTTATTAATAGGTATAGCCTTCATAAGTCTATTTAGTATATATAAAGAATTCGCCAAAATTCCAGTATCGAGGGATTTGTTTACCAATAAGTCTTTCCACTTTTATTCAAAAATTGTCTTATCAAAGACATCCAGGTATTTTGAACCACCAGTTGAATCGTCTTCACTTCGTTACCAAGAACAATTTCCAAGGGAAGGGTATATAAATTCTCAATACCCGTTCTTGCATCAATTTAATGATGAGGACAACTTTGGCCCATTACTAAATAAATTCAAATCACCTCCAAATATTGTCATTCTAATTACAGAAAGTTTGTCAGAATATTTTCTCCACCCAATTCGTGGAGTCCACTTTATGCCCTTCCTGGATAGTTTGTCGAAAGAAAGTTTATATTGGAGTAATTTTCTAACGCTTGGTGAAAGATCTTTTGCAGCTAACCCTTGTCTTAGTGCCTCATTGCCATACGGAGAAATGGGATTTACCTTAATGCAAACTTATCCATACCATTTTTCATTAATGAATGTTTTAAATAAAAATAATTATCTAACTAGTTTCTATTATGGACAAGGGGCATGGTTTCATAATAAAAAACATTTTTACCAATTCAACAATACTGGTAGAATAATAGACAAGGATCAGTTTCAAAAAATATTTTCACCTATTTCGGTTGGCGAAGAAAGATATGTTTGGGGCTATAATGACATAGATCTCTTCAGACAATATCTTATTTCCACTGACAGCTTGATTAACAAACCCAGACTTGATATATTATTTACTGGCACCTCACACTCACCATTTATAATCAAAGATTCAATGGGGTATCATGAAAAATATACTAATGCTGTGGCAAAGCTTAAAAACAAAAGTGATAAAATTCATTTCGAAAAATACAAACGTTTTTACTTGACCTTATATAATGTGGACGATGCATATAAAATATTATTTGAAGAGTTTAAAAAAAGACCAGATTTTGAAAACACTATCTTTATTCTTACTGGAGATCATCCTATGACAGAATTGCCAATTGAGAATGCATTTACCAAATACAAGGTGCCAATGATTATTTACTCCCCAAAATTAAAAGAAAAGAAACACTTTGAAAGTTTTAGCTCACATTTGGATATATATGAAACAATCTTAGCTTATCTTAAGAAGAACTATAAATTAGAGACCCCACAATATTCTACAGCCCTTGGATCCAAAATAAATTTTAGTGAAAGCTTTGATACAAAAGGGGAATACGCTTTCATGAACGATAATCGTCAAATAGTGGATTTTTATTCAAATGGTTATTACCTCTATAATGAAAAGTACCTTTTTAAGGTAAATAAGGATATGCGAATTCGTGAAATATATGATAAAGTTCTTTTAGACAAAATGAAACAAAAACTTATCATCTATAGAGCAGCAAGTAAAAATGCCAGTTTAAATTTCAAATTAATGCCTGACAGTTTGTTTTTCAATTTTTTTAATCAGAAGGTATTATTAAATCAGTATCGGACCGATACAATTAGAAGCAATAACGCAAAGTTTCCTATCACTGAGATTGATGTTGACAATAAAAAAAGCCTTTTTCTTGATTTGTCTTTGAACAGAATAAGCGATGCCGAATCATTCCCACAAATCAGCTACGAGTGGAAAGATAGCTGTGACAGCTGTTTCAACAAAACAAGTCTTTACTTTCCCTACGACCAAATCAATTTCCAATATCACATAAAAATTGATTATCCAGAACACCAAGAGCATGGTTCCAAACTTCACCTTTACTTTGAAAATCCTAAGAAAAATCATTTTGAATTTGCAAAATTAAAATGTGTCGTGTATACCCAATAGCCAGGTAAAACAATTATATCAATATTGATTGATTAAAATTCAAGGCCAAAATTAAAATGCAAGATTATTTAGTCTCTGTGTTCACATTCATACAAACACGATCTATCATATATATTAAGCAAGTAAATTTCAATCTATAATTTTGCAACTATTTATTATCAAAATCATCCAATAGTTTTTGAAAATAAGATCTTTGATAATCTATAGAATAATGACATTGACCCTGATTTAATATGATTTGATTGTCATCATGTGAAATAACTCGTTTTCCACCCGAATCAATCCACCCGCTTCCATTATTAAAGGAATAAAATGCAAATCCTAAAGAATCAGATCGAAAAGAATTGTTACTAAAATAAAATTCTTTTGAATCAATATTCATTTGATTCAATATTGTTGCTACTATATCGGTTTGAGAACAAACATTATGCAGAACAGTATCCTTATTAACAACTCCTCCAGTATATAGAATAGGAATGTAAAATTTATCCGGTGAAGAATAACTTATATTTAAAGGGTAACGCGCACCATGATCTGCAACAATAACAACTAATAAATTCTTCCAAAGTGCACTTTGCTGCAATGAATCTAAAAATAAAGTTAAATATTTATCTGTATAATGGGCTGAATTAACAAAAACGGAAGCGTCGTCTTTCTCACTCCAATAATCATCTTCAGGCACATCGTAAGGAGGATGGCTTGAAAGAGTTAATATGCTCATTATAAAAGGAGATTTTTCCAAAAATATATCTTTCCACACTCTTTCCAACAAAATATGATCATGAACTCCCCATTTAGCATTGTAAGTAGAAGGACTAAAATCACCTTTGCTGATAATTTTATCCACACCACATGCAAGTAAAAAAGTTTTCATTCCGGCAAATTCTATATCTCCTCCGTAATAAAAGGAACTATGATAATTATATTGGCTTAGTGTCTTCATTAATGAAGGAAGCTTTTCCGCTTTAGAAGGAATTTTAATAATAGAACTTTGAGGTTGTGCCGGGTATGCACTAAATATAGCAGCAAGACCTTTATCGGTTCGGTCCCCGGAGGAAAACGCATGATCAAAATAAATTCCCTTTCTGATCCAGCGGTTTAACCCTGGTAGAATTTCTTTTCCGGCATGTTGTTGATGGATCATATTGGCTGTAAAACTCTCCAATAATAAAAAAAGAATATTTGGTCTTTCTGTACTTATAAACTTTGTGGCAGGTGTATCTATAAACTTTATTTTTTTAAATAAACTATCTGCAAGAACAGGTTCTATGATATTCTTTCTAGGTTGTATACTTCGATTGTGTGAATAAGTATAAAGAATATTCCAAATCGGATGCAATGAAATATGATTAGCGTACATATCCTTAGAATGGTAAACAGTGCCAGGATTAAGCGGACTTAATCCAATTCCTCCACGCAAAGGAATAATTAACAATGAAAAACCTAGTAAAATAGTTACTATGGATAATAAATTGAGTTGAGGAAGTGATTTCATTCGAAATCTAAAAAAATAATAAAAAACTATTGGCAAATTAAATAATATAACAGCAATTACAAATTTTGCAACCATGTTTAATGAAATAAAATGAATTCCCTCATTTGTCCTATCCAGGTAGGTAAAGAAAGAATAGTCAATTCTAAATCCCCACTCAGGATAAAGCACCGAATCAATTGAATAAATCAATGAATTTAATCCTAGAAAAAAAAATACTAACCCGTTTAGAATTTTAAAAACTAAGGCTTTGCAAATAGAATAAAATAAAAGTAAAAATATAAGCAGAATGGCAACCTCAATAGACCATACTGAAAAGTCCATATATAATCCATATCCAAGGGATCTTCCAAATTCTTTAATTGAAATTTTAAAACCATTGTAAAATTCCAAAATCACAAAAATAATACGAAAGTAGCTTAGACTTAAAACCAAGAACAATAAGATCCCATAAAATTGTCGCCAGAAAAGGTTCATACTAATAAATAAATGTTCATATAAAATTGGGCAAAATAAATTAAACAATAATTTAAATCATTTATTCTAATATAATTAAATCGACATTTTTGTAGATTTAAAAAAACTTAGTATTATGCTTACCAAAGTTACGATCCCAGAGGCAATCACATTATACCAAAGAAAGCCAATATCTAGAGTAAAAAACAATACAAAAACTACAGACTGTGCTAAACAAGCAGCAAAAAAAACTATATTTCCATTCACTTTTGGGAATAAAAAAGCAACTATAAATATACCTAATACACTTCCATAAAAAAGAGATCCTATTATATTAATAAATTGAATTAAATTCTCAAATAAATTCGCATAAAATGCGAATGAAATTGCAAGTATTCCCCAAAAGACAGTAAATAACCTAGACCATTGAAGATCACTTAGCCATCCAGAAGTGGATTGAAAAAGTCTTTTTTGAATGTCAACTGACGTGGTTCCAGCCAAAGCATTCAACTCTGCGGATATACTTGACATAGCAGCACAAAATATCACTGCAAGCAATAATCCAATAAATCCCTTAGGTAAATATTTGAGAATGTAATATAAAAATATGTAGTCTTTATCATTAGCCTCTACCCTCTCTCCAGAATTTCTTATAAAAGTTTGCACTGTGTCCCTAATCTTTTTTTGAGCCATATTAAGTGAAACGATTAAATCTTTATTCAGATTGATCTCAGATTGCAGTATATCAATTCTCTGATTATGGATTTCATTCAAATCTTTGGTCCACAGATTGTATTTCTCGGGATGATTTAATTTTAAGGCCTGCTCTACTTTGGCATTATATGAAATAGGTGTTTTTTCAAATTGAAAAAAAACAAATAATAAAACGCCACACATCAAAATAAATATCTGCATTGGAATTTTAAGTAATCCATTAAATAACAATCCAACCTGACTTTGTCTGACATTTCTTCCACTTAAATATCTTTGAACCTGAGATTGGTCGGTCCCGAAATAAGCCAAAGCAAGAAAAAAACCACCTGTTATGCCTGCCCAAAAATTGTATCTCTCCTGAAAATTGAAATTAAAATCTACACCTTTCATTTTACCATTCCATCCAGCCAACTCCAGAGTTTTGTCTAAAGTGAATCCTGCCGGCATAGAGTAAATAAGAAATCCAAAAATAAAAGCCATTCCTAATATAATGATTGCCATTTGATGTGTTTGGGTTACTGTAACGGCTTTTGAGCCCCCGCTTACCGTATAGATTATTACCAATACTCCGGTGACTAATTGGGTCAATTGCAAGTTCCACCCAAGAACAGTAGATAAAATAATGGCAGGAGCATAAAGCGTTATACCTGCTGCCAAACCTCTTTGGATCAAGAAAATAAAAGCAGCAAATAATCTGGTTTTTAAATCAAACCTTTGTTCAAGATATTCATATGCAGTAAAAACTTTGAGCCTATAAAATGCCGGGATAAAAATTACAATGATTACAAACATTGCCAGTGGTAATCCAAAATAGAATTGTACAAATCTAAGCCCATCAGAAAATCCCTGTCCAGTAGTGCTTATAAATGTTATGGCGCTTGCTTGCGTAGCCATAACACCAAGACATACTTTCCACCAAACTGAATTTTGTTCACCAAGAAGATAACTGTTTAAATCTTGCTGAGACCGGGATTTGTACCAACCATAGATCACAATAAATGAAATGGTAATTGTCAATACCAACCAATCAATCCAACTCATAAATCAGGCTGAATAAATATTTGAAAGTATGAAAAGAAAAATTACTGCAACCATTAAACCTAAAATCAGAAGAAATCCATATTTAAGAAACGACTTTTCCATGTTAAAAAGAAATTAAATTGGAAAATATTCTATAGGCACCAGGAATACCTGCCGGCAATTGCCTGAACCATGCAAGTGATGTATAAATCATGTATCCTTTTCCGGTTTTTTTACATAACAACCCAGATTTCAATGGAGAATCCCCAGGATCATTCATAGCTAAAATCTCCTCAAATTCCTTGGGATAACTAGCAGGAAAGTATAATCCACGTTCCTGAATCCAATTTTTAAAATCTAATTCACTGATTTTGTTTGGATTTAATAGAATCTTATGTGCAGGGTTTATAAATTTGACTTCTGCAGATTCATCGGTCACACGATTTCTAGAAATTTTAAAATTTTCCCCTAAAAAATTTTGATTAACCAATTCATTTGAAGTGTTGTATTGAATTATTACTTTACCACCATCTTTGGCAAAATTTTCTAAGAAATTATAGGAATTTGCTAATTCTTCCTGGGTATTGAAAGCGCGTATTCCAAATACAATTACATCATAATTTTTTCTATTGATTTTAGTTAAATCCCTTGCTTGCAATACATCCATTTTAAAACCCATTTTTAATATTGCCTCATCAACATTATCTCCGGCACCATCAATGTACGCTACTCGTTTATCATTAATTTTAAAGTCACAAACTGCCACTCTAATTTTTGCGGGTATTAGTACATTAATCCAGGGAATATGGCTGTACTTTATTGTTCGCTGCGTGCAAATGGGGTGTTCACCATTTACCAAACTTATTTCATTTATTTCGTTTTTAACACCATTAGCCTGTATCTGTAACTCAAATATTTTTTCTTCCCCTGGCACACTAAATTGATATTCAATCTCAGAAGGCAAAACAGTTATTCCTTCAGTATTCCTGAATTGTATTTTACCGGTTTGATTTGGTGCATTTGACTTTAAAGTAAAATTAAATTTTACTGGCTTGTCATTATTAATTAAGACCAAATGATCTGTGGGAAGGATTACTAAAGAAGGTAAAACATCAACCGGTTGTCTTACTTCACCTAAAACTGGGTCATCATTCTTATAAATAACCCTCCTGTAAATGTCGTAAGATTTATTAAAAATTACAATTTTGAATCTAACCTCAAAATCTGGTGGTGAGACTGGCAAATTTCTTAAAGCTACTTCATCCACTCTGTAAATCCCCTTGCCTCTTCCATGCTTGAGCCAAAATGGTGCACTCAAGGGAATATCACTTACAATGATGTCTTTATGCCAATACGTTGGGATATTACTCAACAATAATTTTTGAAAAGAAGAATCTCCAAAACCTGGTAAAAGCTCTATTCTATCCAATGTAACACCGATAGAACGTGAGATTATTTCTGTGCTTAATCTAACCCCATTACCTCTCGAGATTGTTTGCCTGTCAATAAAAGCCTCCGCATATATACCTGCACATTCAAAAATTAAATCCCGAATAGCTTTTAGCTTAGACTCCTTATAAACACCTGCATTTATAGCTTCAAGGTATTCTTCTGCTTTTTGGAGTAACGGAATGCTCTTGAAAGGTGCAGACACGTCAAATTGATTAATTAGCTCGTCCAAAACTTTATCAAGATTCCCTCCTCCATTAAATCTAGACCAGCTAAAGTTCAATCCATCAAAAGGAGATATTTCCCCGTTCCCCTTTTTGGAATCAAGTCTTTCGAAATATTCCAATTGAGAGCCTCTGACAGAGTTTATTCCAAAACCTTGGGACTTATGCATACTTCTGCTTTGGGCGGAAATTTCCCCATTGGAAAATCCTGATGCTGGATAATAACTACCTATATCCAATGAATTTAAGTTAGATTTGTCTGCAGCATCAAACTTTTCTTTAGATCCAAAAAAGAAATAAGAAGTATTGAAAAATATTCGGTCTACCCGGACAGGCTCTGGCAAATCCAACAAATCTCTTCTGTACAAACTATTTCTGGCTAAATCAAAAGCCTCCATCCCAAGCATAGCAGATGCAGTATGATGGCCATGGGTTTTACCACTTGTCCTATGGTCAAATCGATTTATGATTACATCCGGCTTAAATGTTCTTATTAGGCGCACCAAATCCAATAAAACGGAATCTTTATCCCAAATGGTAAATGTTTCTTCGGCATTCTTGGAATACCCAAAATCATTGGCTCGTGTAAAAAACTGAATCCCTCCATCAATTTCTCTAGCTCTCATCAACTCATGGGTCCTTATTACACCTAAAAGTTCATCCAGCTCAGGGCCAATAAGATTCTGCCCTCCATCACCACGGGTCATGGACACGTATGCAGTTCGCAATTTGAGATCGTTAGAAAGGTAGCTAATTAACCTTGTATTCTCATCATCCGGATGAGCCGCAATATATAACACAGAACCTACTACTTTTAAAGCCTTCATTTCCTCAAGGATCAAAGAAGCTGGCCTGGTTTGACTTTCTACCTTAAGAACCAATAGAAACAAGCTTAATATAATACAAAATTGACGCATAGATTAAATTTGATAAATGGCGAAGATCAGCATTTGAATTGAAAAACATTATAAACAAATGATGGCATTTTACATTTAATTTGTAGAACTAAATAAATCATATTGCAAACTAAACCGGTAATTGAAGTTCCCAAAGATCAGAAAATTCTCATTCTTGGGCCGTGCAGCGCTGAATCATACGAACAAATGTCTAGCGTTTGTAGCCAAACAATAGACTTTAAGCCTGATTTAATAAGAGCAGGTGTATGGAAACCAAGAACTCGACCGGGATCTTTTGAAGGAAAAGGAGAAGAAGCCTTGGAGTGGCTGGTCCAGATAAAAAAAGATTTTAATGTTAAGGTGTGTACCGAGGTGGCTAACCAGGACCATGTTGAAAAATGCCTTAAGGCAGGGATTGATGTAGTGTGGGTTGGAGCAAGAACCACAGTAAATCCATTTTATGTCCAAGAAATAGCTGATGCATTAAAAGGAACGAATATGCCTGTCATGGTAAAAAACCCCCTTAACCCAGACCTTTTCCTTTGGTTAGGTGCCATAGAGAGGTTTTATAAGGTTGGGCTTGAAAAAATTGCAGCAATTCATCGAGGATTTTCTTTTTATGGAAATTCAATATATCGAAATGTACCTCGTTGGCAAATTCCAATTGAATTAAAGAGAAAAATACCGGAAATCCAGCTCATTGCAGACATCAGTCACATAAGTGGAACGCCAGACCACTTGCAAGAAATCGCCCAAATAGCAATGGACTTAAATTATGATGGCTTAATGGTAGAGGTACACCCAAATCCAGCATTAGCCTTAAGTGATTCTGACCAACAGGTAACTCCTTACTTTTTAAAGAAATATGTACTTGATTTGCTTATCCAAAGAAAAACTCAATCTAACAACCTACTCTTTAATGAGAAAATATCAGCAATCAGAGGAAAAATTGATCATATCGACAAAGAAATCATAGAATTATTAGCAAAACGAATGAAATTGGCTGATGCCATTGGCGAAGAAAAAAGAAAGGAGGAAATATCTATTTTTCAACCTTCGAGATGGGAAGAAATAGTGTCAAAGCTTCTTGTTGAAGCCCAAAAAAATAATCTCAGCCAAGAGTTTATATTATCACTAACGGAAGCAATCCACATTGAATCTATCCAACACCAGAGTGCTAAAATGAATAATTCTCTGGCACAGCAGTAATAATATTTTATATTTATATTATTGATTAACTGCCACTTAAATATTATATTAAAAAATATTTTTTAATATTCATTAAAAATATTTGGAAAATATAATTCAGGACATATACCTTTGTAGTGTATTAGTTATTTAATACACTAAATCAATAGTTATGATTCATTTGCAAAATGTAAGTTTTCAATACAGAAAAGGCAAAAGTATTTTTAAAGATCTCGAACTCAATTTAAATGCAGGAAGCATTTATGGCCTTCTTGGAAAAAACGGAGCAGGAAAAACCACCTTACTGCGACTAATTAATGGGTTGATCTTTCCCACATCAGGCAGTGTGGATATTCTAGGTTATCCTGCTGAAGAAAGACATCCAGAAATGCTTGCAGATATATGCTTTGTTCAGGAAGAACCATATATCCCAAATCTTTCCATTATCGCTTTCTTGTATACCTATGCCCCATTCTATCCAAATTTTGACTTTGATCAATTTTTCAAACTTATTACTGAATTTAGTCTGGAAGGAAGTTTGAAGTTGGACAAACTATCTTTTGGGCAAAAAAAGAAAGTAATGTTGAGTTTTGCCCTCGCCAGCAATGCCAGAATTGTGATACTCGATGAACCTACAAATGGATTAGACATACCTTCAAAGTCTCAATTTAGAAAGCTCATCACGGAAGCCATGCTAAATGATAGAATGATCATTATTTCTACACACCAGGTGCGTGATATGGTTAACCTAATAGATCCAATTTTAATTATTGATGAGGGCCAGGTAGTCTTCAATTATTCTTTAGAAGAAATAGCTGAGGCTCTTGTATTTGAAGTACACAACACGTTGACTGAGCCAAAAGATGTTTTATTCAGTGAACGTATTAGTGGCGGGTACATTACAATTAGAGAAAATACGCATGAGGAATTCTCGAATGTAGATGTAGAAGCTCTTTTTAATGCGATCCTGATCAAAAAAGAAGAGATTGTAAAAATTCTAGAAAAGCATAAAACAAGTCACTCAACCACACAAAAATTATCAAAATGAAATCAAGTATATTCATGTTCTCCCCTACCAGATTCATCAATTTGTTTAAAAGGGAATGGAACTATAAAAAAAATACAATTCTAATTGTTTTTATCAGTGTACTGGGAGGACTTTCTGTGCCGCTGATTTTACAAATCTTAACACAACATAATCCGAAAAACTTATTTACAACTGAAACATTAATAGTAAATCTGGCTATTATGGGTGTAATTTTTGCAAGTCTTTGCTTTTCCGAATTCATTCAAACCACCAGCAAGCAAAACTACCTAAGTATCCCGGCTTCAGCTTTAGAAAAGCTACTTTCAAAATGGTTTTTAATATCTTTGGTCATCCCTATAATATATATTATTTCCTACTATGGGTATTCCAAATTAATTACTTTTTCTGCCAATCTATTCATAAAAGATAAGTTAGAATACTCTACAATTGATTTAAAAGTTGTTTGGCAATTTTTACTGAATATAATCTTAGTGCAAAGTGTTTATATACTTGGTTCGGTTTGGATGCCAAAAAACTCAATACTTAAGACCTCTTTCGGACTGTTTGCCATACTTATATTTATTGCAATCTTTTCCTTTATATGTTTTAGAATAACATTTCATGAATATTTTACAGGATTGGTTATGACAGGTTCGGGTCCTAACATCACCATAAATGGAGACATATTTTTTGAATCTCCAATCATAAGAAAACTAACAGGTATAGTTATTTTCCTATTCATTATGACCGTTAGTTTATTCAAGTTAAGAGAAAAACAATTATAACATGGACTTCCACAAACAACAACCTATATATCTACAAATAGCCGATGTGCTGTTAGAAGATATTCTTCAAAGAAAAATATCTGATGGAGAGCGTGTTCCTTCAGTTAGAGAATTGGCGCTTTCTGTTCAGGTCAATCCAAATACTGTTCAGCGAAGTTATCAATGGCTTCAAGATGAAGAAATCATCATTCAAAAACGAGGAATTGGCTTTTTCCTATGTGATAAAGTATATGAAAAAACTCTTCACATAAAAAGAGATGAATTAATAAAAGTCACTATACCTGAAACAATTAAGCAAATGAAATTATTAGGAATAGGAATTCACGAATTTGAAGAGATTTTTCAAAGCATGCACAATTAATCAAAATTACTTAAAGATTGAATATAAATAACAGATTCCAACCAATATGAAAACCAGCAACAAATTATTATCCTCAGCCTTGTTTATTATTTGTGCCTCAATTTTAGGCATGATTCAATACAGCAAATATTTTATTAAAGATCAAGTAGAATTAGAATCGGGTCGTGAAATTCTAAAAAACAAACAATTAGAACGATTTACTAAAATTAACCTAGCTTCTAATTTTGATATTTCCATTTTCAAAGGACCTGAATCTATTATTCTGGAAGGGGATTCAATTTTAATAGAAAATTTAACGATGGAAATAAAAGATTCTGTTTTAACCCTAAACTTAAATGGTGAGATTAAAAATTATAGTTCATCAGGTCTAAAAATAAAAATATATTGTAACCAGTTGAACGAAATCACTCTTCTAGGTTCTGGAGATGTAACTATGCAGGACACCTTCAAAAGCTCTCATGCAGAATTAACACTGACTGGCAGCGGGAGTATAGTCGGTAAATTTTCGTCAGAAATTCTTGATGTTTCCTTATTGGGTTCTGGTGAAATTAGAAATGTTGGAAATTCAAATCACACCTCAGCGACTTTGTCTGGTAGTGGGGACATTGACTTATCTAAAACAATTGCACAAAGCTGTACTTCAAATCTCTTGGGGTCCGGTAATATTGAGATAAATTGCTCAAAAACCCTTGACATTGACCTGACTGGAAATGGTGAGATTAATTATAAAGGAACTCCAAAGTTAAACATTAAGAAATTAGGAAATGGAGAAGTTCATGCCATGGATTAAATTAAGAATCTGTTAGTTTCCTGTTTTGGAGTAATTATTTAAGATATCATTAATCCTTTGTCTTTTAGAAGACAAAGGATTATCCTATTTTTGCAAAAAAAATAAATGCCCATCCAACATACAGATCAAATAGACCTTATTAAACAAAGTGCTCAAGACTTTGCAGAGCAATACATCAGACCCTACGTAATGGAATGGGATGAAGCCCAACATTTTCCCATCGAAACAATGAAAAACCTTGGCAAACAAGGGTTTTTAGGCGTTTTGGTACCAGAAAAATATGGTGGAGTTGGTTTAGGGTATCAGGCATATATCACTGTAATCGAAGAAATCACTAAAGTTTGTAGCTCCATAGGCTTATCGGTAGCAGCACATAATTCTTTGTGCACCGGCCATATTTTAGCTTTTGGCAATGAAGATCAGAAAACAAAATATCTCCCTAAATTGGCAACGGGAGAATGGATTGGTGCTTGGGGCTTGACCGAAGCAAATACTGGGTCAGATGCCATCAGAATGCAATGTGTTGCTAAAAAGGATGGAGATTATTGGATCCTAAACGGTACAAAGAACTGGATTACACATGGCATTAGCGGGGATGTAGCAGTGGTGATCGCAAGAAGTGGTGAACTTCTGGACAGTAATGGAATGACTGCCTTTATTGTAGAACGAGGAGTTCCAGGATTTTACGGTGGAAAAAAAGAGAATAAACTCGGGATGCGTGCTTCAGAGACTGCCGAGATGATTTTTGATAATTGCCGAATCCATGAATCACAAGTTCTTGGTAAAGTCGGAGATGGATTTAAACAAGCAATGAAAGTGTTGGATGGAGGCCGGATATCAATTGCTGCTTTGGCCCTTGGAATAGCAAAGGGAAGTTATGAGGCCGCAGTCAAATATTCAAAAGAGAGACAGCAATTTGGTCAACCTATCTCTCAATTTCAGGGAATAGGATTTAAATTGGCCGATATATGTGTTCGAATTGAAGCAGCAGAGCTTTTAACTCGTCAAGCAGGTAAAATGAAAGATGAAGGAAGGCCAATGTCTAAGGAATCAGCAATGGCCAAGTACTATGCCTCTGAAGTGTGTGTACACGCCGCAACAGAAGCAATTCAGATTTTTGGAGGATATGGTTACACAAAAGATTTTCCGGTGGAAAAATTCTTTAGAGATTCTAAACTTTGCACAATTGGTGAGGGCACCTCTGAAATTCAAAAATTAGTAATCTCAAGAGCAATACTAAAGGAATAATATTCATTAAATATACATGCTCGATTTCAAATTGGACTAGTTTAAAATAATATAAATTTCTAAGTTGTTTAATAAAGAAAAAATAAAGCTGGTTCTTCTATACCTGATCGCCAATTTAATTCTGGCACAGATAGGTTTTAATGTTTTTAGCCTATCATGTTATTGTAAAAAGGAAGTAAGCTTTTCCATTCTTCCTAAAAAGGATGATTGTCATGGTTCGAACAATGAAGATAAAGGCTGTTGCTCTGTAAAAAAATGTGCCGCTAAGCCACACAAAAACGAACAGCCTTGTGGTAAAAACAAAACCGAGTATAAAACTGCTCATATTCTAGCCAGCAACAAATCTCAAAAAGGTCAGGATAAAATATTTTTTATAACACTACCCCAAGTTCTAACATTAATCACATTTTTACACTATCCAATTCAATACTGGCCAATTCCTCCTGTCAAATATTTTGTTTCCGGAAACCAAAGAAGACTCCTCATGTCTTCTTTGACGTGTTAGCTCTAGTTTTATTTTATTGTATTTTATGCGCATTTAAGGCATTCTGTAAATGCTTGCATTAATATTATTTAATTAAACTTATACTCATGTTTATAAAATCTATTTGCTTCATAAGCTTATACTTATTAATCTATCAAACACACGCACAAATCCTGAGTGGCTCCGTAAAGAACCAAAAAAATGAAGGCATTGAGGGTGCCATAATTTATTTTTTAAATTCAGAAAACGGAACTCAATCTGATCATGAAGGAAAATTTGTTTTGGCACGGAATCCAAATCAAGATACCATTTTGGTAAGTTACCTTGGTTTTGCAACGGACACCATTGTTTTAAATAAAGGGCAATTAAATTTAAATCTAATACTAAAAGAAGGGGTGCAACTTGATGAGATTTCAATTAATTCGAGTCGACCATCTCACAGTTTCTCTCTCCTTAACCCTTTAAATGTGGAGACCCTCAGTTCCAAAGAATTTAGAAAAGCTGCCTGTTGTAGTCTTGCAGAAAGTTTTCAAACAAGCAATGCTATTGACCTTTCCTACAATAATGCAGTAGTGAGTAATAGAGAAATTCAATTTCTTGGTCTCCGAGGTGCATATACTCAACAATTAATAGAAAATCGTCCAGTTTTTACTGGCATTCTAAATACTTTTGGATTTGATATGATTCCTGGCACTTGGCTAAGTGAGGTAAATATATTAAAAGGTGCAGGAAGTGCAATTTATGGGGCCCAAAGTATAACCGGAGCCATCAATACCAAATTAGTTGATCCTGAAAGTGATGTCCCGTATTACCTGAATTTATATGGTGACTATCATGGTAGAATGGAGGGCAATTTGCACATAAATAGAAAATTTAGTTCGCAAATGCAATCTGGTATATATATGCATGCGTCCAGACACAGTGGTTTTAGAGATCATAATAAAGATGGATTTTATGATGATGCCAGGGCCACCCGACTAAATGCCATGATTAGGAATCACTATGCTTCAAAAAACTGGGAAGGCCAGCTGACTTTGCAGGCACTTAGGGACACAAGAAATGGTGGTCAGAAAATTACTGAAAATCCTTACCTATCCTCACAAACCATAAATCACATAAACCTTTCCAGTAAAATTGGATACTTGGGTTTTACAAACCCAAATAAATCCATTGGATCCATTTGGGATTTTTCATATTCCAAATTGGATGGGAGCTATGGAAAAAAATTTGGTTTAAATGCTTTTGAATACCATGGTTTAGGACAAATCATATTTTCCTGGAATTCTACCAGTACGCATCATAAATTTGATTTTGGCCCTGTAGCTAATATAAATTATGCCAGGGAAAATCTAATCAGTTTATCTGATACAAATAAAGTTCTTTACAATCAGTTAACTGGAGGCGTATTTTTGGATTATCAGCTAAAACTGGGTCATGTTGGCGAGTGTGAACTTGATCGGCTTGTGCTCACATTTAGCCAAAGAATGGAGCGTATTGAGCCTAAAAAAATGTTTTGGTCACCAAGAGTAAGTGCCCGAATAAATATCTCAGAGGTGGTAACACTTAGAGCTTCTATTGGAAGAGGTTACCGCTTCTATCGACTTTATTCAGATCAAATTAATTTATTTTCCAGTAATAAATCATGGAATATAATCAATACTCCAAAGTATGAATCTTCATGGAATACAGGAGCCAACTTAGTTGCCAAACCAACCCTTTTCAATAAAGAATTGGAAATAAATTTTGATGCCTATCTGACCTGGTTTGATCAGCAATTGATTATTGATTTAGAACAAAACCTTCCGGAAAATCCAATAGTCACCATTTTTTCTTTAAATGGAAAATCAAGAACCGGAATTTTAGGTGCTACTATTTCCTATCCAATTATTGACCAATTCACCCTTAAAGTTGGATCAAGACTTCAATCTAACAAGGTCCAGTTTACTAAGGATTACAAAGATCAGATTTTTATTCCAAAATGGCGGGGGATGGCATCTCTTGACTGGGAATCAGGTCAAAAGAAATGGCTTTGGAATTTTACAACGCAAGTTGTTGGCCCAATGCGTTTCCCAGATAAAATTAATTATCCTCATGAGTTAAGCCACAATCGTGAAGGCTGGAGCAAACCATATTTACTGGCTCAGACTCAGCTAAATTATAAGATTAAGAAAATTGATTTTTATATAGGATGTGATAATTTAACAAATTTCACACAGCACGATGCAATTATTGCGGCTGATTCTCCACACAGCAACTACTTTAATGCGGTGGAAGTCTTTGCTCCAATAAATGGTATTAAACCATACATCGGCTTTAAATGGTCCTTCTTGCGTAATTTATAAACACCCAAAACATTTCAAAAAAAATAGCCCGAACAATAAACTTGTACGGGCTATTTTCTTGTCAAAAATGATTATCCCTTGTTAACTTCCTCAAACTCGACATCCGTAACTGGTTCAGTCGATCCAGTATTGTTTTGTGCTCCTGCGTCATTGGTTTGACCCTCTGCTTGTGTAGCACTATACATATCCTGGGAAGCTGCCATCCATGCTGCATTCAGAGCTTCTACATTTTTGGATATAGCATCCAAATCCTGTGCCTGATGTGCTGCTTTTAGATTGGCATGTGCATTTTCAATTGCAGATTTTTTCTCTGCCGGAATTTTATCTCCGAATTCTTTTAGTTGTTTATCGGTTTGGAAAATCAGTGAATCCGCTTCATTCAACTTATCTACTTTTTCCCTGGCTTGTTTATCTGCTTCAGAATTTGCCATTGCTTCATTCTTCATACGCTCAATTTCTTCCTTGGACAATCCTGTGGAAGCTTCAATTCTGACATTTTGACGTTTTCCGGTTCCTTTGTCCAGAGCGGAGACATTAAGTATACCATTTGCATCAAGGTCAAAGGAAACTTCTATTTGAGGGATTCCTCGTGCTGCTGGCGGAATGCCGTCCAAAATAAATCTACCTACAGATCTATTGTCTTTTGCCATGGGCCTTTCACCTTGAAGGATATGAATTTCAACGGAAGGCTGATTATCTGCAGCTGTTGAGTAGAGTTTTGATTTCTTGGTTGGAATTGTTGAGTTCGATTCAATAACTACATCATAAACACCTCCCATGGTTTCAATTCCAAGAGACAGCGGTGTTACATCGAGCAAGAGAACATCTTTCACCTCCCCAGTCAATACACCTCCTTGAATTGCTGCACCAATTGCCACCACCTCGTCAGGATTAACTCCTTTATTAGGCTTTCTTCCAAAAAACTCTTCTACAACTTGTTGTATTTTAGGAATCCTCGTTGATCCTCCGACAAGTATCACCTCATCTATGTCATTTTTTGTGAGCCCAGCATCCTTAAGTGCGTCTGCACATGGTTTTAAAGTTCTTTGAACTAACACATCAGCCAATTGTTCGAATTTAGCTCGTGATAACTTAAGGACAAGATGTTTAGGAACACCATCTGTAGCAGTAATATAAGGTAAGTTAATCTCTGTCTCGATTGAAGAAGAAAGCTCAACTTTAGCTTTTTCAGCTGCTTCTTTAAGACGTTGCAAAGCCATTGGATCCTTTCGCAGATCAATATTCTCCTGAGATTTAAATTGGTCTGCCATCCAATCAATGATCACATGATCGAAGTCATCCCCTCCCAAATGTGTATCTCCATTGGTTGATTTTACTTCAAAAACACCATCTCCTAATTCCAAAATAGAAACGTCAAACGTACCTCCTCCCAAGTCATACACGACTATGGTCATATCCTTACTTTTCTTATCCAGTCCGTAAGCTAATGCTGCTGCTGTTGGTTCATTTATAATCCTTTTAATGGTCAACCCAGCTATTTCTCCTGCCTCTTTAGTGGCTTGACGCTGAGAGTCATTAAAATAAGCAGGGACGGTTACTACCGCCTCGGTTACTTCGTGTCCTAGAAAATCCTCTGCAACCTTTTTCATTTTCTGAAGAATTATTGCAGATATTTCCTGAGGAGAATACATTCTGCCATCAATATCTACTCTACAGGTGTTGTTATCGCCTTTGGCAACTTTATATGCCATCCTGGTAATTTCAGTTGCAGACTCATCAAATCTTCTACCCATAAATCTTTTGATAGAAGCAACCGTTTTTTTAGGGTTGGTGATGGCTTGCCTCTTAGCTGGATCGCCCACCTTTCTTTCACCATTATCAAGAAATGCCACGATAGAAGGGGTTGTTCTTCTCCCCTCATCATTTGCAATTACTACAGGCTCATTGCCCTCCATTACGGATACACAAGAATTTGTTGTTCCTAAGTCTATTCCAATTATTTTTCCCATTGTTAAATGATTTATATCAACTCTTTATCAATTGATGTGCCAAGGGAAAAAAAAGAAAATTTGTCAGATTTTTTGCAGATAATATGACAAATAATGACAGATAAAAGACATAGTATATGTCAAAAAGTCATTAGAATTTAAAAGCCAAGCAATCTGGTTTGGTCAACGGTTCTTAGTAGTGACTTAGTTTCCAGACTTATCCCAAAACTTCTCTCTGTCCTATGTATGCTACTGAACAAGCCAAATCCCTCACTCATATTAGAATAACGCGGAATTTCCTGTGAGGCAGTTATCCCGGTGTTCGCATTGACGATTGTGTTAAAATCATAAACTTCGGGCCCCCCTGCCCTTACCATGAAGTCAAGTCTTAAAACCTCTCTTTTAAGAGCGGGATCAACAACCAGATTCTCTTTTAGAAAATTATAAAATTGCAATCCTCCTACCGTCACACTGTTGGCTAAATCACCTTTTTTTAAGACCCAACGAAGTGGTTTTACCAAAACAGACCCGGAGACTGTGTTGGTTTCCTGCACAACCACAATTATGTCAAAATCAAAAATTTGGGAAGATTTTGGCTTTTGCCAGCTGAAGGTTTGCGGAAATTCAGGTTTAAATTGAACTTCTCTATTGGTAGATGGTGGTGATGTAAAATCAAAATCACGAATTAGTTGTATTCTACTGGTTATCAAAGCCTTTCCATCCCCTCGATCTATCTTCAAAAGAATACTGTCACCCCCCGACATAGGTAGTTGAGTTGTTTTCAGCTTGTATAAGAAATTGGGAACCTGAACAAATGGCCCGGGATTTCTGACATAGCCTTCAGAAGTTCCATCAACCTTCAAAAGTTCAACTTCTCTTTTAGAAGTTAAGTTTATCAAGGAGACTTTTACATTTTGATAATAGATGGAATCCGCTACCTTAGCCATCTCCACGGCCGGGATATCTTCATCCACAAAAAGCTTTTCAACCCTTATATATTGCGCTGAATCCACCCTGTTAATCAATCCATACACCACCGGAATATCCTTCCAAGGCTCTGTAAGCACGAAATCCTCTGAACAAGCGAAAATCAATAAAAATCCACAAAAAAGTATAGTTAATTTAATTTTCATGCCACAAAATTAAACAGTTTAATCCTCTTATAACGATGCAAATGATATTTTGATAACACAAATAGTAATATTACCAAAAAATTGTTTTTGAATTTATAATTTTGAGCCATGTCTGTACATAAAGAAATCAGGAAAATAACGACCAGAACTCTTCAGGAAATGAAAGCTGCCGGTGAAAAAATCGCCATGCTTACCGCATATGATTTTACGATGGCTAAAATCCTTGATGAGGCTGGAATTGATGTTTTGCTAGTAGGTGACTCCGCCTCTAACGTGATGGCAGGACATGAGACAACACTTCCAATCACTCTAGATCAAATGATTTATCATGCACAATCTGTTGTCAGAGGAGTGACAAGAGCATTAGTAATAGTAGATTTGCCATTTGGATCTTACCAGGGTAATTCCAAACGTGCTCTGGAATCATCTATTCGGATAATGAAAGAAAGTGGTGCACATGGGGTGAAATTAGAGGGAGGCTCAGAAGTCGCCGACTCAATTAAACGGATACTTACCGCCGGAATTCCGGTAATGGGACACCTTGGCCTTACCCCACAATCAATATATAAATTTGGAACCTACAATGTAAGGGCTAAAGAAGATCAAGAAGCTGAAAAGCTCAAACACGATGCCAGAGTATTGGAAAGAGCCGGCTGTTTCAGCCTGGTACTTGAAAAAATACCTGCCTCCCTGGCGAATGAAGTAAGTCTTTCGCTCTCCATTCCCACAATTGGTATTGGTGCGGGCAATGGGGTCGATGGTCAGGTCTTAGTAATACACGATATGCTTGGATTAAACAAAGAATTCAATCCTCGTTTTTTAAGAAGATATTCAAATCTTGCAGAGAACATCCATCATGCTGTCACTCAATATTCAGCTGATGTCAAATCCAAAGACTTTCCAAACGATAAAGAACAATATTAATGCAGAAACGTGGATGGCTGCTGCTTAGTGTAGCAGCCTTGGGGCTGATCATTCTAATAGGGATCAGCATTTTCAATCAGGCTTTCAAAAATAATATCTTATATTCTGAAATACCTCATGAAATAACCATTAGGGATTATGAATCTTTTGATCAAATTCTGGAAAAGATTGCAATCAAAAAAATTTTAATCGACACCTCATCCTTTGCATTAACTGCAAAAATTATGGGTTATGCTAAGGGTAAAATTCGCCCTGGAAGGTATCTTGTAAAATATGGTTTGAGCAATTATAAAATAATTGCAAAACTTCGCTCAGGCCAGCAAGATCCAGTGCAATTAAAAATCAATAATGTAAGAGACATTACTCAATTGTGCAGTAAATTAAGCAATTATATTTCTCTGGACTCAACGACACTTCTTAACAAACTTAGTGACAGCCTTTATCTCCATTCTATAGGCTATACAAAAGAAGACATTCTTTGTTTATTTATACCAAATACTTATGAAATGTACTGGAATATATCATTTGATAATTTCATAAAGAGAATGATTACAGAAAATGAAAAATTCTGGTCAAAGGAGAATAGAAAGTCAAAAGCAGCGGAGAGAAATTTGAAACCCAATGAAGTTTACACGCTTGCTTCCATTGTAGAAAAAGAAACCACAAATGCTGATGAAAAGCCGACCATTGCGGGCGTTTACTTAAATCGTTTAAAAATAGGAATGAAACTTCAAGCAGATCCAACCGTTGTTTTTGCGCTTGGGGTATCTGGAATTCAAAGAGTTCTGCTGGAACATTTAAGTTTTAAATCCCCATTTAATACTTACCAGATTGAGGGACTTCCTCCAGGACCCATTTATATGCCTTCAGTAAATAGCATTGATGCGGTATTAAACTCTGAAAAACACGATTATATATTTTTCTGTGCAAAACCCGGTTATGATGGTAGTCATTTGTTTGCAACTGGAATTGATCAGCATTATCAGAATGCAAGAATTTATCAAAAATGGCTGAATGCTGAAAAAATCAGATAATCTATTTAACTTCTGATGAACTGGGCTGCCCTGTTTTTCTTAATAATTTCATCTGCCATGGATTATTCCCATATTTTGCAGTCCCAATCAAAACCATAGCATCAGGGTCCACCTTAACGGTCCATTCAGACGAACTATCTCTGGTAGATCTGAGCTCAAGTGTTTTTGAACTTTCAACATACAAAAAGCGTCCGGAATCAGTCGTCTTATCATATATCCCCTTCTTGTATTCCCCATTTTCCAATAGATCCAACCAATGACCTGCGTATATATTTTGCTTTGGAACCTCATCTTTTAAGGAGAGGGCAAAAAAGATATGCCAAACTGAATCCGTTATGTCATAATTTACCTTTTGACTGGACGAGGCTTGAATAAAAGCATCATCCAACTTTCCGTAAACTACTTGAGGCGTAGAAACAGCGGATGATTGGGACAATTTAGTTTCATTGGTAAGGCCTGTATCCGCTTCCTTTTTGACATCGCGTTTGCAAGCATCAAATAAAAACAAATAGACAACTAAAAGTACGTAAACTGGTTTCATAAGCTTAATTTTTTCAAACTTGAATACAAATAAATTAATTTTGAGCGATCCGTCAACTATTTTTTTGTTAAACTCACAATTAATTAACTTTTAGTCTTGAATTCTATCGATTTGGAGTGTTTGGTCTATTCGAAACTTGCTGACTACCAAGAGAACAAATTATTATTGGCAGTAAGTGGAGGAGTTGATTCAATGGTTCTGGCTTCTATCCTAAGAAAAAAGAATTTTAAAATTGGGCTAGCACATTGTAATTACCATTTACGGGGAAACGATTCAAACTTGGATCAAAAACTAATTGAGGATTGGGCTAAAAACAACCAAATAAGCCTTCATATTAAATCGTGCCCAATTCCAAAAAATTCTTCCAATATACAAAACACTGCACGGGAACTTCGATTTTCATATTTTGATGATATAAAGCGTGATTTTGGCTATCAGTTCCTGATCACTGCCCACCACATGGAAGATATGATTGAAGGTTTTTTTCTAAATCTTATTAGAGGAGCCGGAATAAAAGGACTAAACACAATGCCTGTCTCCTATAAAAATTCTTTAAAACCTTTAGAAAATCTAAATAAAGATGACCTTTATAACTATGCTGAAACAAATCAAATTTTGTTCAGGGAAGATATTTCTAATATGGAGGACAAATATGCGAGAAACCTGATTCGTCATCAGGTAATTCCGGTTTTTAAATCAATCAACCCAGCCTTTCTCAAGACTACCAATAGGAGTTTAAAGTTATTAGGAGAACTAGATGTACTGTTAGATTATTACAGGACTATTTGGAAATCAAAAAATGTACAATTTTCTAATACATTTACTAAAATTAATTTTTGCTTAAATGAAGAAGACTATTTTTTGCATGAATATCTCGCAGAAAATGGATTTCATTACAATGAAATACAAGATATAAAAGCAAATCTTGGTTCTCCAGGTAAGCAGTTTAAATCCAGGACTGACCAAACTCTGTACATTGATCGTGGTTGTCTATATATCGTGAAAGTTAACACCGCGGATAGTTTTGAGGAGATTGTTATTCCTGACGAAAAAGAAAATTTTATAAATAAGAATGGAATTTGCGTAAATATTAAGTTGTTTAGTGTTGACAATTTTGACCTGCGAGTTATGGTGAAAAACCCATTGATCATTTATGTGGATTTCGATAAAATAAAATTTCCATTGGTAATTCGCCATTGGACTAAAGGAGACAAAATGAGTCCTTACGGAATGCAAGGCAAAAAAAAGAAGGTTAAGAAAATTCTTGCTGACAATAAGTCCATTTCAGCTTTTAAAAAACAAGAACTCGTATTGACCTCTGGAGATGAAATATACTGGTTGGTCGGGCATACAATTGCGCATGAAATTAGAGTCACCGAGCTAACTAAAAAAATAATGGAGATCAGTATTCTTAAAGAAAACTAAACACAATCATTTAGACCTTTTAGGATTTCCGAAAAGATCCTTGGGTCTGTCATCTAATATTTGTCGCTCACGAGGGGCTTCCTCCATTTTAGTTGTAGGAAGGTAAGGATCAAACTTCCACTTACCTGATTGATAATTGAAGGCCTCATAGGTTCCGTCAGGAACAAGCATAAATACATTCTTTTGATTGGGCGTCTCATACTTTGTGATATGATCAAATACAATCATCTTACTTTTGGGCTCATAGGTTAATGTGCAATTAGACTGTTGAGAGTATCTTATCACATGTCGATTGGTCAAAATCTCATCGCCATTTTCTTCTTTAATTTTAAATTCCTTAGAGCCAAATATAATTTGATCATTTTTAATATGAAATGTTTCAATTATTTTAAATTTTTCCAACCTGGAATTCTGTGCAAACCCAAACAGCATGAAATAATCCTCTTTGCCAAAGGTTTCTGGAAGCAAATGAAAATATACCGCTCCATACCAATTCTCAGGTGAAAATTCTTCAAACCTGATTCTATCGTAATCTCTTTGTTCTCTCGAAAGGACATAGACCTTTCCGCTTTTTAACCTTACTAATCCATCATAATTCCAAACATTATTTTCACCCTCATACTGCCAGGTAAACATTTCGAAGGAAAGATCCTCAGGCGCAAGTCGCACAATATTTGAATTTAATTCGGAGGCCATAATGCTACCATTTTCCACAACTCTTTTGAAGAGATCAGAAACCTTCCCAGCTGCCAAAATCCTGTGCTTAGGAAATCTTGAATTAAACATTACATCAGACCAAAAACCAAGACTATCTTTATCCGTTACAATTACATTCTGACCAAAGCTATAATTATAGATAAAACAAGAAAAAACAAATATTTTGAAAAAAATTTTGGACATATGATCAAATAACGCAAAAGATAAACTCATATTATTTTTAGACACTATACATTGATGGATGCCCGTATTACCCATTCTCACCAGGACTGATAAAAGTGCTGTCTAAGTTCTGGTTAAAATAGGGAGATCTAGCTAATGGAGCAATCTACCATACTTTTGTAATCAGGCTTATCAGAAACAAATCGATGTCTAAACTCAGAAACTACCTTGCCTTCCAAAATAGTAAATACTCCAGGCATTTGAAAGCCATCTCCCAATTGAACCCCCCATCCATGGCCCTTAATAATCCCTGCATCCAAACCCCTGATCCAGGATCTAAATCCAAACAATTGATTAAAATTCCCTTTCACCAAACCAAACTGCTTATACAATAGGCACTCTGGGTCTGAAATATGATCTAAATGTGAAATTTTGTATTTCTGAAAATAACGCTGAGCAACCTCGTTGGTCGCCATATGTACTAAAACAATGTCAACCTTATTATGATCTACCTGAGCATCCAATTCAGCTATTTCTTCCATTGCCTCACGACAAAAAGTACATCCAAAATGCCTAAGAAACACCAACAGAACTTGCTTTCGACGACTTAATTCATCAATATTTACACCTGAAACGGTAAGAACCTTTTCTAAACTTACTTGGATTCCAAACATACCAATTAAACCAAGAAAACCAAGTGATGTTCAATTAGTTTTTAGGAAGTTTATCATAAACCTCCATCATGCTCCTTACTTCAATTGCGGATTGGTTCAAAAGTTCTTGCTCAGCTGGATCCAATCTAATTTCTAAAATTTGTTCTATGCCCTTAAATCCCAATTTTACAGGGACACCTACGAAAACATCATTTAATCCATACTGCCCATTCAAATGCACACAACAAGGAAAGATACGGTTTTCATCTTTTAATATAGACTCTACCATTTGAGCTGCTGCTGCTCCCGGGGCATACCATGCTGATGTTCCCATTAATTTCACCAGTTCGCCTCCACCATACTTAGTTCTCTCCACAATTTTATTAAGAATTTCACTATCTATCAATTCCGTAACTGGAATTCCAGCAACAGTTGTAAATCTTGGAAGTGGAACCATAGAATCACCATGCCCGCCCATCAATAATGCTTGAATATCCTTAGGGGAAACATTAAGCGCTTCAGCTAAAAAAGCCCTATAGCGTGCAGTATCTAAAACCCCTGCCATTCCTATTACCCTTTTGCCATCCAATCCGCTAACTTTATAAGCCGCATAAGTCATGACATCCAAAGGATTTGAAACCACTATAATGATTGGATTGTTTGAATATTTCATTACATTGGAAGTGACACTATTGACAATCCCTGCATTGGTACTTATTAAATCATCTCTGGTCATCCCTGGTTTTCTCGGCAAACCAGCTGTAATTACAACAATATCAGACCCTTCTGTATGTCCATAATCATCCGTACCTATTAATTTTGTAGAATAATAGTCTACAGGAGCCTGTTGCCAACTATCCAAAGCTTTTCCCTGAGCCATTTCAGCTTTAATGTCAACCAATACAATTTCTTTAATAAAATCGCGGTGAGCCAAAACATTTGCAACGGTTGCTCCAACATTTCCGGCGCCTATTACAGTAACTTTTTTCATTTTAAAACGTTGTTTGGGGTAATAAACTTGATTTCGACGCAAAACTAATGATTGAAGATGTCATTTTGTTTTAATTTTGAACCTTAATTAATTAACAAAAATCATTGAATGAAAAATTTTTACCTCCTCTCACTCCTGACCTTAATCTCAATGTCCTTTGCCAATTCGCAATCTGCTATAGGTCATTGTGGAACTTCGATTGAGGATCAGTATCAAATAAGGGATAGAATGTTCCAAAATCGTGAAAAAATGGAGCATTTAGTTCTTCCTAGGTCTGGGGTTATAAGGTATATTCCTGTAAATGTCCATTTAGTGGCTAAAGCAGACGGGACTGGAAGGAGTAAAGTCACCAGTGTTTTTGAGAGTTTATGTGCGGTAAATGAGATCTATTTGGATCAGGAAATTCAATTTTATGTAAAGACCATAAATTTTGTTAACAATACAAATTTATACGACAACCCATCTAGTGATTTGGGCGCTTCATGGGCGCGAAGTATAAGCAATAGCTACAGAAACGGGTTAAACTTTTTTGTTGCTAAAGTAGCTAGGGCAGATGAACTTGGTGTATTGGCGTTTTATTCTCCAAATGGAGATTATGTCGTAACCGGAGTTCATCAAAGTCAATTACTTGCCCGCGAGGCACATAAAATTGCTCATGAATTCGGTCACTTTTTTAGCCTAGCACATACATTTTTTGGATGGGAAGCTACTACTTACACATGCTCAACACCCACACCAAAAACCGTGTCTTATGCAGGTTCAACATTTGAGGTTGAATATGTGGACCGAAACAAAAGGGTGAATGGTACTTTGAATTGTAAGATTGCTGCTGATGGATTTTGTGACACGCCAGCGGACTATAACTTAGGGTATGGTTGGTCTGGTGGCTGTAATTATGTAGGTTGTGCGAAAGATCCAGACGAAGTCCTTTTGGATCCAATGGAAAGTAATATTATGGGTTACTTCCTAAATTGCCTGGATACTTTTACTACAGAACAAAAAGCTGCGATTAACAGAGATTATTTATCTTCAAACAGACTCTATCTAAGACCGGCTTTCACCCCACTTGGCCCTATTTCAGGAAATCCAGTTATCGTTGAGCCTCTTGCAAATTCAACTACCAGCGGATACAACTCTGTAAAATTAGATTGGGAGCCATTAGCTAATGCGACCCATTACTTTATTGAAATTGGAGAGACCGTCATAACAAATAAAAATAGAAATTTCCTGACTAGACGCACAGATACCACCCTTGTGGATCTTTTACCTGGGAAAAAGTATGCTTGGAGGGTTATTGGTTATAATGCCAATAATTTCTGTATAACTCCTTCAAATGCACTTTTTTTTACAACTGGCCAATTTCCGGTTGCCTCAAATGATCCTCATGCATCCCTTATAGCAATCAATGCTTATTCTACACAGCCAAGTCAATTGGTTTTAGAAATTAACATAGACCGGCATTCAGACGCACTTCTTGAAATCTTTAACCTTGAAGGCAAAAGGATTACATCTACAAACATGCAACTGCAAAACGGAAGCAACCAAACCACGCTTTATTTAGACCAAAAAGGTGTTTATCTATATAGGTTAAGCACATCAGATCGAGTTTTATCTGGCAAAACCTTAGTGCAATAAAGTTTAATTTTTCAACATGAAAAACGTATTCTTACTGTCGTCATTGGCATTAGGGTTTTTATTTAAGCTTTGTGGACAAACTGCCCCTGCAAATTTTTGCGGGACTAATGCAAGTGATCAGCAAAAATTAATTAATATCAGACAATCTAATAGTCTATTGTCATATCCCGAATCTGGCGTTATTTATATCCCTATTCAAGTCCATATACTAAGATCGGATGTTGGAAACGGTGGTTATAATTTAGTATCTCTTAAAGAATCATTATGTACTTTAAATAGTGATTTTGAAAAAACTGGCATGCAGTTCTATTTTGAAAATGAAGTAAATTATATAGATAATTCAAAATGGGATTCACACCCAAAATTTGAAGCTGGAATCGAAATGATGAAAGCTAATAATTTTAAGAATGTTATTAATTGTTATATTGTAACAGATCCAGCAGGAAATTGTGGGTATTTTGCTTATGAAGGGGACGCCGTAGCTTTAAGTAAAACATGTCTTGGAAAGAGTTCTCATACATGGGCTCATGAACTGGGGCATTATTTTTCATTGCCACACACCTTCTTCGGATGGGAAGGAACTCCTTATAATTACAACAAACCAACGATTGAATATCAGGGCCAAGTATGGAGAACCATTGAAAATGTCTCAAGAAATAATTGTCCCATGGAAGCCGATGGATTTTGTGATACTCCTCCTGATTACATTAGCAGTCGTTGGAGTTGTAATGAAAATTCACAAAGCACATCTGTGCAAAGAGATATTAATGATGAAGAATTCCAATCAGATGGCAGTCTTTTTATGTCTTATGCAAATGACGCTTGCATGAACAGGTTTGCATCAGATCAATCAAAAGCAATGCTTGATTACCTGATGTCTACCAGATCAAATTTACTTCGCCCGACTTCAAATTTTTTAAAGATTAATGAATTTAATCAAGATTCATTCTCTCCACTCGATTCCAGTTCAATATCTTCACGAGATGTGATATTTAGCTGGGACAAAGCAAATGGAGCCGATTCATACTTATTTCAACTTTCAAGAACAGCTGCATTTAGCCTCTTAGTTTATAATATCCGAACTGAAAATAATTTTGTTAAGTTAGATTCTATAGCTTCTGGCAAAAACTTTTTTTGGAGGGTGATTCCAATGAATAAATTTGATTTCTGTGCTCAAAATTCAAAATCATTTTATTTTAATACAAATGTTCTAAGTAGTTCTGATAAAATATTTGAATCTGAACAAATTAGAATTTATCCAAATCCGGTGAGACAAAATCAAACACTTTTTGTAGTTTCATCAAATCAATCATCACCACTCGAATTTAGTTTATTTAATTCAGTAGGAAAGAAAGTAAAAGTCATGTCAACCGGCATTCAAAATGAGGATATTACGACTATCAATTTACAGGAATTAAATGCCGGTATTTATTTCCTCCGTCTTAAAAACGGAACTTCGGAAATTATTAAAAAAATTATCATATCTAACAATTGATTAAATGAATATTCACGAATATCAAGGTAAGGAAGTATTAAAGAAATTTGGAATCAATGTGCAAAAAGGAATTGTTGCAACAACTGTTTCTGAAGCCGAACAAGCATTTGAACAAATTCAAAAAGATACTGGAACTCAAATTGCGGTAGTTAAAGCTCAAATTCATGCCGGTGGAAGAGGCAAAGGAGGAGGAATAAAACTTGCAAAATCAAAAGAAGATTTGAAGCAATATGCAAGTCAAATCTTGGGAATGTGGCTAAAAACACCACAAACTCCAGGGGGTATGGAAGGCCCAGGCAAACTAGTAAATAAAATTTTCATTGCAGAGGATTCTTATGCCCCGGATTTTAATGCATGTAAGGAATATTACTTTTCCATCCTTACCGATCGTGCATCACAAAAGAATGTAATTATCTATTCTAGTCAGGGAGGCATGAACATCGAACAAGTAGCGGAAGAGACTCCACATTTGGTGCATAAAGAGTACATGGATGCTGCATTGGGAATTCAAGAGTTTCAGTTGAGAAAGATTGCATTCACTTTAGGATTAAGTGGTAAGGCTTATAAAGAAATGTGTGATTTTGTTAAAAAACTTTACACAGCCTTTCTAAACTCAGATGCAACTTTAATTGAAATAAACCCTTGCCTGCTTACAGGGGACAACAGGATAGTAGCCGTGGATTGTAAATTTGCTTTAGATGATAGTGCCTTATACAGACATCCTGAACTTGAAAGCATGCGAGATGAAAATGAAGAAGACGCTACAGAAGTTGAGGCTCGTAATAATAATCTTAATTATGTAAAATTAGATGGAAATGTTGGTTGCATGGTAAATGGAGCCGGTTTAGCCATGGCAACAATGGACATAATTAAAATGGCAGGTGGAAGTCCTGCAAACTTCCTTGACGTTGGAGGAACTGCCGATGCGGCTAGAGTTGAACAAGCTTTCAGAATTATTCTTAAAGATCCTTCAGTAAAAGCCATATTAGTTAACATTTTTGGGGGTATTGTTAGATGTGATCGCGTAGCACAAGGTATCGTGGATGCATATAGAAATATGGGTAATATATCCGTACCAATCATTGTCAGACTTCAAGGCACTAATGCAGAGATAGCCAAAAAAATTATTGATGAGTCTGGATTGGAAGTTCATTCCGCCATACAACTTCAAGAAGCGGCAGATTTGGTAACAAAGCTCCTTAAACCATAGAGATAATTTGGAACAAACTATCACACTGAGTAGATTAAATGAATTTATTCAAAGGGTAATAGGACTGAATTTTGAAGAATCTTTTTGGGTAAGTTGTGAAGTTATACAGGCAAAAGAAATTCGCGGCCATTTTTATATTGAGCTTTCAGAAAAAGGAAATAATGAAGAAATAGTCGCTCAAGCTTCTGCGGTGATTTGGAAAAATCAAATATCGCTAATTAAGAAAAAATTTCCACACAATATATTTAGCATATTAAAAGCAGGAAATCAAGTTAGGCTAAAAGTCCTTGTTGATTTTCATCCCAGATACGGGCTTAAATTAGTAATTCATGACTTGGATTCATCTTTTACGCTAGGGCAAATTGCTCAAAACAGAATACAGATAATATCAAAATTAAAAGAGGCTAACCTTTGGCAACTTAACAAAAATTTAAAACTCCCCAAGGTTATCCAAAAAATTGCTTTAATCAGCAGTCCAACAGCCGCAGGATATATTGATTTCACTGATCATTTAAAATCGAATCCGGCTGGATATTCATTCAAGATTTCACTTTTCCAAGCAAGTATGCAAGGAGACAATACTGAATATGAAATATCCAATGCATTTAATAAAATTAATAATGAATCATTTGATATTGTAGCAATTATTAGGGGCGGCGGAGCTAAATTAGACTTATTAGATTTTGATAGTTTCCTCATTTCAAAATCCATCAGTAATTGTCCTTATCCGGTTTTAACTGGAATTGGCCATCAAATTGATGAATCTATTGCTGATCTAAATGCATTCAATGCTTGTAAAACACCCACAGCCGTTGCCGAATTTATTATCAATCATAATGCTATATTTGAAACCCAATTAATTGAAATTTTAAATGAAATAAAAATTTTGAGTAGACGCAAAATTTCTGTAGAAAATTTAAGACAAGAAAACATGAGAGCGAAAATCAATAATGCTTCTCAAAATAAAGTCTGGCAATCATCTTCAAAGCTTAATGAAATTTTTACAAAAATTATCAAAACGAGTAAAGAAAACATACATAGTGAATTGATTGGTTTGAAAAATATGGAGGCAATTTTGAAAATCAATGATCCTTCATCCATTCTATCCAGAGGTTACACAATAACTCTTCAAGGTAACCGATGGGTAAAAAAATTAAGTGACCTTGATACCAAATCAGAATATACCACTAAATTTAAGGATGGGCAAATAACCTCAAAAACCTAATGAGATGGCAAAACAAAAATTAAAGTACTCAGAAGCATATGAGGAATTAGAAAAAATCCTTCAAAAAATTCAATCTGAGGAGACACAGTTAGATGAAATTCTGATCAACATTAATCGGGCTAAGGAATTACTTCTCCATTGTCAAGAAACCTTAAGAAAAATAAGCGAAGAAATTGAAAATTAAAACAAAGTAATATTTTTCTTTAAAGTTACTTTTTAAAAATATTTTTAACTAAAGTTATTGGATTGGCGTCATTTTGTGCAGACCATGTAAGCAAAATACCTGGAATTAATATTACCGCACAAGGAATCCACGCAGCAGTAAGAGCGCTCAATGTTAATCCCTCAGAAAGTCTTTTACAGAAAGTATTGAGCAATATATAAACTATAAATACAAGGATACAAATTATTAAAGGATATCCATACCCTCCCTTTCTAACAATTGCACCTAATGGAGCCCCCACAAAAACAAACAAAAAACAAACTAAGGCAAAAGAATACTTGATATACAACTCATAAGCAAACTTAGATTTCTTTTTTTGCAAATTTTTCTCACTCTCTTCAAAGTTTCTCTTATTATTCAATTCGCGCTCCAAATTTAGTTTAGCTCTATGGTAAGATACCATACTTGACTCATTGCCTGAATCACGGTATTGCAAAAGCAGTGAGTCAATTTTATTGTTAGCCGAATATAATTTGTTATACTCTTCTTTAAAATTCTTTAATAATTTACTTTCAGGCGATTTTTGAATTCCTTTAGATTTATTTAAATCATTTATTCTGCCACCCTCTCCCTTAGCCTGCTCAATAAACCTTGAAAATATAGGATGATAAAGATTTGATCTCTGCTTCGACAAACTATCAAGCTCAATCCGCAACTGTTTAGAATTCTTCATCCTCTGGTTGCTTTTAAACAAATCTTCGTCAGATCTTTCCAACTCAAATTCCTCCAAAGGAAAAACTTTAGTCAATTCTTTGAATTTAGTTTTAACAAACGGATAAAGCGAATTGCTGACAGTGGCCCGATCAGGAACCTGATAAATTTCACCATTTTCCAATTGCATGACAAGAAACTTTCCACCCGGAGTGACATACATTTCTCCACTTTTCGCCAAAATAGTTGCTTTTGTGCTGGTATTACTATGGTCATCAATCAGAATATTCTGGATAGTTTTTCCATTACTTAATTTTTTCTCGATTCGTATTACATAACCATAAAAATCCTCGTTAAAAACACCTTCTTCTAAACTTAAAGTTGGCTTTTGTCTTTTTAAATCATGTAACCGACTCAAAAATTTTAAATTGGATTTAGGTATTACATAATCTGAAAAAAACCAGGACACCAAGCCAATTGATGCGCATAACAACATTATAGGCACCATAATTCTTACCAGTGAAACCCCAGCTGACTTAATGCTGGACAATTCATATCTCTCCCCCAGGTTTCCAAAAAGAAATACGCCTGCCAGCAAAACACCAATTGGCAAAGCCATTGGCACAAGAGATAACGACAAGTAACTTAAAAACTCAATTATCACAAAAATTCCTGCCCCCTTTCCAATGATATCATCTATGTATAGCCAAAGGGTTTGCATAACCAAAACAAACAATGCAATAAAAAATGAAACGGCAAAGGGGCCAATAAACCCTTTAACAAGCATTAAATCAAGCCGCTTTACCATTCTTATGGATTAAAATTAAGTGCCGCAAAATTAATAGACAATTCAATAACAATACGAATTGGCTTTTATGATGTGTTGGGCTACGATTCTGCGATACTCCTTTGCATTAATAGTTTCATATCTTGAAAAACGTTTCAACCCCATGAGCATAACCTTAAGTTCATCGCCCAGTGCAAAGGAAGTCAACGCATCCTGAGCATTTTTAATAATTCTTGATTGTGCATCGTTTATAAAGACTTTTAACATTGCAATAAATGGAGAAATCTCCTCTTGATTCTTATTCTCATTTAATTTTTGAACACGGAGCAACAATGACTCAGAATTGTATAAATCAATAACAATATCTGCTATATTCATCAGAACTTCCTGTTGTTCCTTTAAGTCATGTTTGCCATCCATTTGATATTTAACAGCGGCTCCTGCTACCATTAATAGAATTTTCTTAAAGTCTTGCAAAGTCCTAATTTCAATACCGAAAGCCACTTGTGGGAATTCAAATGATGGAATTCCCGTTAATTCCTTTTGGACTGCCCATGCGGGGCCTACTAAGTCCAACTCTCCTTTCAATGCCCGTTTTAGTATCATGTTGATACACAACATCCTATTTATCTCATTAGTCCCTTCATAAATCCTATTAATTCGGGCATCCCGGTATAATCTGGCAGGCAGGTATTCTTCAGAATAACCATATCCTCCATGAATTTGAAGTAATTCATCTACAACATAATCCAAGACTTCTGAGCCATTAATTTTAATAATCGCACATTCAACAGCATACTCTTCTGCAGCTTCAAGCATAGCCTTTCCAAAATCCATTCCATTGGCTAATTCTTCATTCTTCTTTTTCTCCATCAAGTCACTAACACGGTAGATAGTGGACTCAAGTGCAAATACCCTGATTGCAGATTCAGCAATTTTGTATTGAATGGCCCCATAATTCGAGATGGCTTTTTGAAACTGAAATCTTTCATTCGCATACTTTACACCAAGACTAATACACCTTTTGCATCCACCCATGGCCATTGCCCCTAACTTGTATCTTCCAATATTCAACACATTGAAAGCAATAAGGTGACCTTTACCAATCTCTCCAAGAACATTTTCTGCCGAAACTTTAACGTTCTCAAGAAAAACCTGCCTGGTCGACGATCCTTTAATACCTAATTTATGCTCTTCCTGACCTAAAGTCAATCCTTCAGTGCCTTTTTCTACAATAAAACCTGTGAATTTATCTCCATCTACTTGAGCAAAAACAATAAATATATCCGCAAATCCTGCGTTTGTGATCCACATTTTCTGCCCATTTAGAACATAAAACTCTCTTGAACTATCCAGAATTGCTTTGGTTTTAGCACTTAAGGCATCACTTCCCGAAGATGGCTCAGTTAGACAATAGGAAGCTTTAAGTTGCCCATTTGACAATCCTGGAAGGAACTTCATTTTTTGTTCTTCCGTGCCGAAATACAAAATTGGTAACATTCCAATTCCAGTATGGGCTGCAATTGTTGTATTAAATGATGCATCCCCCGCTCCTAACTCTTCAGAGATAATTGTGTTTGAATGTGTGTCAAGCTCTACCCCTCCATACATAGTCGGAATGTGTGCGCCAAGAAGCCCCAGATTAGCAGCGATCTCTAATAAAGATTGTTGATCCTCTAGAACTGCTCCCCTTTTCCAAATTTCGTATTCTACAAAATCTCTTACTGTATCGCGAATTAACCTCTGGTCTTCATTAATGTCTTCAGGTATAAAATTGGTTTTGTAATTCGTTTCCTTTACTAAAAATTCACCCCCCTTTAATACTTTGGTATTATTTTCTGATATCATACGATCCATAAATTAATTTCCATTAAGCATTAACGGGGTATTTTTGCCATTAAGTACAATGACCTTAGCATTTTGTGACAAACTAAGTTCTTTATATGCCTTTATTAATTCATATTCGAGTTGTTTATCGGTCAATCCTGTATTAATAATTCTTTGGTAATCAGCAATGCCTTGAGCTTCCACCCTTTTTCGTTCTGCTTCTTGTTTTTCTTTCATTAAAACAAACTGCATCTTCTGTGATTCTTGCTCTGCTCTTATCTTTTCTTCAATTGAAGCTTTTACACTATTTGGCAATCCAATGTTCCGAATCAGGAGCTGCTCAAGTATCAATCCTCTTGCTAAAAAGTCTTCTTCGACTGTTTTGAAAATTTTCATTTGAAACTCATCTCTTTTACTTGAGTAAAGTTCTATAGCTTCATATCCCACTGAAAAATCTCTAATTCGAGATCTGGCAAGTGGTCTAATAACCTTATCTTGGTAATCTTTACCAATTTCATTATAAATTTTTGGCGCCGAGGTTGGCAAAACTTTATAAAGCACGGTCACATCGATCACTATTTCAAGTCCATCCCTAGTCAGTGCTCTTATAGCATCATCCCCTTTAACATTACCTTCATCCGTTACCCCCGACATTGTGTAGTTTTGCGTACGCACGTCCATTTCATGAATTTCCAATAAAGGATTTACAATGTGAAGTCCTGGATATAATATATCATTCTGCACTTTACCAAACAATGACTTAACCCCTATTTGACCTGCATTAATCTGAATAAAACATGAACTAAAAACCCCGACCACGATCAAAACCAAGGCAGCAATTCGGAATATCTTCGATAATTTTCTAATCGATGGATGTTGATTATCCTGATTGAGAAAAAACTGAACTCCCAACCCCAAAAGGCCAATAATTATAAGTATCATAAAATTAAATTATGCATCTCCCTGTACTCTCGTTCTCAATTACTTAACTAACACAAATAGAATCAACTCGGTTCAAATAATTTAATTCAAACAGGTTGCATATATGTATTACTTTATAATTGACACGTTTCCCTTTTTAGTATATTCCAAATTTTCGAAACACTGGAACTTTAATAAATAACCAAAAACATCAGGCCCCAATCTTTCTCCCTTAAATGTGCCATCCCAGCCAGGATTTTGCTCAGAAGTTTCGAACAACTTTTGCCCCCAGCGATTATATATCACCATATTCATTTTGGTTATAAATTGTGACCTGGGAAGGAAAAAATCATTTTTTGAGTCTCCATTTGGACTAAATGCATTTGGTATAAATACAGCATCTGCACAGGATTTGACCATTATGGTCACGGAAGCGGTAGCAGTACATCCAGCTTCATCTGTTACCGTTACTACATACGTTGTAGTTTTAAAAGGCATTGCAATTGGATTAAAAATTTCACTATTATTTAAAGACCCATCATCAGGACTCCATTTGTATTTGTAACCGGCCATATCTACTGTGGTCAATTGGGATTTATAACCTGGCACAATCATTATAGGATCTGCATTCGCAAAAACTTTATTTGATGGATCATTGACGTTTATGGTATGTGTTAATATCCAATTACATCCTGAAGAATCAATAATTTTTACAGTATAGCTTGTATTAACTTTGGGATTTACGGTAATCTTTGATTCGGATGAACTACCAATTATTCCTTCTTTTGGAGTCCAATCATAGGAATATTTAGAAAGTCCTTCACCAACAACAGTAATCATTGCAGAATCACCCAAACATATAACCGAAGGCCCGCGTAATTCTGCCTTAAGCAATACGACTTCAACATGAATGGTATCCAAGATTTTACAGCCATATTCATCTTCAGCTTTAATCTGGTAAAATTGAGTTATTTTCGGTTCAACAGTAATGCTATTTCCACTCCCAATCTCCTTTCCAGCCTGATCACACCATATTATCTTGACTAAAGGATTCTTTGACCTAGCATTTAAAATAATCCTTGCAGGTTCACACAACAAAGTATCCTTGCTTACTTCCAAATCTATTCTCTCTGGTACAAAAACTGTTAATGTATCTTTCTTTGAACAACCTGGAAATTTCGGATCTGTAATTTCGACATAGTATGTTGTAGTTCTGGTAAGTTTTGCTTTTGGATTTGACGATTTCGGATCATCCAATCCATCAACTGGGATCCAATTGTATATAAATTCATTATTTCCTCCAGGATTTAATTCAACCACATCACCATAACAAGCCAATACTGTGTCCTTTAAATTAACATTAATTTCAACGAATGTAAACTCTTTTGTAAGACTTCTTGTGCAAACACTATCCACTGTCAATGTGATTTTATAATTCCCAGACTTACTATATGTGTACATTGCTATGGGTGTATTCGCCTTCCCTATTCCATCACCGAAGTCCCAATTCACGATTCTATTCCCAGAAGTGGTCACAGTAACTTTTAACGAACCGCACTCGGATTCAATTTTGAAATCCGCATCAGGTGGTGCAACTGCCTGAACCAATATTGAATCAGACAACATACAATTAAATTGATTAGTTGCTTTAAATTTTAAAACATAAATTCCAGGTTTGGAAACATAAATAATCGGCATTAATGGATTTGCAGAATTAATAATTATAGGATTTGGTTCCCAATTAATTGTAACAATATCAGAAGCATTAACCTGCTCAATTTTAAAACTTGTAGTGTCTTCTGCACAAAGCACCAACTGTTTTGGATACTTTAATTCTAGACTACGATCTAATAATTGAACAGCTAAAATCACTTGACATTGATCTTTTGATCCAGCCCTAACAAATACGATCTTGTTTCCAACAATTTTTGTTTTAAAATTGGAGCCCGTAAATTCAATCGGATTAAAATTTCTATTAAAAGACCACTCAAAATAAGAGGTAGAATCAGAACTTGCTGTCAAGGAAATATCGCCATCACAAGTTGTGGAGTCTCCCTGTATTTTCAAATTCACAAGATCCCTCACATTAATCAATATCTCCTTTTCAACAATACAATTGCCATCAGTTATGGTAACACGATACTTTGTAGTTGTTTGCGGCTTGGCTAAAGGATTGGAAGGAATGGTTAAATCAAGTCCTGTGGTTGGGCTCCAGGTATAAATAAATCTTGGATTAGGATTTTTCACCAATCTAACTGAATCTCCCTTGCAAATATCTTTTTCATTTCCAATAAGCTCAATGTCAATGCTGCTAATCTCTAAAGTTTTGGATAACATTGAAGTACATCCATTCACATCTGTTATTGTCAATTCAATTGTAATGCGCCCATCGTTAGAAAGCTTAAAGACAGGATCTTTCAAATTAGAAGTTAAATTATTTCCGTTTCCAGATAGGCTCCAATAATAATTGGAAATTGTATAATTTGAACGAGAAGAGTCCTTTACGATTAACGTCAAATCTGCTGAACAATCAACTGTGACGTTAAAATCAGGAATTAATCCCGGTTCTATAATTACAATTGTTTGTCTGGCAGTATCGGTACATTCGCCATTGCGAACAACAAGAACAACTTCATACGTACCTGATTTTGCATATTTAAAACTTGGATCTTGATCACTTGACTTTAAATTCCTATTGTTGTTAAAATCAAAAAACCATTCATAAAAGTTAGCATCTTTGCTGGCACTGGTAAATTTCTGATTCAAACCATCACAAATTGAACTATTCCTTATAAAGGAGGCGATAGGAGAAATACCACAGGGCACAATATTTAATTCAAAATCGCGAGTTGCATAAGATAATAATTTGCCATCCCTATATTCAAGCACACACACTCCAACAAGAAATTGGCCAAGAGTATTGGGATTCGCAGTTAGTAGTCCTGTCTTAGAGTCAATTTTTAATGGAACACCTCCGGATCCACCATTCATTAAATCATCCAATGAATATGGAGATTTAAAAACAACACTATCAAAGGGAGGAGAATCAGGTCTGCCGGCTGGTGTAAGTCGAGTTTTGCCAAGATTTGGTTTACACAACATGTATACTAATGAATCTCCATCCAAGTCGGTGGCACTATGGTCAAATACAAAAGGCTTATTAACACAAACATAAATTGGTGGAAAATTTCCAAACTGAGGATTTGAATTACAACTTAACAAATCAATGGCACTAAACTTTATTGCATAAGTAGTTCCTGTTTCAAGTGGCTCAACTACATTTGTAAGAGATGTATTGCGGCAACATCTCTGATAAGCTAGGATATATCCCCTCTCATCAAAAGGCAAGTAAATCTTTTTAGTATAAATAGCTTCGTGCACGCAAACTTCCTGGTTCTTCCCAACACAAAAATTATCCACTTTCTCTCTCAATGTATCATTTTTAACATAATCCATTTCAAACACCCCATCAATCCCTACCCTAAATGCTTTTTGTCCATTGCCATAAAACGCCCCTATAACAGCTGGATTATCAAAAAAAACGGTATCGGCTCCGTTCAAACAATCACGCCTTACCACCAACCTTATTTCATAATAGCCATTTCCAAGGCATTTATAACTTAGCTGTCCACCTACCAAATGTGTTGAAAAGGAGAATTGTTGAATTGCAAAAAAGATAAATAACGTTATGGCTATCCTAATGAATTTTTTACCAGTTATATTAATTTGATCCTTGTTCATAATTTTCAATTGTATTAACCAGTTCACTACTCTTTAATTTCAACTATTTCAACTCTTCGTTCCCGAGAAGCATTGATGTGATATATAGAATTAGGATCTTTTGAATTATCACTTATCCCCTTCGGAGCCGTATCCTCCCCAAATGACTTTTGACTGATAATAAGTTTTCCTGATTTAATATACTTTTTTAATGAACCTTGATTATACCTATTAAATTCATTTTTTACACTTTGAACTCTTCTTTGTCCAAGGTGCAAGTTATAATGGTTATTTGCCAATGGACTTGCATAGCCCTTTAAGAAAATCTCATACTTCTTTCCTTCTTTAAGGTCTGACTCTAAAACGGAAAGAAACTTTTCAAACTTTTCTTTACCTGCCTTCACTTCCAAATCAAAAAAATTATCCATGACACTCTTTTGAACTTCTCTTTCTTGAACAGGAAATGTATTTGAAAATTTTAAACCAAAAACTGACTTGCGAGTATAATAATTCTCATAAGTCTGCTGATAAGATAATGTCGTAGTTTTTGACATTGTGGCTGGATTGGGATGATCATTATCAAAATATAAGGAAACAGGTAATAAACTATATAAAAGTTTATCTAAATATATTTTTTGCAATACCGTTCCAATCTGGTTGCAATCCACATGAAACTCTTTCATTGAGGTGCCATACCCTAATTTTGTTGCAACAATCCTGTACTTATGACATCTGTCTAATTCAAATTGAGATAAATTTGTTTGTAAGTTTGTCATGACTATAGGGCTATTATCAGGATGCTCAAGGTCAAACAAACTTACTGTTGTTCCATTCAAATCTAAACCGGTTTGTTTGTCATATGTAAGGACGTCTAAAGTGATTTTGGATTGTTTAAGATATAACTTTTTGGTAATCTCTTTAAACTCACCTGGCTTACCACTCAAGAATATGACTGATTCCATAGAATATCCGGGTCTCGATGCCTCAATGCGATATTCTCTTTCGCACTCAATTGGAAATTCAAACAAATTGGTTAGATCATTTGTAATAATTACTGCCTCTTTCGAAACATCCTTGTTGTCAAATAACTTAACCGTTGCGCCATTCAATTCCATCAAGGTTCCTGCATCATAAACCAATGTCTTTAGTTTTATTTCACATGGTTGAATATTAGCCATAAAAATATCTAAACAACAAGCTTCATTGATATCATCAATATATTGGGCTCCGGTCCTGTTACTAGCCAAATAACCAACAGTTCCTGAGGTTAACCTTACAAAGTACAGGTCATCAAAACTTGAATTTAAGGGAATTCCACAATTCTTGATTGTACCCCATCCATCGGCCTGATCCTTAACTTGATAAATATCAAATCCACCAAGCCCCAGGTGGCCTTTAGAACTATAAAACAATGTACTTGTAGGTATATGATAAAATGGAGTTACATCATCTTGAATCGTATTAAGTCCGGCCAAATTCATGGGTTCTGAAAAATTACCATTTCCATCAATCATTGAGTACCAAATATCCAACCCTCCTTTTCCACCAGGTCTGTCAGATACAAAGTATAAGACTTCCTTATTATTAAGTTTATTATACCCAACATTAGGTTGTGTCTGTGTACTAGTAGGTATATTTATATAATCAGGAAGTTTTATTGGTTCCGACCAAAATTGACTTGAATCTATATTTGCTTGATATAAATCACATCTTTTGTCGTGGTCATTAAGATCTTCACAAACTGTAAAATAAACTTTGTCCGCTGTCCGATTAACTGCTGTATTTGCTATGTTTTTCCCAGGAAACAGCGTGTTAAGGTATTTTAATTGAACTGGTACCCCCTCACTTTTTGAACTAAGCAAACCACTCAGATAGCGCTTTGGCATAATAGTATTCACTCTATTTTCAAAACGACTTGAGGAAAAAACAAATTCCTGTTTTAATTGCATTGGTGCAAAATCTGAAAAACTGGTATTTACTCTTTCTCCCATAGATACCACTGTTGTACTTTTCACAGGATTATTAATCATTTCTATAGCCCATTCACAAGCCTTGATCTCCTTATCTGCATAAGCAGAATAATAGGAATCCTCTCCAGCATGCTCTGAACTATATGCAGTGTAAGCAGCCTTAGCTGAATTATAATCTCCTTGTATTTGCTTAAGCATCCCTAACCAAAAACCACTCAACGGATACTGCGAGCCATCGGGATGATTTAAAACAGCTTCATAATATCCGACTGACATTTTATATGCTCCATGAAGACGAGAAGCTTCAGCCGCCTTATATAAAAAATCAATATTGTCACTTTCGAATTGCAATAATTCCTGATACTTTGCTAATGCATCATAAAAATTTTTACTAGAAAAGGATTTTTCAGCTGCCTCAATGACAGATTTTTTACTGGGACTCTGAGCACTCACTAAAAAAGTACTCAGAAAAATGATGTATATAGATAAAAATAATTTTCTCATTTTAAAAATCAAAAAGTTTAGAAAATTGGACAAGCTTTCAGTTGACTCAGAGGTCTTGATTTTACATAAGTATAAATCAAAGAAAACTCAGGCCCGCCCCTTCCACGTGTTGCTAAATCAAATGGAGAAGTATTCACATCATAGCTAATTCCACCATACCAATTATTATATTGGAAGGCAAGCTTTGGGATAATAGCATCTTCACTTCTGGCAGACAATCCTAAAAGCAAAGCAAACTCCCTTCCTCGTTTCAAAGACAAATAAAACTTTCCATACCCTCCAAAAACAGTCTCTTGATAATTTTGCTGTTTTTGAAATTGAGCATGAAACAATACATCCAATCGTTCAAGTAATTTGACAGACGGAGTTAAACTTAAATTAAATCGAATAGGTAAATTTACACTTTCCGTTTGACTAAAGAATTGTTGCTCAGGTTGGTTAAGATGAAATAACCCAAGACCTGCATCAATTTTAGTCCTTGTATTTTTTTGCCACCTGTAATTTATCCCGGCTGATAAATCTAAAAATCCATTAGACGTCCTATCAAAATTTTCCTGTGGAGATAAGTTTGGATCAAAGTTTGTCCCATTCCACTGTTCATCCCAGGTTAATTGATCTTGTTGAAACCTTCTTTGAGCACCACCAATTAATCCTCCAATGGAGAATATGTTGTTTTTGTTAATAGGGTATGCATAAGATGCACTTATTCCAATATAGCCTAAACTTAGCTTTGAATCCCCTGCCCTGTCATAATTAACCAGGAACCCTGCAGACCATAGCCCTTTAGTAGTCCATTTTTTGGGATAAAGTCTAATATCATAACTCCCGGTAAATGTCAAATAATTCACTAGGTTGTCCACAAACCATTGACTCCGATAATTTCCTGCTGCTCTCCAATCCCCATTAAAAACTCCAGTTAATGCGGGATTAGTATTTAGGGGTGATGTATAAAATTGTGAGTGGTGAATATCCTGTGCCAGCATAATATTAATCTGGAAACTAAATATCAACACTAAAACTACCAGAATTTTGAGTTTTTTCACAGGCTTGGTTCTTAAATTAACTAATACATTTCCATAGATCTAATACATAAATCTATAAATATCAGTCAATCAACAGTAACTGGCAGGAAATTTTTCAATATATTCGGCATTGGTACCTGCCAAGCAAGCTGGTTGATTTCATGAAATTGGTTCACAAATATAATCAACCAAATGTTTAATTCAAAATTTATATAAGATTTAATCTTATGCTTTTCAACCAACTATCCATATAAATTTCTGTATGAACCAATTTACCCCAATGCATTAATGGCATTGCATTTAAGAATCAATCACCCAAATAAAAAAAATTTGTTTTTATACTACCTGATTAGTGTAACATTTCCCTTTTTAAAATAAGTTTGACCATCAACACATACTACTTTAAAATAGTATCCATATACATCAGGAGGCAGTTCCCCACCTTTATAAGTTCCGTCCCACCACAAATTCTTGTCTTTGGTTTCAAAGATTTTTTCACCCCAACGATCATATACATATAATTCAACTTGATCAAGGAAGTTACTCCTGATTCTAAATTCATCATTATTATTATCCCCATTTGGTGAAAAAATATTTGAAATAAACACATCCGTCTCATCACAATTTGGTCGAATCACAATTACCCTTACCTCAGCTTCTCCAGGACAACCATCATCATTTATTGCAGTGACCTTGTAAAGAGTGGATACTTCAGGTGTAGCTATAGGGTCAGTGCATTCTATACAACTCAACCCTTGCGGGTTCACCCAACGATACCCTGAAAAATCGCCATTGACATGCAGTACAGTGGATTGCCCAAGATATATGGTATCGTCATCTGCATAAGCATCTAAGGGCGGATCGAATTTACTGATGTTGACTTGAAAACTATCCTGATATCTGCAACCATACTCATTTTCAAAATCAACATAAAAAATTGTAGTATCGGAAGGCTTAACTAAAATACGATCACTTTGCTCTCCAGAAACGATGAATCTTGAAGGGCTCCAACTGTATTTATATGTGTGGTTACTCTTTGGAATAAATTCAACAAAGCCATCTGCACCAGGACACAAATTTTTCTTACCAATAATTTCATACAAAGTTTTTACAGGTATTACTTTAAAGGAATCAACATCCGTACAACCGTAAAGATCGGTTGCGTATGCACGAATATACTGAGAGTCTGAAAAACTTCTTACAAGCTTGTAACCGTCGCCAATAAATTGACCTACCTCATTTAGCCATTCAACCTTTGCAGAAATACCTCCATCTGTATAGGCCTGTAGTAGTATGGTATCACTATAGCACAATACAGTATCATGGTTCACCCGCAAATTAATAAGCGGTGGCACAAAAACCGTAACATTCCTTTCTATATAACAATCGGCCACATTGGGATCTGTAACTCTTACCGTATATGTTTTTGTAGAATTTACCTTGGCTAATGGATTCGGACTATTTGGATTATTCAGATTATCTGAAGGTGTCCAATGGTAATTATAATTTAGGTCAGGGTCAGGGTTTATGTGAACTGAATCCCCATTGCAACTTAAAATTGTATCGTTGAGATTTACTTTGATGAAACCAACATTTATAAATTTTGTAATTTCATTGTTACATTCTCCCTTAACTCTGAGTGTAACAATGTAACTACCTGTGTCTTTATAATTATGTACAGGATTAATATCTGAACTGGTACTATTATCCCCAAACTCCCATGTATACTGTCCCTGATCACTTTCATTAATAAAACTCACCAAAGTATTATCACAATTTTTATCTACTTTAAAGTTCACTCTTGGCTTACACCTGATGTCTACATCGATTGTATCCATCGCCCTGCATCTAAATTGATTTTCTACATTTATCACAAATCTTTGATCTTCGCATGCGGGAACGTACCCTTTAATTTTATTAGTTCCTTGACCGGAAACCACATATGTATTTGGTGTCCACACATAAATTAATTGATGTTCAGGCCTGGAATTATTAAGTGTCAATTCGAAAGTATCTTGCTCACAAAATTTATAGGATTGATTAGGTACATCGGTTATTATCTTTTCATTTCGAACTGATATACTATCAGAGCCTGGGCAATTGGCACCAGACTTGGCTCTAACATAGAAAGTAGATCTCCCAGTTACAACGGTAGAAAAATCAAAGTCACCATTCTTTAAGATATTCGAAAAATCATTTTTGTCTGACCATTCGACAGTCGATTCAACCCCTCCATTAGCTTTCAAATTAATTAAATCCTGACAAATAATTGTGTCTCCTTGAATATCGATATCGAGCAGTTTTGCCACTTTAACTGTGATCGTATCTGATTCCTCACATTGGCCATCCGTGACTGTTACAAAATAAGTTATTGTGCTATCAGGCTTGGCTATTGGATTTGGGCAGTCATCACAACTTAGCCCAAGTGGCGGTGACCAAGTATACTTAAATCGCGAATCCGGATTGGAAATTAATGCAGTGGATTCACCGATGCAAATTGGTACAACATCACCAATAAACTCTGGCTTTAACCGGTTTAAATAAAAATCTTTGGATAAAGAATCTACGCAACCACCGGCTGATTCTATTCGGAGTCTGATGTGAGCCTGACCCGTATCTACAAATGTGAATTTGGGATCCATTTGTGAAGAATTATAAGTTTTAGAACCAATCTCAACTTCCCACGAATAATTTTTAATATTTAATAAAGAATCAAACGATCTATCCTTAATAAGAATATTAATAGAATCATCACATGAGCCAAAACTCAAATCAAATCTTGCATCAAACTGAGTAGAATCATAGACTAAAATATCCTGATAACTGGTATCAATACAATCTTTCGCACGTTTTGCAATTAATGCAACACGATATTTACCAGGCCCTAAATAAGTAAAACTTGTAATGGAGTCTTTGGAAGTGTATAAAGGTGAAGGGTAATCAAAAAACCAGGTATAATCCTTAGCATTTACGCTCTTACTGGTAAAATTAACTTTTCTGTCTTCCGTGCACAAAACTTTGTTATCTGCATCAAAATTAGATACAGGGTTAGTGGTACATATTCGTACATTGTATTGAAAATCTCTTCTTAGTTGAGAAAGAAGACGACCATTCCGGTATTCGCTTATACAAACACCAACCAAATACTGACCAATGAGATTTGGTTGTCCTTTTAGCAAACCAGTATTTCTATCAATTGTAAGTTCAGGAAATCCACCAAGAAGATTAAAAAGTCCATACGGGGCTTTGTAAGTCACCGGAGTATATGGTGGTTTTTTGGGGGTAGATGGTTTTGAATTTGCAGTATCCGCTCCTGAATAAGGTATACATAATGAATAAACCAGAGAATCCCCTTCAATGTCTTTGGCTGAATGGTTAAATAAAATTGGTCGGTCTCCACAAATATATACCGCTGGCCATTCACCAAATGTTGGACTCACATTGCAGTATCTTAATGCATCTTCTGTGATAATAACAGTATAAGTTGCTCCAACTAATTCAGGATCGACTATATTGGTAATTGTCTTGTTTCTGCAACATCTCTGGTATACTAATTGATACCCCCCATTTCTGTAAGGGAGGGTTACATTGCCAATGTAAGTAGTCGTGTGCACACATACATCTCCTCCAACAACTTCACATTCAGTTTTCAAAATCTCATTCAAGGTATCGTCTTTCCTGAAAGGCATTTGGATTACACCAAATTTACCCAAATCCCGCAGTATAACTCCGTTACCATCAAAAATTCCAATATTTGCAGGATCATCAAATTCCGCCTCTGGACTTCCATTAAAGCAATCTCGTCTTAAAGTCAATCTTACTTCATACCTATTCCCTCCTAAACACCTGTAAGTCATCTCTCCGCCAACAATATGACTTGCATTGCCATGTTCTGAAAGGCATAAGAAAAACAGAACGGATATAAATTGCAACCAATACTTATGTTTCATCTTCATATAATAAGATTTCTTTCAACTAAACTTATAATTTTCCTTGATCATCTACGCCCTTAAGAATTTCCAGAATTTCAACCCGCCGCTCATACGCTGCCTTTAAACTATATATAGAATTACGTGTGTCTTCTAAACTATCACTAACATCATTTCCAGACATGGATTCTCCAAAAGGAATTTCTTTAATTTTCAAACTCTGGCTCTTAATAAAAGGGTGAAATGATGAATTGTTATAAGTATCAAATTCATTACGTATTGAATTTACCCTTCTGGAGGACAGCTTTTGATTATAATCAGATTTGGCCCGAGGTGATGCGTATCCCTTCAAGAAAATATCAATATCATGACCTTCTTCTAATATAATTTGAAGCTTATCCATAAATATTTCGAGTTTATCCCCGTTTGCCTTTACACCTAATTCAAAAAATGTATCAATTTCTAAAATTGTTCTTTCCTTAATTGGACCTTTCAAAACATGCGTAAATTCATACGTATATTTACCTTTTTTTGCCACGTAATCATTGTATATTTTTGAAAATAATACATTGGTAGTATCAGATTCTGATCTTGGATTAGGCATATCATTATCAAAAAAGAGTCTAATAGGTAAGAGTTTTCGTAATTCAGCAATTGCACTTAGCTCTAAAAACATTTTTCTATTCAAAATCTTTTCTGCAGCAGTTTCTTTGGCAGAAATTGTAATCATATCTGATTCATATTTCTTCTTAGATGCTATAAGTTTATAATTTCTACCCTTCAATAATTCAAAATTAAAAAAATTACTATCAGGATTCGTCATCTCCTTTAAAAGTTGGTTCTTATCTGTATCCCATAATTCAACCTTTACTCCTTTAAGCCAAATATTCGTTGTACGTTCGAAAGTAGAAACGTTCAATTGTTTTCTTTCAATTAAAAATATCTCTCGTTTGATTGGATCAAAATTTGGCAAATCAATCGTTGTAAGCTTTATAGAATCACTTTCATAACCTTCTCTTGATGCTACTATCTTGTAATTTCTTCCTTCCACTAACTTAAAATTAAATTGAGCCCTATCATCAAAATTCAGGGTAGTTACTAAACTATCAGATTCAGTAATATCTATCAATTTTAGTTTTACTCCATTTAATTCAAGGGAATCAAAAGCGTCTTTTGTCCATACCAGAAGTTCAACAGTTGCAGGTGTAATATTCACTTTATAAATATCAAAACAACATGCCTGTAACAACTCATCAACATATGCTGATCCGGGCTTATTGGAAACTAGATATGCTGTTTTTTCATTAATAGCCGTATTATAACTTAACTCGTCATAACTTGAATTTATTGATGGCCCAAGATTGATTACTTTTAGTGAATCTTTACCTTTCCAACTGTACTTAAAAACATCGAGCCCTCCAAAACCATTGTGGTAATTACTACTGAAGTAAAGACTTTTTGTTCTGCCTGAATAGTATGGTGAAAATTCATCTCCCGGGGTATTGATCATTTCCAGATTTTCTGCTGCAGAACAGCTACCATCATCCTTAAATAAAACTGTATAAATATCATAGCCTCCCATACCATCAGGACGATTACTGGCAAAATATAAACGATCTAGTCCCGATATGGGATCTTTAACCAAACTTGCCTGGGTAGAGGATGAGTTTTTTTGATTTACCTCTTCTGGTAATTTTATTGGACGGCTCCACTTTCCATTCTCAAATACTTTGAAATACAATTCACATTCAATATTTGTTGAGCCTTCTTTGTAATTACATTGACTGTAAATGAATTTTGTTCTATCAGAAGAAAAACTAGGATTTGCAACAAAAATATCTTTTTCCAACAATCCAGTTTCAAGCGTATCTGTAACCCCATTTTTTTCATCATATTTAAATATCTTTCCTTTTGGTTTAGTCTTTTGAGCAGATTTCTTTTTAGGATCTGTTCTTAAACCTGAAAAATATAATTCTCCATTTGAAAGCATTGGACCAGATTCACTTTCCTTGGTATTCACTCCACCTTCCATTTTTTTCATTTTAATTAATGGATCTTTAGTGTTCAAGTGACTTTTTGCCCATTTAACTTGATCAAGTCGATGTAAAGATAATTGATGATTCCCCTCTTCAATTTCAGATTTTGCAAGATATGCCTGATAAGAAACTAAAGATTCAGTATAACGTCCTTGACTATATTGTAATTCAGCCAACAAAAAATCAATTTCTGGATGGCGTTCTTCAAACTCAGAATTACGCAAAGCTTTAAAATGAGATTCGGCTTTTGAATATGCATTCAACGCCATTGCAGATTTACCAGCAAGAAAATTTAACGTATCTTGGCTTTGCTGATATTTTAATGCTTCATTAATTAAATAATAAGCCTCATAGTGATTGTCTTCCTGAATATTTTTGGTAATTGGCTCCCAATAAGCTTGAAATGAAGGATAATTCTGTCCTTCACAATAACTTCCAAAAATTAAAGTAAAAATGAAAAATATAATTATTTTGTTGAGCACAGTCTAATTATTTAGTTTTAATAAATCGGGCACTTTTTATAAATACCTATAGGTTTTACTCCTTTAAATACATATTGAACAGCAATTTCAGGTCCTCCCCTCTTATTAGTAGCTGACTTAAATGCTGAGGTATTCATGTCATAACTTCCGGAAATCAACCAATTTTTCCATTCCAAACCGAAATTAGGGATAAGGGCATCGTCCACTCTAACATTACAACCTAAAAGCACATTTAAGACCTGGCCGGGTGTTCTGTTTAAATAAATTCTTATCAAGCCTGACCCTACCATTTCCTTATAATCGGCCTGTGATTGATAATTTGCTCCTAAAATTAAATCTAGAAATCCTCCAATACCAACATTAAACTGACTGGATCCGGAATACCTAAAAGGCAAAAGGGACTTTGTTCCATTTGATGAATAAAAACTTTGATTTGGTTTATTGATATGAAAAATATTCCCGTTAATCATGAATCTGGTTCTTTTAGTTAAAGCAAATTCATACAAAACACCTGTACCTAGATCCAAAAAGAAATCTCCGCTGGTGGAATAAGTTTCACGTGAGGAAACATTTGGGTCAAATCTGTCACCAATCCATTGGACATCCCATCTCAATTTCTCATTGCCAAATCTTCTTTGGGCAATAGAAGGACTAATTCCAATGTTTACTAGATGGCGTTTACTAAAACTCCTTGAGTACCCAATATTTGGGACTAACTTATTCATGTTGAGTCTGGAATCACCAGCTCTGTCATAGTCAAATCCAATTCCAAGATTAATTTGGCCAGCATTCTTGGGTAATTGAATCTTGGTATCATATAAAAAACTTACAGTCATATATGGCACAGGTACCGAAAGCCACTGATTTCTATAATTGACTGTCAATCGATGGTCACCATCAAAATGACCAATTAAAGCAGGTGAAAGGTTATGGTAGTTATAATAAAATTGGGAAAAATGAACATCCTGGGCTTGAATTCCTATCCAACCAATCATAAATACCCACAAAAAACATTTTTTCAACATAAAAATCATGTTTATAAAATTCTAAATAAAGGGAAGATGGAAATCCGAAATATGGGACCTTGGTCGGGTGAACCAAATGTGTTGACCAAAGGTACAAAATTATTCATAATTCACATATATAATAAACTTTTATATGAAAAAAAATCATACAACCGAATCTTAATATATATAATCATCTGTATATCTGCAATTTAATATATTATTTGAGGCATAAATTTAAAAAAATAAATTAAAGAGTATCTCAAGTACCTATCCTATCATAAAACCTAAAATCTGGGTTTTAAAAAATAGACTATTCTGGCACTTTTGGGACAATGGTTATTTATGTTTAACTTGAACCTTTATTTAGCTAATTTTGTAATCATAACAAAGTCAATGAAACTCAGGATAAATACCAATTCAATTAGATTCCGTCTTAGCAGGGAAGATATGGACAGTTTTAATAAATTAAAGGTAGTTTCCATTTCCATTCCCTTTGGCCAAAAAAGTGATGAATTGTTCACCTATTCCATTATCCAGACAAAAAATGAAAAAATAGATGTAAGTTATGTAAATAACCACCTGAGACTTTTTATTCCCCAATCGCTTGCGGATGAATGGATCCAGACGGAAAAAGTTGGTTTTAGCGAAAATTTAATAATCAATAAGGACTGTGCGCTTTTTGTATTGGTTGAAAAAGATTTTCAATGCCTTAAACCCAGAGAATTTGAAGACGAGTCATTAAACTTCCCAAATCCTCTTGCTAACAGCTCCATTTAAGATGTACTCCCCTGGAATAAATCAAAAAGAAATAATTTGTTGGGAAGATGGTAAAACAATCCAAAGGTTAGACAAAGTTGTTGCCGAAGAACCTTTAGAAATAATTATACGACTAAAAATAGACAAGAAAACTATTTTTAAGACTATTTCAATTACGATGAGAACTCCCGGACTTGACGAAAAACTCTGTCTTGGATTTCTTTTCAATGAAGGTATTATTGATTCCAAAGACGACGTGATTTCTATAGACCATAGAATGAATTGCTCCGACCTAGAAATTACCAATCAATCTATAATATTAGAGCTAAAACCAAATTTGAATCATAGAATTCTAAATTTGAATCGGCACTTTTATACAACTTCCAGTTGTGGCGTATGTGGGAAAACAGCCATAGATCTTGCCATCACAAGTTGTCACTATATTCCCAAGAAACTGGAGCGCTCGATAAATCCATCCACCTTAGGAAAGCTTCCTGAGCTTTTAAAAAAAGAACAAATTCTGTTTCACCTAACAGGAGGCATACATGCATGTGGAATTTTCAATTTAAAAAATGAATTAATTTACTTCGCAGAAGATGTTGGACGCCATAATGCCTTAGACAAAGTAGCTGGTTGGTGCCTTGAGAACCAATTGCTTCCAATGTCTGATCACATTTTAATACTTTCGGGTCGAGCAAGTTTCGAACTAATTCAAAAAGCAATGTGTATGGGAATCCCCGTAATTTGTTCGGTTGGTGCTCCAAGCTCTCTTGCCATCGAATTAGCAGAAAGTCAAGGAATAACTTTGATAGGCTTTCTAAAAAGTAATAAAATGAATATTTACTCAGGATATTTTAGATTAGAATCCGAATAAAATGACTGGCATTGTATTGTGTGGTGGTTTAAGTTCAAGGCTTGGTAAAGACAAAATGATAATCGAGAAGGATAATCAACCAATCTTTCAATACTGGAATAATATTCTTCGGACCTTTTGCTCTGATGTCTTCATTTCTTGCACCCTTGATCAAAAAAATAAATATAAAATAGAAAATACAATTCATGATAATGAAATAAATCAGGGGCCTTTAGCGGGTATTGTTTCTGGCATTAAAATATTTCCATTTACCCCTTTATTTGTAGTAGCTTGTGACCTTGTATATTTGAATAAACAAGATCTCTTGACATTACTAACATTAAGAAATGAAAATAAAATGGCCACATGTTATAAAAACTATGAAAACAATTTACCCTTTCCATTATTTACAATTTATGAACCAAATATTTTCAAACCGCTTATTGATGAGTTACAATTTGGAAGAAAATCTGCCTTAGATGTTTTGTTAAAAAATGAAATAAATTTGATTGAAAGGCAAATAAATTTTAAAGGCATTAACACTGGACAGGAATTATTAGATTATCAAAATAATGAATTGAATTCAGCATAAACTCAATTTTCTATAACAAATATATTCAATCCATTTTTTGATTTGCGGTTTCGTATTAAAAGGTTTAATTCTAAATCTGAATAGCTGTTCCCATTAATTAATAATCTTCATTACGATCACAAAGTACTAAACGGTAGTTTAATAAGTGAATCCCATGGCCAACCATCGGCGGAACTTTATTTGAATGTATCCAACTGGCAGGACTTCTACCTAGATGGACTCATGCAGGAGCGCACGCATAAAATCAAAGATTGGAAGATATTCTAAATGGGAATAGAAAATATTATGCAAAAATAAGCAGAATTAGTAAAATGCCATAAACTAGTAAAAAACAAGTATTAAGAAATTAAAGCTATTTGGAATAAATAACTATAACGAAAGCTCTTTTGATCAGTCTAAGCAACCTCTTATAAGAAGGCAAACCAATTGATTCATTCCAAATATAAAATAGATGATTCTTCAACTTTGGTATAAAGTCTATAAACTTATCTATTTCAGATTGTTGGCTAACTAATTTTTTATTCAAGAAATATGAAATCAATTGATTTACTATTGGAATAATCACTATAAACCACAAAATAATAACTAATACTGTCCTTAGGAGGTATCCAATATAAAAATATATACTCTTGTGCTCTGGAATGAAATAAGTAAAAACAGACAAAATGAAAAATATTATAAAAACAAAATAATACTTTTTAATCTTAGAGGAATAATTAACCGGCTCCTCATGATTTGCGCTTACCTCCTGAAGTTCAATCAAATCAGAATCGGTTACATTCCTATTATTTTTCCATAAACGAAAGATAAAAATCGAAATAAAAAAGGCAGAAATTGAATAAATCGCAAAATATAGAGATACCAAGTAAAAACTTCCATTAACTACCTCCAGACTAAAAATACTTGAAAGTGTTTTATTAATAAAGATGTTCAGAGCTTCCCATAAATTCATGCCATAAATAATAGTAAGAATTAGTACTTTCTGAAAAGCCGATTCCAGAAAGGATATCGTGGTAACAAGAAAGATAGAAAACCAATTTATAGAAAATATAGAATAAACAAAAATAGATATCAATGCTTGAAAGAAAATAGCCAAATAGGCTGTTGGAGGGGTATGGGGACTTAATAAGAGTTTTATTATTGCTACCTGAAATAAACTGACGATTATGGTTTTGCGAGGGATTCTAGAATAAAAAAAAATAAAGGTCAAAATACTAACTGAAAGACCATTCAAAATAATTCCTGAGAATGGTAATTTGAATGCATGCAATATACCTCCCAAGCCAGATTCAACTAACCCCCAAAATGCTGTTAATCTAAAAATAATTTTATTACGATTTGCTTCCGACAGCATTAAAATAGTCTAATTACCAGGAGGTATAATTTCTGTTTTTTCACCAAAATATTGCACAAATTGCTTAAAATCGTCGGCTAATTGTTGATTGTTGGTAGATTTAAGATAAGTGTCTCGGAGAGCATTTAACGTTTGAAACATAAATCTATCCATTTCTACAACTTGCATTTCCTTGGTCCATAGATCTAGTTTGAGTGTATCCAAGCTATCTTTCTCAAAAATTGATAGCAAGATTCCCTTAGCTGAAGAAAGTGCACCTCCCCCTGAATCCTCTGCACTCCATTCTATTTCTGATGGTATGTTTTCTTGGTCTAGGGTTACCCTAATGATGATTTCAGACTTCTTTGCCATGTTTAATTTGGAACTACCATTTTATAATATTTGCAATTTTGGACTCCAAAGATACCAAGGCCGTTGGAAATATTTCCATCAATTCTGACATAAGAAGAAAAGGGGCCCTGACGTGTACGACTGACCTCCAATGTATTCCAGAAATCAAACTGACTTTTATCTATAACACACCATTTGATTTCAATACTATCACCCTTTCTGAAATACCCAGTTGTTTCATTGAAATCTTCGCCGGGAGCACTGGCTTTTTGTAAAATAAACTTGAAGGATTGCCCATTAAAAAAGTAATCATCTGTGACTGAACTAAAGTTAGGTATTAATGCTTCACCCTCCCCTGCTGTGAAATATCTGTAATAATCCTTTTCTACTGGTCTATCTACAATTTTACAAAATAATTGCAAAAAACTATCAAGAGGTTTTCCCGGTACGTCTTCAAACCAAATGGAATCTATTGGAACAAGGGGAGGTATGACTCCTGTTGACATTACTGAATCATTATCAGCATATACATTAAGTCTATATTCAATTCCCTCAGAGATTTGCAAAAGCCCCTGAATATCAACATACACACAAAAATTTACAGATACACTATCTAGGTTTAAGCCAAATCGTTTTGCTAAAGATTCACGAAGCTCAGCCGGCACTTCATTAAGGCATATTTCTTGTAATTCTACCTTTTGATTATTAGTGTTTATAAAGACTTTCGCATCATGAATAAATAGCTGATCTAAAATATTTAATCCGAAATCTGTATAGAAAGGTAAGGATTTTGTTAAGATAACGTATGGAGGTATTCCTTCTTCAGACTTTTCAATATAAGCCTCCACAACAATTTTTTGCAGATCAGTATTGGTTATGGGAATATATTCCTCTTCACACGAAGTTAATAAAACTGCAATAAGCCCTATCAAAATCAATAAAAAATGAAGCGTTCTCATCTCAATTCTCTTTTAGTATTATCCCAATAAAAATTCCAAACAATTGAAGGAATCAATGTAAATATGGAAACCTTTACAGCCCTAGCTTTAGCATTTCCAGTTAAAATATTTGAGTTCAAATCAGTATACAAGAAAAATGGGTTCTTTCTGTTGTAAATATTATAAATTGAAAAAACCCAACTACTGTAAAACTGCTTTTTATGATTAGCTCTGTTATCATAAGTAATGGATAAATCCAGTCTATGGTAATCATCTAATCGAGAACTATTTCTTGGTCCATATTCTACATTTGGACGACCGTTTATGATAAATAAACTTTGAATCGGCGTGTAAGCTCTACCTGTTGCGTAGATAAAATTAGATGAAAGTTGCCAATTTTTATTTATTTGGTAACTGCCTACAATTACCAAATCATGCGGCCTGTCAAAGACTGCCGGATAAACGCGACCATTCTCAATACCATCATACCACCTTTCAGTTTTGGACAAGGTATAACCAATCCAACCATTTAATCTCCCCTTCTTTTTTCTAAGAAAAAACTCAATACCGTAAGCACGCCCCTTCCCGTAAACAAATTCATTTTCAACTTCTGCTGAAAACATTTCTACATAGCTCTCCCTATAGTCAATTTGATTTCTCAAATCCTTAAAATAGACTTCTACTGAAGTTTCAATATGGTCGTTAAAAATATTCTTGAAATAACCTAAAGCATACTGCAATCCTATTTGAGGCTTGACAACTTCTGTGCTTGGGACCCAAATATCAGTAGGCAAAGTGCTTCCTGAATTGCTTACCAAATGCAAATACTGACTTGCAATCGTGAATCCACCTTTTAGGGAAGAATTTGCATCCAATTTTTTATTAAAAACAATTCTAGGTTCTGGAACAAAATAAGTCTTTACTACTTGCCCTTTACTAAAATTAATATTACGAGAAGAACTAAAATATGGCCCCATAAAAACAAATGCAGAAAGACGTATTCCATAATTTAGGCTTAATCCAGAATTGAATTTCCAATCATCAGAGACATAAATTTCTGCCTCATGTGCATATTTCTTTTTAAGGTTTGAAACAAAATCAACTTCACCATTTGTAGCATTTACAATATTAGGAGTAAGCTGATGGTAGGTGTGCCTTAGCCCATATTTCACATGGTGTGTCGGATTTGGATAAAAATCAAAGTCAGTTTTAAAAGAAAAATCTTTAACCCCAGAATTTAATCTAACTTGAAATTCTTCCTGCCCACCCTTTAATTGAAAATTATAATCGTTATAAATAAAGGAAACATTTGCAAACAAGTTTTCTTTAATTATACGATTCCATCGAAGTGTGCTGGTAGCGTTTCCATACGGCAACTCAACAGAGAATGCTCTATCCCCACTATTAAATTTAAAAACATCTCTTCCAAAGTATCCACTTAAATATAATCTGTCTTTTTCAGAAATACGAAAATTAATTTTGGTGTTCAAATCATAAAAATAATAATTTGTTCCAGCATAACTAGTTTGATTAATAAATGGTTGTGCAAGGTCTAAAGCATATGTTCTTCTAGCTGAAACGATAAATGAACTTTTATTTTTTTGAACAGGCCCTTGCGCTGTTATTCTTGAAGAAATTAATCCAATCCCTCCTTCAATGCTGTAATTCTCATCATTACCTTCTTTCATTTGTACATCTATAACAGAAGAAATTCTGCTTCCATATTCGGCTGGCATACTTCCCTTTATTAATTTTGTATTTCTAATTGCATCTGAATTAAAAACGCTAAAAAAACCAAGTAAGTGACCAGTATTATAAACTACTGCTTCATCCAATAAAACAAGATTTTGATCTGGACCGCCTCCTCTTACATATAATCCTGCTGTACCTTCTGTTGCAGAGGATACTCCGGGTAAAAGCTGCAAAGCTTTAAGTGCATCAATTTCTCCTAACAGCGCGGGGAGTCTTTTAATACTCTCTACATCCAAATCTATAGTACCCATCTCATTACTCTCAACATTTTTCTTTAGTTCATCAGATGTAATAACAATTTCATCCATTAAAATACCTTGATTAAGTTTTACATGAATGGTTGTATCTGCATTCAATTCAAGTGAAAATTCAACATTATTGTAACCTGTATAAGAAAAAACAAACTCATAATATCCCTCACTTAAAGTTATGGAGTAAAATCCATAATTGTTAGAAATTGCACCAACTGTAGGATTCTTCTTTAAATAAAGATTTGCTCCAACAAGCGATTCTCCTGTTGATTTTTCAGTTATGTATCCATTTATTGTATACTTTTTTTGAGCATGTGAAGTATACAATAAACTAAAAAAAAATAATAGTAAAAATATTCTATACATGAACGAGCAGATATGGTAATTAAACCAATACCTACATGGTTTGTTCAAGAATTATTGGATTTAACTTATAGTTTTTATCCTTCAATAACTTTAGCATCCCAAATTGTCCATCAAAATGAGCTACTCCGACTGAAGCAAAAACGCGTCCACTTTTAACCAATTTATCCAATGCGTTTACTAAAGTAAAATTCCTCTCATATAAAAATGGTCTGCGTAATGAACCGAGTTGCCGTTTCGTTGAATGATATAATTTAACAGTTTCCTGATGCTTATATAACTCAACCATATTTAATAATTGCCTTCTCCACATTTTGGAATTCCTAAAGGCCTTATTTAACATTTTGAATTGGTCTTTAATGGTCACCTTTTGCAAATGTTCAAAATGATAATTTAAACTCTCCAGACCAAACATTCCCTTTCCTATACCTTTTGAATACGTCCATATCATTTCATCAAAATTTGATGAACTTAGATTGCCCTGAATCATCTTTAAGGACAACAAATTGAAAAGTATTATTGGGTTTAAGTGTTCATGTGCACGCAATGACACTCCAAGAATTTTTTTGATTAAGAATTCATACTTAATCATTCTTGTCCTGGACCAATGTTTTTGATATGAATCACCTTCTGGAAGATTAAAATATTTTTCTGGAAAACTTTGGTCTACTTCATCAAGGTGTATTTCAGCTGCAACAATATCAGCGGTGATTATATATGGTTTGATCTGGGTAAAAATAGATTGCACCAATTCATTATTAATATGAATTGAACCAAACAGATAACCCGAACCTGATTCTTTATGATTGAACTCCCAAAGTAAAGAGTGTTTGGAAGTCATATTTAGAGTTCGTGAAAACTAAAAATAAAATACTTATTCAATTTCGATAGGAAGAAGATGATTTTCCTTTATAATGGATAAATTCATTAATGTTTTTAGTCTTTCGACCTCTTCAATTTGAGACAGTTTTTTAAATAGTAATGCCTCATAACTTTGCATATCCTTACAAACCACCTTCATTAATATGTCAGCATCCCCGGTTATCACAAAACATTCAATTATTTCATTAATACTCTTTACCCGTTCGATAAAACTTGCCAATGCATTTTCTTTGCTCCACTTCACATTAACAAGAACAAAAGTACTAATAGACAAGTCCACTTTCTGAGGGTTGATCTTGGCATGATAACTTTCAATTACACCAGTCTGTTCCAACTTCTTTACTCTTTCCAAAGTCGGAGCGGGAGATAATCCAATTTTTTTTGACAACTCCAGGTTAGTAATTTTACTATTCTCCTGAAGTAAATTGAGGATCTTTACATCTATTTTATCAAGTTTTTCCACCATTGTAACAATCTTTAGAATATTTCACTGAAATCATCTTAATAACGATGCTAAAGTAGAATATTATTTTGAAAAACCTTTAAATTAAAGAAATATTAACAATTAGCTTTAACGTTTTAAGTCAAACATTGGCTAAAAATAAATAAATAAGAAATAAAAAGATCTAAGGAAAAATGCCAAGATTGGCATAATCATTTGAGATCTTTTCAAGCGCAACAACGAAAGCCGCATTTCTTAAGCTGCCAATATTTGGCCTACTGCTATAAACTTCCCAAATCTGTTGAAAAGAGGTAACCATAGTCTCTTCAAGGCCAGATCTTACCAAATCAATTTCATCAGCTCCATGAGTGAGGAATTGTTTTTCTTTTGCACTTATAGTCTTACCGGAAAGATTTTCAACAGTTTCTACTAGCTTTGAATATAGATTGGAATCAAAGCGCTTCTCCATCCTTCCAAAACGCATATGTGAAAGATTTTTTAACCATTCAAAGTATGATACTGTAACACCACCTGCATTTAAGTACATATCGGGAACAATCAAAATTCCTCGTTTTACTAATTCCTCTTCCGCATCTGCAGTTACTGGACCATTGGCAGCTTCGCCAATTATTTTGGCTTTGATTCTTGAGGCATTTTCTATAGTAATTTGGCTCTCTAGCGCCGCAGGAATTAAAATGTCACATTCAAGCTCTAAAGCAGAATCTCTGCGTTCTAAAGTACTTGTTCCTGGAAAGTTTAAAATAGAACCGGTTTCTTTCCGGAACTCTAATAATTTTTTAATATCAATTCCATTTGGATCATGAATGGATCCCTCATATTCAGCGACACCAATTACCTTTACCCCTCCTTCTTCTTGCATTATAATTCCTGAAAATGACCCTACATTCCCCATTCCCTGGATCACAACTGTCTTGCCATTCAAACCTTTGGTAAGGCCTAACTTGGTCATCGCTTCTTCTGTCTCACAAAGTTCTCTCAAACCATAAAAAACCCCCCTTCCTGTGGCTTCGTTTCTTCCCCTTATTCCGTTTTGGTTGACAGGTTTTCCTGTAACACAGCCAGAAGCATCAATTTCACCTCCTTTAAAAGTGACATAAGTATCTAAAATCCAAGCCATTTCACGAGGTCCTGTACCATAATCAGGAGCAGGAACATCAATTCCAGGACCAATAAAATTTTTCTTGATTAATTCAGTAGTATACCTTCTCGTTATACGTTCCAACTGATCCTCTGTGTACTGCCATGGATTGATTTTGACCCCACCCTTTGCGCCACCAAAAGGCACATCAACAATAGCACATTTATATGTCATCAAGGCTGCTAGAGCCTCCACTTCATCCTTATTGACATGCTGACTATAACGAATCCCACCTTTGGTAGGCAATCGGTGATGGCTATGCTGTGCCCTATATGCCTCTATTACTTGGATTTCATCCCCAATTCTCACAGGAAAACGAATCTCATAAACAGCATTGCAGGCACGAATCTGAGCCAATATTCCTTTTGGAATATTGGTAAAGCCGGCAGCACGGTCAAAATTTCTATTAACGCTATCTAAAAAAGAATTTGCTGAAATATCACTCATGATTTATTCTATTTTCAAGTTTACTAAGCTTTCTATCAAGTACAATTAGAAAAATAATTATCCCAGAAAAGATAATAAAAATAACTCCAAATACCACATTGATTTTTCCTGTACTTCTCATAAAATCCTGACTTTGTGCATGTCCTGAAATCAGAAAAAAACAAAAAAATAACTGTGTAAGGAAGATTCTAATTTTTTTCATAAACTAAACGCGAAATTGAGTTTAAAATTCTAAATAAAGAAATATTTGGAAATTATTTATCTTCATGATCATCTAAAGCAGTTTTAACACGTTCCAATCTATATTGCAATTGTGCAATCCAAAAGCCTAAAATGCTAAATCCAACAACTGCTGGATAAAATACCAGTCTTAAAGCATTATCCATGTCATCAGAGCCAAAGGCTGGATTTCCTCCATTCCCAGGATGCAAACTGTCGGTAAGCCTGGGCAGCACAAAAATCAAGGGAACTACGGCTACCAAAGCAAAAATGTTATATGCCCCGGAAATCCGAGCCCTTCTATCTGGGTCTTCAATGCTGGACCGTAAAATCAAATAAGCAAAATAAATAAGCATAGATAATGCTGACATGTTCAATTTAATATCGTTAGTCCACCAGGTATCCCATGTATTTCTAGCCCACAGTGAACCTGTAGCTAAACCTAAAACTCCAAATAACATGGCAGTTTTCACCAAAGCGGAGGACCGTAAATCAAAATCTCTGTTTTGGGTCTTTAAATAACGTATAGCATAATATACCGAGACCATTAACATGGAAAACATAGCGAACCACAAGGAAACATGAAAAAATGTGTTTCGGATGGTCTCATAAAGAATATTTCTGTAAGGAAATCTGTATGTGTGGATAACATGAAACCCAGGACTCTTGGAAATTGTCCAGGATAAGTCTCCTTCAATCTCATTAATGGAATCCTGACTTAAAACGATCTTTGATGGAAGTACACTTGTTCCATCAAAATCCGAATCAACTATAAAGGAACATTGTACTAAATTGAGTTTACCAGGTAAATGTTGTGGCAAGTTAAAAACAGCATCTAACTCCGTATCATTGATTATCGCAACCTCCTCCGCTTTGAGTAAAAATGAATTACCTGTTTTAAGATAAGTGCTTACATTACCCTTTGTATAATTAGTATTGTAACCCTTCACATTGATGTTTACTTTCTGGTAGGTCTTAAATCTGTTTGGCTTAACATCAAAAATCCCAGGTTTTAATGGGGTTAATAAACCAACTATAAGAACATAAACCATCAGCAATACCCCTAAATATTTCCACCAATGAATTTTATAAAACATAAATTAGTTTTTCCAAGTTAAAGGGACCAAAAAAACAATCATAGCTAGTACAAACAAATTAATCCCAACAATGATTCTTAAACCGGAAAAAAAACTCTCAAACTCATAACCGTTTAGAATTTTTAATCCTGTTTCATAAGCTGTCCCCAATAATGGAAAGCTTAATGGTAGCACCAACACAGTAAGCAACAATGTCTTTCCTTGTCCCTGGCTTGCTAAAAACGAGGAAAAAGTCAAAATCAATGCCATCCCTGTGTTGAAGAATAGCAACAAAATCATCCAACCCCTCAATTCTGATTTCACCAGCGGAATAAGAATACTTAATACACCCCACAACAAAATACCAAGAACATTTAATAGAATAAACAGGTAGGCAGATTTGGCAGCAAAAAGCTTGAATGGATGTAGTAGTTGATAGCTAATTATCTTAAACCTCTGGGTGTCATCTTCAAACACCCTTGATCCTGTAAAAAAACATAAAAACATAAAAACAAGCCAGTACAATAAATTCCATAATTCGGGACTACCTCCTCCAGAAAAAAAATAAATCAAATAACTGACCCCAAAAAGGAAAGCAATCACCCCACCTAATTGATAAAGAGATCTCCATTCGTAAACCAACTCCTTCCGCACCAAACTTATGAAAGATTTCATTTGAATGCAAAAGTAATCTAAATCTGACCAGTTAAGGTAAATGGAAACCCTATTGTCCTCAAGAATAAATATTAAATTCAGTCGTATAAATCATTGAAATTCAAAATAATACATTATTAAAATAATTAATTTATATGTAGCTATATAATAGAGTATTACATATTATATAATAATCATATATTTGTGATAAATACTTCGTATGTTTCATAGGCTGTTTATAGTTGCAACCCTTCTTAGTCTTAGTTTTATCGTTAATGCACAAAACAAGAAAAAAGAATACTTAACAGTCAAGGCCGCAAAAGGTCAAGGTGTTTATAGTTTACTTAGAACCTATAATCTATTGGACCAAAAATGCAACCTGGATATGTTTTATGAAATCAATAAGCTATCACCTGCCTCAGAGTTAACCAAAGGTAGGACTTACAAACTACCTGTAATTAAAACTCAATACGATGGAAAAAGCATTAGAACAAGCCTTGAAATAGTGGATTATGAATCAGCAAAAGCCATCCAAAAATTCAACCAGGAATTGGTTAAAGCCAAGCTAAGGTCTACTGACTACAAATCAACAGGAGAATTATTGGTTCCAATATTTTATAATGGTTGCGAAGCTCAGGAAGTTGGTCAAAAAAAAGTACAATCATCCGTAGATAAAAGTTATGCGGCAAAATTAAAGTCATCATCACTTGAACCCATTCAAGCGCTTAATTCCACTCCACAGCTCAAGAACAAAAGGATTCTGGTTGCAGACACTAAATTAGATGAGAAAAATTTTGAGGATGAGATGGGGAAAATCCAAAATAATCGTAGAACTCTAAAAATCACCTCTGAGAACGACAAACCATTTACGCGACAAGTGTCCAATAAAATGGTTAAAGTTTCCTTATTTGGCAAAGAAAAAAGTGAGGTTCCCATTGAATCAGATGAACTAAAAGACCAAATATTTTATATAGTTCCTGGGCATGGTGGCCCTGACCCCGGAGCTTTGGCTAAGTTACCCAACAGCCATACAATCTGTGAAGATGAATATGCTTATGATGTTAGCCTCAGACTTGCACGAAATCTAATTATTCGGGGTGCGACTGTACATATAATTGTACAGGATAAAAATGATGGCATCCGGGACGATAGATACTTAGATTGTGATGAGGATGAAAAAGTGATGGGAGGTCTTGAAATGCCCACCAGTCAAAAGAAAAGATTAAGACAAGGGATGGTCAAAGTAAATCAACTTTACCTTGAACATAAATTAGAAGGATTTAAAAAACAATGGATGGTTTCAATACACATCGATTCACAGCCTGAAGAAAACAGACAGGATGTATTCTTTTATTATCAAGCAGACAGCAAGAAAAGCAAAAGAAAAGCAAAAGATCTTCAAAAAGTGTTTACCGAAAAATACCAGGAAGTTCAAGGGAGAGATTACAATGGAAGCATTTCTACAAGGCCACTTTATGTTATACGAGCTTCACAGCCTGATCCCATATTTATTGAGCTGGCAAATATTCGAAACCCTAAAGATCAGGAAAGAATCCTTTCTCCCAAAAATCGTCAGGTACTTGCTGACTGGCTCTTACAAGGCTTTTTAGATTAAAGCCATCCTTGCATAAAAGAGCTTTGTTTTAATGTACAAATTGGGAAAACCAGAAACACATCAAACTGACGGCAATGCCTATAAGTAATTGCATTTTTTGAATACAGTAGTGACAATATATTTCATTAACAACACTTTCCCTAAAGATAAAAGACTCCTACACTTTTGATTCAGTGAGAATTTATGTAGAATGGCTAAAGTCCAATAAAGACAAACGCTCCCGAATAGGTAAGTCTTTAACTACCATCCAAAGTAAAAGACGGAAGTTCATTAAGTGCATTATACCTTCCTAACAGTATCAAGTTGGTAGGCATGCACCAATGCGGTATACTCGGTAATTGAAGTTATTTTGACTTGAAATAGAAATTCTAAGAAATAAAATGGATTGAAATAAAAAAGGGACAATGTATGCATTGCCCCTTTTCCAATTTTTTAAATAAAATTTCTTACAATTCAGAAGAATGCTTTCTCCTAAAACCTGTATTAACCAAAAGATCTTTGTAAATCTTTTGACCAGTACCAGCAGGTATTTTCTTTCCAATGATCACATTCTCTTTCAAGCCTGATAAGTCATCAGACTTGGCAGCTATTGCTGCTGAACTTAATACTTTTGTGGTTTCTTGGAAAGATGCCGCTGAGATCCAGCTACTTGTTCCAAGGGATGCCCTTGTTATACCCAAAAGCAGGGAGCTGGATGTGGCCGAAACTGCATCTCTAAATTCACAAATTTTCTTGTCGTTCCTTTTTAGAAATGAATTTTCTTCTCTCAACTGTCTGATGGATACCAATTGACCTCGTTTAAGTTTAACTGAATCTCCTGCTTCGGTGATCACTTTTTTGTCAAAAATATTATCATTCTCTGCAATAAATGTCCACTTATCAACTGGTTCTCCTTCAAGTAAAGTAGTATCACCTGGATCTTCTATTTGAACCCAACGCATCATTTGCCTTACGATTACCTCAATATGTTTATCATTGATGTTTATCCCCTGAGAACGATAAACTTCCTGGACACCATTCACCAAATAAGATTGTACTGCGAAGAGACCTTTGATTTGGAGGATATCACGAGGCGCAATAGTTCCGTCCGAAAGTGGTAGACCGGCTCTGATAAAATCACCTTCTTGCACGAGAATATGTTTGGATAATCCTATCAAATATTTTCTTCTTTGTCCTGTCCTTTCATCTTCTACGAAAATCTCTCTATTTCCTCTTTTGATTTTTCCATAAATAACGATACCATCAATTTCTGATACAACAGCTGGATTTGAAGGATTTCGAGCTTCAAATAATTCTGTAACCCTTGGAAGACCTCCTGTAATATCTGATACTTTACTTACGTTTCTTGGAATTTTTCCAATTTTTTGACCTGCTGAGATTTCTTCATTATCCTCTATGGAAATATATGCTCCCACAGGCAAAGAATAACTTTTTAGTTCTTCTCCACTAGGACTCACAATAAAAATTGCAGGAATCTTTTTCTTATTCTTGGATTCAATTATAATTTTTTCGGAATATCCGGTTTGATCATCCCTTTCCATTCTGAAAGTTACGCCCTCCTCTATCGAGTCAAATTTTACAATTCCCGAAAACTCTGACACTATCAATGCATTAAAAGGATCCCAGTTACACAAGATTTCTCCTTTAGTAACCTTCTGGCCATCCTTGATTAACAAAGTAGCTCCATAAGGTACATGTGCGCTGGTAAGTAATTTCCTATTATCTGGATCTAGCACTTTTATTTCACCCGAACGAGACAGCACAACATGAGATTTAACACCACCTTCATGCGATTCGGCAAATTTTACACCATCAAATTCAATAATTCCATCAAACTTGGCTGTAACTTCTGATTCGGCTTTTGAAACCGCTGCAACCCCACCCACGTGGAACGTCCTAAGGGTTAACTGTGTTCCCGGCTCTCCAATACTTTGGGCTGCAATTATACCAACAGCATCTCCGGTCTCCGTAATTCTACCGGTAGCCATATTCTTGCCATAACATTTGGTGCAAACTCCCTTCCGAGCCTCACAAGTAAGCACAGAACGAATCATTACGTATTCTACACCAGATTTCTCTATATAATTAGCAGTTTTCTCATCAATATATTCTCCTGCAGCAATGATAACTTCATCTGTAACCGGATGATGGACATTATTCAAGGTAAATCTACCTTGAATTCTAGAGGATAAATTCTCTATAACCTTGTCATTGTCAATCAAAGCTGAAGTATCAATACCTCTAAGCGTATTACAATCTTCATCTGTAATAACGACATCCTGAGCTACATCCACCAACCTCCTGGTAAGATACCCGGCATCCGCTGTCTTTAATGCTGTATCTGCTAGACCCTTACGCGCACCGTGGGTGGATATAAAATACTCAAGAACTGAAAGTCCATCCTGAAAATTGGAAAGAATCGGATTTTCAATGATTGCACCTCCTGTATCTCCTGATTTTCTAGGCTTTGCCATTAGTCCTCTCAACCCACAAAGCTGCTTAATCTGTTGTTTGGATCCTCTAGCACCGGAATGCAACATCATGTATACTGAATTAAACCCTCCCTTATGTAAGGCTAATTCCTTCATCAAATTGTCGGTAATTCTATTATCCGCATAGGTCCATCGGTCAATAATTTGATTGTAACGCTCATTATTTGTGATTAAACCCATATTGTAGCTATCCCACACTTCATCAACTTCCTTTTGAGCATCAACAAGGGTTTTGGCTTTAATGGATGGCGTTATTAAATCCCCAAGATTGAATGAAAGTCCTGCTTTAAAAGCCCAAAAGAAGCCCATATCCTTGATATCATCCAGGAATTTGGCTGTAACAGCAAAATTTGTTCGCTGGATAATTTCCCCAATGTATTGTTTCAGATGTTTTTTAGTCATCAATTCATTAACAAAAGGAACACTCAGTGGTACAGCTTCATTAAAGATCACCCTTCCTACCGTGGTCTTTACAATTTTTTGTACCATTTCGCCATTATCATCCTCAGCTCTTGCCTTTACCTTTATTGGATCATGTAATGAAATTTTACCTTCATTAAATGAAATAATTACCTCTTCAGAACTGTAAAATACCGGCTCTTTAATTGTTTTTTCAGTTACTCTTTCTTTAGTCAGATAATATAGCCCCAAGACCATGTCTTGAGAAGGCAAGGTTACAGGAGAACCGTCCTGTGGATTTAACATATTGTGAGGAGCAAGCATAAGTAACTGAGCCTCAAGAATTGAAGCGTTACTTAAAGGTACGTGAACTGCCATTTGGTCACCATCGAAGTCCGCGTTAAATGCACCACATACCAATGGGTGTAATTGAATTGCTTTACCTTCTACAAGAGTTGGTTGGAAAGCCTGTATTGAAAGTCGGTGAAGTGTTGGGGCACGGTTCAACAATACTGGATGACCTTTTAAAATATTTTCAAGAATATCCCAAATAATTGGATCCTTTCGGTCTACCAATTTTTTGGCTGATTTAACTGTTTTAACAACTCCTCTTTCAATTAATTTTCTAATAATAAAAGGCTTGAATAATTCAGCTGCCATCCCTTTAGGTAGACCACATTCGTGTAACTTTAAAGTAGGTCCAACTACAATTACTGAACGACCACTATAATCTACCCGTTTTCCGAGTAGGTTCTGTCTAAAACGCCCTTGCTTTCCCTTTAGAATATCACTCAGTGATTTTAACGCCCGACCACCTTCAGCTTTTACCGCATTAGATTTTCTGGAATTATCAAATAAGGAATCTACCGCCTCTTGTAACATTCTTTTCTCATTCCTGAGGATAACTTCAGGCGCCTTAATTTCTAACAATCTTTTTAGACGGTTATTTCTAATGATTACCCGACGGTACAAATCATTTAAATCCGAACTAGCGAAACGTCCACCATCCAAAGGCACCAAAGGTCTTAATTCTGGTGGAATCACTGGAAGGTATTGTATGATCATGTAGTCCGGCCTATGATTCTTATTGTTTAAGCCCTCTCTGAAAGCTTCAACCACCCTCAATCTCTTGAGTGCCTCGGATTTTCTTTGTTGAGATGATTCATTAGAAGCCTGATGTCTTAATTCAAAGGAAAGATCGTCCAAGTTTATCCTTTGTAATAAGTCAAAAATGGCTTCAGCGCCCATTTTTGCTACAAACTTGTTTGGATCTTTATCATCCAACATTTGGTTCTCTTTTGGAAGGCTTTCCAAAGTTTCAAAATACTCTTCCTCAGTTATGAGATCCAATAGATTCCTTCCATGCTGGGCAGCCAAACCTGGTTGAACGACGACAAACCTTTCGTAATAAATGACGGACTCAAGTTTCTTCGAAGATAGTCCAAGTAAGTAACCAATTTTATTAGGAAGGGACTTGAAAAACCAAATATGAACAACAGGTACAACAAGTTTAATGTGCCCCATCCTTTCTCTTCTTACCTTTTTCTCAGTAACTTCAACCCCACAGCGGTCACAAACTATCCCTTTATATCTAATTCTTTTGTACTTCCCACAGTAACACTCATAATCTTTAACCGGACCAAAAATTCGTTCGCAAAATAACCCATCTCTTTCTGGTTTATAAGAACGATAATTAATAGTCTCTGGCTTTAAAATCTCACCATAGGATCTTTCGAGAATTTCATCCGGAGAAGACAAACTCACGGTGATTTTTTCAAAATCCTGATCTTGTTTGAAAGTTTTATTCTTAAACGACATCGTATCCCGGTTTTAATTTATTATTCAAATTTTACATCAAGTACAAGACCTCTTAATTCATGAATCAACACATTAAATGATTCAGGAATGTTAGGTTCAGGAAGGTTTTCACCCTTGACAATTGCTTCATATGTCTTTGCCCTACCAATAATATCGTCAGACTTTAATGTTAGTAATTCCCGCAAAATATTAGAGGCTCCAAAAGCTTCAAGAGCCCAAACCTCCATTTCTCCAAATCTTTGACCTCCAAATTGAGCTTTACCACCAAGAGGTTGCTGTGTGATCAATGAGTATGGTCCAATAGACCTTGCGTGCATTTTATCATCCACCATATGGGAAAGCTTCAGCATATAAATTACACCAACCGTTGCCTGTTGATGAAATCTATCACCTGTTTCTCCATCGATCAGATAGGATTGACCAAAGGCTGGGAGGTCTGCTTTTTTGATATAGTCATCAATGTCATGAATTGTGGCACCGTCAAATATAGGGGTTGCAAAATGCATCCCTAATTTCTTACCTGCCCAACCCAAAACAGTTTCAAAAATCTGGCCTAGATTCATCCTAGATGGTACACCCAAAGGATTCAAAACAATATCCACTGGCGTGCCATCTTCTAGAAATGGCATATCTTCCACCCTTACAATCTTTGAAACAATTCCTTTGTTACCATGTCGACCGGCTAATTTATCCCCTACCTTTAGTTTCCTCTTCTTGGCAATATAGACCTTTGCCAATTTTAATACTCCAGAAGGTAACTCGTCCCCAATGCTGATGTTAAATTTCTCACGTTTAAATCTACCTATCTCCTCACTAACTTTAATATTGAAATTGTGAAGTAAGGTTGCGATCATTTTATTCTTATCTTCATCTTTAGTCCAATTGGCATAATCAACTTTATTAAAGTCAATCTTCTTCAATGAAGTGTTTGTATACTTTGTTCCTTTAGAAATTACTTCCTCACCGTAAATACTTTTAACACCTGCAGAAACTTGATCTTTTACTATTTTGAGCAATTTGTCTACCAAAATAATCCTCAATTCATTAAGGATAACATTGTGTTTATCTTCAAGTCGCTGCAACAAATCTTTTTCCTGAACTTTTTGAAATTTATCCTTCTTAGCTCTGGCATAAAGTTGTTTGTCAATTACAACTCCTTCGATTGAAGGTGGAACCTTCAAAGATGCATCCTTAACATCTCCAGCTTTATCCCCAAAAATAGCACGAAGTAATTTCTCTTCTGGCGTTGGATCTGTCTCTCCTTTTGGTGTAATTTTACCTATAAGTATATCTCCTTCTTCAACGTTAGCACCAATTCGGATAATACCATTTTCATCTAAATCTTTGGTGGCTTCCTCACTGACATTTGGAATATCGTTGGTCAGCTCCTCTTCTCCTAATTTGGTATCTCGAACTTCTAATTCAAAGCTTTCAATATGTATGGAAGTAAAAACATCTTCTTGAATAACTCGCTCTGAAATAACAATAGCATCTTCAAAATTGTAACCTTTCCATGGCATAAATGCTACTTGAAGATTTGTTCCCAATGCTAATTCTCCTGACTCTGTTGCATATCCTTCACTAAGGATCGTACCAGCAGTTACCCGATCCCCTTTCATTACAATTGGTTTTAGGTTAATGCAAGTAGCCTGGTTAGTTCTAGCAAACTTTGTTAATGGATACTCTTTAACACTGTCTTCAAAGGAAACTAATTGTTCATCTGCTGAATGATCATATCTAATGACAATCTTATTTGCATCAACAAATTCAACAGTACCATCTCCTTCTGCGTTTATCAACATCCTGGAATCAAGTGCCACTTTTCCTTCCAATCCGGTCCCAACTATTGGTGCCTGAGGTTTAATCAAAGGAACTGCTTGACGTTGCATGTTGGATCCCATCAATGCTCTATTTGCATCATCATTTTCAAGAAAAGGGATCAAAGATGCGGAAACTCCCACAATTTGATTTGGTGCAACGTCCATGTAATTAAGATCTCCAGGTTCAAATATTGGAAACTCACCATGTTCGCGACCTTTCATTCGGTCAATCTGAAATTCTCCTTTTTTATTAACTGGCACATTGGCTTGTGCAATTTTTGCATAATCCTCTTCTTCTGCCGATAGAAACTTTATCCCATGATTCAGGTTAACTTTTCCATTTTCAACTTTCCAGTAAGGGGTTTCTAAAAAGCCCATTGGGTTAATTCTTGCGTGTACGCAAAGTGTTGAAATTAGCCCAATATTAGGTCCTTCAGGCGTCTCAATCGTACACAATCGCCCATAATGTGAATAGTGTACGTCCCTGACTTCGAAACCTGCCCTTTCCCTTGAAAGTCCCCCGGGGCCTAGTGCAGATATTCTCCTCTTATGGGTAATCTCAGACAAAGGATTTGTTTGATCCAAAAATTGTGAAAGTTGGCTGGTACCAAAAAATGAATTAATCACAGAAGAAAGAGTTCTTGCATTGATCAAATCAATAGGCGTAAACACTTCATTGTCGCGAACATTCATTCTTTCACGAATAGTTCTGGCCATTCTGGCCAATCCAACCCCAAATTGCGCAAACAATTGCTCCCCTACGGATCGTACCCTTCTATTGGAAAGGTGATCTATATCATCCAGTTCTGCTTTTTGATTTATAAGGGAAACAAGATATTTTACGATGGAAATAATATCTTCTTTAGTTAGAACCAGAACAGCATCAGAGGTATTTAATTTGAGACGATTATTTATCTTATAGCGACCTACCTCTCCAAGATTATATCTTTTATCTGAAAAGAATAATTTGTCGATAATTCCTCTCGCAGTTTCCTCATCAGGAGGATCTGATCCTCTTAGTTGTCTATATATATGAGTAACAGCTTCTAATTCAGAACTGGAAGGGTCTTTTTGTAGCGTATTGTAAATGATTGAATAATCCTCCTCAATATCTTCTTTTTGAAGGATAATGGTATCTACATTCGCTTCTTGAACTTGTTTGATATTATCTTCATCAAGTATGGTGTCCCTTTCCAGAATAATTTCATTTCTCTCTAAAGTTACCAACTCACCAGTATCCTCATCTACAAAATCCTCAGTCCATCTTCTCAGAACCCTTGCTGCCAGCTTTCTGCCAATTGCTTTTTTGAGTTCTTTTGCAGAAGCTTTAATCTCCTCTGCAAGATTGAACAAATTCAAAATATCTTTATCTGTATCAAATCCAATAGCCCTCAAAAGAGTGGTTACCGGAAACTTTTTCTTTCTGTCAATATATGCATACATCACCATGTTGATGTCTGTAGCAAACTCCATCCAAGCTCCTTTGAAAGGAATTACTCTTGCGGAGAAAATTTTTGTACCATTAGGGTGATAAGACTGACTAAAAAACACACCCGGTGAACGGTGTAATTGGGAAACTACAACCCTTTCTGCACCATTAATAACAAATGTGCCTTTTGGGGTCATATATGGTATGTTTCCTAGAAACACATCTTGCTCAATTGTCTTGAAATCAACGTGCTCTTCATCATTACACGAAAGTCTGAGACGAGCTTTTAAGGGAACACTATAAGTCAAACCTCTTTGGACACATTCATCAATGTCATAACGGGGAGGATCCACATAATAATCCAAAAATTCAAGCATAAAAATGCTCCTGGCATCTGAAATTGGAAAGTTTTCCTTAAAAACCTTAAACAATCCTTCATTGGTTCTCTTGTCAGGAGTGGTTTCCAATTGAAAAAATTCTTTAAATGATTTCAATTGAATTTCCAAAAAATCAGGATAAAAAGTGCTTAGTGAAGCTTTGGAAAAACTGTGTCTCGATCTTGAGTTCTTGTTAACAACGCTTACAGCCATCTATTTAATTATTTGGGTAGATACCCATTAAAAAAATCAAAATTATCTAAAACACTAAAAGGCTTAGGTCATATTGATAATATGACCTAAGCCAGATCAGTTGTATTCCTTTTTCCTAAAAGGCATACTTCGACTGGGATAGAATTATTTTACTTCAATTTCTGCCCCGGCAGCTGTCAAAGTATCTTTCAAGGAATTAGCTTCTTCTTTTGAAACTCCTTGCTTTAACACAGATGGAGCTCCGTCAACTAAATCCTTAGCTTCTTTCAAACCTAAATTAAGGATGTTTTTAACCTCCTTAATAACATTAAGTTTGTTCGCTCCTCCGGATTTAAGTATTACGTCAAATTCAGTTTGTTCAGCAGCAGCAGCGCCTCCTTCAGCGGCAGCAGGAGCAGCAGCAACAGCAACAGCTGCAGCAGCAGGCTCAATTCCATATTGATCTTTAAGAACTGAAGCAAGCTCATTAACCTCTTTAATGGTTAGGTTCACCAGTTGTTCAGCTAAAGCATTTACATCAACCATGATAAAAAAAATTTTCTTTGTTAGTTAAATAATATTTATAGCGCAAAGCTTGGAAGCCAATTTTATGAATTTCCTTCAGACCTTTCCTGCAATGTTTTTACCAAACCTGCAATAGTTGATCCACCGGACTTTAAAGCACCTATAACTCTTGTAGCCGGTGATTGTAACAACATCAATACCTCACCAATCAAATCTTCTTTAGATTTCAGTTTTACTAAAACCTTAATCTGATCATCCCCTGTAAATACATCTGTGTCAATATAGGCTGCTTTTAGTAAAGGTCTTTCATGAGTCTTTCTGAAAGCTTCAAGAAGGTGTGCTGGTTCTTTTGCATTTTCTGTAAAAAGAATTGCACTTGGGCCTTCAAGGGAGGAATATATTTCAGAATATTCTCCATTCTTTTCAATACCTTGAAGTGCTTTTTTTGCAAGCTTGTTTTTTACAACCTGCATCTCGATCCCTTTGTCAAAACACAATCTCCTAAAATTATTGACCTGTTCTACTGTTAAAGTAGAAGAGTCCGTTATATAAAAGAATTGAGCCTGGGAAAATTTATCTTTCAATTGTTCTATTGCCAATGTTTTTTCTTCGCGAGTCATTGTTGTAATTTTTAAAATTAACGAACTACTTTTGGATCAATCTTCAGTCCTGGACTCATGGAAGAGGCCATGGAAATTGATTTAAAATATGCACCCTTGGATGAAGAAGGCTTCATTTTATTAATAGCCTGAAGTAATTCTTCAGCATTTTCTTTTAACTTAATAGGAGAAAAAGAAACCCTGCCTACAGATGCGTGAATGATTCCAAATTTATCCACCCGAAATGCAATTTTACCACCTTTCACTTCATTAACGGCATTTGCAATATCCATGGTAACTGTACCAGTCTTGGGGTTTGGCATGAGTCCTCTTGGTCCCAAAATACGACCAATTTTTCCCAATTTAGCCATTACAGTTGGCATCGCGATAATAACGTCGATATCTGTCCAACCACCTTCAATTTTTTGTAAATATTCATCTAGACCTACAAAATCAGCCCCAGCTGCAGTAGCTTCTGCTTCTTTATCGGGAGTACAAAGTACAAGAACTCTTTTTGTCTTACCCGTACCATTTGGTAAAGTTACAGTGCCTCTTATCGCCTGATCAGGTTTACGAGGGTCAACACCAAGCCTTACATGAAGGTCTACCGATGAATCAAATTTTGTAGTGTTAACTTCTTTTACCAAACCACAAGCCTCCTCAAGGTTGTAGAATTTGGCAACATCAACTAAGGCATTTGATTTTTGCCTTTTCTTAGAAACTTTTGCCATATAATAAATTTGTGAGGTCAACGTAAGATTAACTTACTCCCTCGATATAAAAAAAAAATTTTAACTTTCCCAAGGTGGGGTTCCAGATACTGTAAGCCCCATACTTCTTGCTGAACCTGCAACCATTTTCATGGCAGATTCCAAAGTGAAAGCATTCAAATCCGGCATTTTAATTTTTGCAATTTCTTCAACCTGACTCCAGCTCACAGAACCTACTTTTTTTCTATTGGGTTCAGGTGAACCTTTAGCTACCTTTGAAAGCTCAAGTAATTGAATAGCTGCAGGTGGTGTCTTAACCACAAAATCAAAAGACTTATCTTTAAAAACTGTGATAACTACGGGAAGTAACTTACCTGGAGTGTCTTGTGTTTTTGCGTTAAACCGCTTACAAAACTCCATTATATTTACCCCCTTGGAACCTAAAGCCGGACCTACAGGTGGTGCCGGGTTAGCCTGACCGCCTTTTACCTGAAGTTTAATAAAAGTTTCAATTTCCTTAGCCATACGACTTTTCTTTAATTATTTTTTTCAACTTGCATGAAGTTTAATTCAACTTCAGTGCCTCGTCCAAATATTTTTACAATTACTTTCAATTTCTTTTTTTCTTCATTAACGTCTTTCACATCTCCAATGAAATCATTAAATGGTCCATCTATAATTTTGACAGTTTCTCCGACAATGAAAGGCTCAATCATTGTCTCTCCTGCCTCCTGTGACTCATCTACCTTACCCAACATTCTGTTGGCTTCAACGGATGTCATTGGTATCGGATTATTCTTACCCAAAAAATGAATAATATCTGGAAGATTTGCAATGTGTTGAATAATCTCTCCACTAAATTTTGAAGGGACTGCTTCCACCAACAAATAACCTGGAAGGATATTCCTTTCCATGATTACTTTCTTGCTGTTCCTGATTTTATAGACTTTCTCTGAAGGAACTATCACCTGTGTGACAATTTCACTCCAACCCGATCTAAGAATGTCTGCTATCAGCCTCTCCCGGATTCTCTTTTCTTTTCCGCTAATCACTCTAAGCGAGTACCACCTTTTGTCGTCAGCCATTACAGAGTGATTAATTTTTAAGCATTATAAACGAATCCTAATAAACCATTAAAAACCAAGTCCATAATAAGTATTACTACAGCAATTATGGAAGAGGCAATGATTACCACCCTAGCGCTGTCTAAAAGATTAGGCCAAGTAGGCCAAGTCACTTTATCCAGCAACTCATTATAACTTTCCCTTAAATATAATAAAAGCTTATCCATCTATATTCATTTGCACGGGCAGAAGGACTTGAACCCTCAGCCTACGGTTTTGGAGACCGTCGCTCTGCCAGTTGAGCTATGCCCGTAAATCCCGCAATCGGTTACAACCGATTGCGGAATTACAAAACAAGTTTTTTTATGCAATAATTTCAGTTACCTGTCCGGCTCCAACCGTACGGCCACCTTCCCTAATCGCAAAACGAAGACCTTTCTCCATTGCGATTGGGCTCAATAGCGTAACTTCCAAAGAAACATTATCTCCAGGCATCACCATTTCTACTCCCTCAGGAAGTTGACACTCTCCTGTCACATCTGTTGTACGGAAATAGAATTGTGGACGATATCCTTTAAAAAATGGAGTGTGTCTTCCACCTTCATCCTTCGACAAAACGTAAACTTCACATTTGAATTTTAAATGCGGCTTAACTGACCCCGGAGCGCAGATAACCATACCTCTTTTGATATCGTCTTTTTCCACTCCTCTTAAGAGAAGTCCTGCATTGTCTCCAGCTTCACCACGGTCAAGCAACTTACGGAACATTTCCACTCCGGTCACTGTTGATGTGAGAGGCTTATCTTCAGGTTTCATCATTCCGACAATCTCAACAGATTCTCCAACCTTAATTATACCCCTTTCAATTCTACCAGTTGCAACAGTACCTCGGCCCGTGATGGAGAATACATCCTCTACAGGCATTAGGAAAGGTTTGTCAATCAAACGCACTGGTTCTGGAATTTGGGTATCTACAGCCTCCATCAAATCATAGATAGCTTGTTTACCTGTAGCATCTCCTTCAAGAGCTTTCAGAGCAGATCCTTTTATCACTGCAGCTGTATCTCCATTGAATTGATATTTATCTAGCAATTCACGCACTTCCATTTCGACAAGTTCCAACATCTCAGGATCATCAACAAGGTCTACCTTGTTCATGAACACAACAATTGCAGGAACACCTACCTGACGCGCAAGAAGGATATGTTCTCTTGTTTGAGGCATTGGACCGTCCGTTGCAGCTACCACAAGGATGGCGCCGTCCATTTGCGCGGCACCTGTTACCATGTTTTTAACATAGTCAGCGTGACCCGGACAATCTACGTGTGCGTAATGCCTGTTTTTTGTTTCATACTCTACGTGAGCAGTGTTAATCGTAATACCCCTTTCTTTTTCTTCAGGAGCGTTATCGATTGAATCATAGTCTTTTTTCTGAGCCAACCCCTGTTCTGAAAGAACTGAAGTGATTGCAGATGTTAATGTGGTTTTACCGTGGTCAACGTGGCCTATCGTGCCTATGTTAACATGGGGTTTGGACCGATTAAAACTTTCCTTTGCCATTGGATACTATTTTAAAAGATTGTTACAGTTATTGAATAATAAAAAATACTTGTTTGAGCCAATGAAGGGAATTGAACCCTTGACCCCTTCCTTACCATGGAAGTGCTCTACCCCTGAGCTACATTGGCTAAGTGTAAAGAACCCCTTAATAAGGAGGATCTCTTTAATTTACCCTCTACTTTTAGAGGTTTTTATGAGCGGGAGACGAGACTCGAACCCGCGACCCTTAGCTTGGAAGGCTAATGCTCTACCAACTGAGCTACTCCCGCCTAAAATATATTAACCCAATTCCCTCGAATTGACTTTTACCATAACTATGGGCTAATTCCTTAACCCAGCCTTTATTTTATAATTTAAACATAGAAGTTTAAAGTCGCAGAAATGAAAATGAAGATCATCTCCGTGACATTTATTATAAAACTACTGTTCAAAACCTCATCTTTAAGTATTCGCTGTTGCAAACCGAACGTCCAATTAACTTACCTACTTTGGTACCCACACAAAAAAATTTGTGTGGGGGTGATTGGACTCGAACCCATTCAGTCATAGACACCAGATTTACAGTCTGGCCCGGCTCTCCAACTCCGGCGCACCCCCTCAGTAAATAAATTAGATCAGAGCCAGTGGACGGACTCGAACCCCCGACCAGCTGATTACAAGTCAGCTGCTCTACCAACTGAGCTACACTGGCAAATACTAAAACAAGGGCACACTTTTCTACCCCTTCTTAAAATGAGTTGCAAAGATAAAACTTATTTTAATTTGCCAATATATTTTTTTTGATCTTAGTGTTTTTTCTGAAGCTTTTCTTTAAATCTTAGTAATTGCCTTTTAAGGCTGTGTAGCACCATATAGAAGGCCTTCTCAAAGCTTTTATCTTTAGCTTTCACCACCAAAGGATGGCCTGGAAGATTAACAATTATTTCAACAATCTTATCACTTACCTGTCCAACCTTCTCCATTTTAAGGATTACTTTGGCCTCTGCTTCCAACTTGGTAAGATATTGATCAAAAGTTTGCAATTTCGATTCAATAATCTGTAAAAGTTTCTGATCTGCATCAAAATGGATGGACTGAATTCTTACTTGCATAAATTAAATTTTTTAGTTATAATTTAATGAGAACATAATTATCTATTTGATTTTTAGTGCTTTAGGGTGACATCTGGAATAGGCCTCTTTAATTTTTGCCACGGTATTATGTGTGTATATTTGGGTTGCATTAAGACTTGTATGACCTAAAAGTTCCTTTATAGCATAAATATCTGCACCACTTTCTGCCAAGTGAGTAGCAAAACTATGTCTCAAAACGTGTGGACTCTTCTTTTTTGTTGAAGTGTGTGATGAAAGTTCCGCACCAACGATATTATAGATTAATTTAGGGTAAGCCTTATCCCCACTCTTCGTGCTAAAAAGGAAATCATGTCTATCCCCCACCAATTCTGACCTTTTAGGTAAATAACGCAGAATATCTTTCTTTAGTTCTTTTCCGAAAGGGATAATTCTTTCTTTTTGTCCTTTTCCCAATACTTTAATCTGCTGCTGTGACAGGTCTATGTCAGAAAGCCTTAAATTCATCAACTCTGTCCTTCTGATGCCGGTCTCGTAAAACAACCGAACAATTAAGAAATTTCGAATATTGATTGCACCGTTGTTCCCTTTCTCCTTAAAATTTTGCAAAAAGTTTAATTCAGTAGACTTTAATACGGTAGGAAGTCGTCTCTTTAATTTAGGACTGACTATCTTTCTCATAGGGTTTTGCAACACAACACCCTTCCTTTTTAGAAATTTAAAAAATGTTTTAAGGCAGGAAATTTTACGGACAACGGAACTCGGGTCAAGTTCTTGGGCATTCAGATTAACCAACCAAGATCGAATCTGAAAATGATTAACCTCTTCAAAGACCTCTAAATTGAAATCTTTCTTAATAAATCTATAAAATTGATCTAAGTCGGACTTGTATGCTAGAATGGTATGTGTGGAGAATCTCTTTTCACATTTTAGATAATTAATAAATTCACCAATCATAGTCTTAACCAAAATTTTGGCTAAGTTAGTGAATAATAATCTAAAATATATTAAAGAAAACTATAATTCGTTCTTTGCTATATAAAGACCTCTAAATTGTGCTTTAAGTACTTCAGATCTTCTCTCAACAGAAGGTTTAGTGAAATGCTTGCGTCTTCTGAGTTCTTTTAAAGTACCAGTTTGTTCGAATTTCTTCTTGTACTTTTTTAGAGCCCTATCAATTGATTCTGAATCTCTTACATCAATTACCAACATAAATTATGCTAAATTTAGGGTGCAAAGATAATCGCTTTTATTTATTTACACATTTAGATTTAAAATTATTCATTATTAAACATACTTAAAAACTAGACTTATAAAAGCTTAATTTTTTTGATCTTCACAAAAATATATGCCTAGCTTAATATTAAAAGATAAAAAAGAATCTAATCAGCTGAATAAAAAAGGGCTGGAAAATATTCCAGCCCTTCAAAGAAATTTCTAAAAATTAATTTTATCAATGTTCATCCTCCAAGAACCCTGTTCTCTTATACCCTGCCATGATATAAGGGCCATCCGCACTTTCTGAAGTTCCTGAAAGTTTCCAAACTACTGAAGTGTCGACACCATTAATGGTGTATGAATCTGCAACATAATTGAAAGATTTGTACAACCCAGTTATTCTGCATTGCAAAAAATCTGTTTTTGTCTTAGAAGGTGGTGTAAAGCTATTTTTTGAAATAGATCCACCTTCAATGGTCATCTTTTCCGGAGTAGCAGATAAAACTGATTTAGTTGTTCCCAATGCCACAACTGGTTTAGCGGCAGGTGGGTTGTGGGTTGAACTAAAATTTAAGTTATCTGCTGCTGTTGCACTAAAAGTTAGTGCAGCTTGATTGGTATTAATTAAGCATTGGTAATCAAAAATATGAGCGCCATCGTTAAACCACATTTTATCTGCAACATTAGCTGCAGTGTTTGAAGTGGTGGCCAGGCTATAATCCACATAAAGCGTACTATCCACAGCATCCATTAACTGTAGATACCACTCTCCAGCCATTGCCTCGGTATTAGAACCTTCTATTGCAGGATTGTCAGTTAAATCACAGGAACTGAGAAATGCCACAACAAAGAGGCTACAAAAAACTATTTTGATATTTTTCATCGTCATTACTTTTATTGTTTAATAAATGTCCTTAATGCGGTACCATACCCTGAGTTTATAACGACCCACTTATAGCTGGTTCCGAGTTGCACCGTAGAATTAATGCAAGAGAATGTCGCACCTGCAACCAATTGTTCTGGAACACCAAGCTTATCTCCTTCGTAATGGTAAAAATAAACAGTAGTAGCAGGACCTGGACTAGCAACCCCTCCTACGTTATCTGATTTGTAAAAGTTGTCTGAAATTTTTGTCACCGTACTAATGCCTTGTGCTCCTGCATTTCTTTTATAGGTCCCTGACATATCTGTCCCTTTTACATTAGGGGCTATTACGCCAACATATCTATATTCAGTTGCAGAAAATCCATCTTTATTTAATGCAGTGTAGGTAATCGTGTAAACACCAGGTTTTTGTGTATCCACAACATCACCTCCAACTTTAACTTGAATTTCAGAATCACCTTCTTTAGCGATTACTCCCTCATCTTTGAAGGTACCTCCTTGATCTACTGTATTCCATTGCGCTCCTTTAAGAGTAATGGTTGGATAGTAGGTAATTCTCGAAACATTTGCCGTTGTATCCTCCAACTCACAAGAAGAGAGGGACACAAAAAACAGCGCTAATACTAATATTATGCTTGCTGAATAATTTTTCATTTTTGAATCTTTTTTATTGTGAATTATTTTGCCCACCAAACTTTTTCAGTTATTGCTACAAAAGCTGGTGTATTAGGGTTTACTCTCCTTGATAAATCAGGAAAGATTAACCGTTTAGGAAACTTGCCACTTGTTACTCCTTCTATTGAATACGTGTATCTACCAGGCACATAAGAAGGATCGCTTGCAGGCACATTTGAAATCCTAGGATATCCGGTTCTGTTTTGATCAAAGAAACTCTCATACCCTTGATTAATGGATCCAAGCCATTTTTGTGTAATTATTGCCTCCAATTTTTCAGCAGTTGTTCCAGATGTTGGAAACTTATAAGCATTATCCAATAAATTTTGAGGTGCTGTCAAACCAAACTTGGCAAAGGCATCTTTTATCCCATTATAATAATGATTTTCAGCACTTGCTCCTGTTCTAAGCGAGGCTTCTGCTAACATAAAATCAACTTCATCAGCTGAGAAAAAATAGAATGGAGTTGTTGCAGAAAACTTAGCGGAAGAAGGTCTGGCTCCTGGTGTTACTGATGTCAATTCGTTAAAATCACCCTGGGCCAAGGCAAAATGTCCCGTACTCCCGGGAACAAAATAAGCATCCAACCTTGGATCATTATTAGCTTGCAAAAAAGACATCAAGGTATAAGAAGCCCTGATGTTAGTAGCTACGTTCAACTGACGAACGTTATTTTCATACAGTGGATTTGACCTGTTTGCCTCATCTATAAAAATAGAAATTGCTGCATGACCATTGAGAAAGGTAGCTCCTGAACTTAGCATAGCAGAAATTTTTTGAGTAGCATCTGCTGCACGGGCACTTTCAGTCTGTCTTAAAAGCATCTTCAATTTTAAAGTATTTGCAAACCTTTTCCAGCTATCAATTTGTGCGGCTTTGTCTTGATTTCCAAAGATAAGATCTGAAGTAACTTTTACTACAGTTGCCGCATTGAAATCCTTAGCTAATGCAGCATTAATCCTTGTCAATAATTCATCGTAAACTGCTGCTCCATCATCAAACTTCGGCGTTAGATTTGCAGATCCCTGGACAGCCTCAGTGCATGGTATCTTGTCATACAAATCGGCAAGAATCTGATATGTGTATGCTTCTAAACAAGTAGCTTGAAGGAATGAATTCCACTCACCAGCTGCTGAAGACTTAGTTTTTATCTCTGCTAAATCTACCAATGCATCGCTATATAACTCCGACCAATCAATTTCAAAATCCTTATCTGTCAAATCATAAGAATCTATATCCTTATATTGAGAAGCAATGTGACTTTGCGTCCAATGTTGGGACCAAAGCCCTCCTAAAATTGCATAGTCACCACCAATAGAACCAGCTATTTGCATTTGAGCATTTGGTAAGACCAAATCTGCTGGAACCTCAGTGGGGTTATTGGGATCAGTATTGACATCCAGCCACTCATTACACGAGGTGCCTGCCAATAAAACAATAGTGAATAATATTAAAAACTTTTTCATGTTGTCTTCTTTTAATATTTAATATTTAAAGTAATACCATAGCTACTTGTAGATGGACCAGTAGAGAATTCTCCCAACTGGCTTGCTAAAGAAGTACCAAAAGTATTTGATTCTGGGTCTACAAAGTGATTATCTGAAGGTGTCCATAACAATAAGTTTCTACCCCAGGCAGTCACTGAAACATTATTTATTGAACCTTTAAACCATCCAGATGGTAGTGCATAGGTTAATGATACGTTTCTTAGTTTGAAGAATGTTTTATCCAAAATATGGTTATATTCATAAGATGGTGTCGCACCATAATAAGTAAACACGTCAGCTCTAGAAATTGGCGTAGTGTTTTCTGAAAAGGTTCCATCTCCATTATCTACAACAGAATTTGGAACAATCCAAGGTTGTCTGTCATTGTATTGGGTATTCCAGGCATTACCAACGAAATAATTCAACCTTGCAGTGTATGAATAAAACAATCCACCTTTTCTGTAATCTGCATTGGCATTCAATGTCCAATTCTTGAATTTCAGATAAGTTCCAAAACCTGTTGAAAAGTCTGGGTTAATTGAACCTCTTAATACTTTAGCAGCGGATTGAAGTGGAAGACCAGTAGCTGGATTCACTACAATCTTACCATCTGCAGTTCTTTGAACATCAGGTGTATAAATTGTTCCAACCGGTTTTCCAACTTCGGCTCTCAATTCAACATTGTATGCATCATTTAACAAGATGGAAGTTCCTTCAGAATCACCTAATGACAAAACTTCATTCCTGTTTCTGCTGTAATTGAAATTAACACCCCACTCAAAATTTGAAGTTCTTATAGGTACTAAATCCACCATTGCTTCGAACCCTGCATTTTTGATTTCTCCAAGATTGATTACCTGTGATCTATAACCACTTGTAGGATCTACATCGATTTCAATAATTTGATCCTTTGTTCTCTTGTCATAAACTGAGAGATCCAATCCAATTCTTCTTTTGAACATTTGAGCTTCCACACCAAATTCCAATTCAGAAGTTAATTCTGGTTTTAAACTCTTATTTCCGATTCTGTCCCCTATTTCAAATGAATTAAATCCTCCAATTGGGAAATTAATAAACCCAAAGCCTCCTGCTCTAGCTTGTGCGGCCCCATATACACTATTAATTCGGTAAGGTTGAGCATCATTGCCGGTAAAAGCATATCCAGCCCTTAATTTAAGAAAGTCGAAATAGTTTGAAACGTCGAATGCATCTGATAGAACTGCACTTACCGTTACACCAGGATAAAAGAATGAGTTGTTATCTTTTGGAAGTGTACTGGACCAGTCATTTCTTCCCTGTAAACCAAGGTACAACCAATCTCTAAAACCTAAAGTTGCCATTCCGAAAACACCAACCAATCTTCTTTTTGTACGAGCGGTTGCGGTAACCGGCTGCGTTGTTGTATTGGATAAATTGTAGTATCCAGGAATAGATAGATTTGTAATTTCCGTTGAAAAACTCTTAAAAGTGGTTTCATTTGCATTTTGACCAACCAATAAATCCAAATCAAAGTCTTCTGACAAATCCAACTTATAAGCCAATGTAAAGTCAGAATTTATTTGTCTATTAGTGATTGTAGCTTCCGCTACTTTTCCAACAACATCATTTGCCGGATCATTAGGTGCACCTGCAGTAATTTTAGATACGTTTCCATATTCAAAAATTGAACCGTTGGCAAAATCACCTCCAACATTCCATTTTGCTTTCAATCCTTTCACCAATTCATATTCTAGGCCAATATTTCCAATGGTTTTATTCTCATTGTAATTGTTACCAGTTTCATTAAGTATGAAATAAGGATTCTGTGCATAAAGGGTATGGAAGTTATCCACATTGTAGAATTTGTTCTTGTAATCTGCGTAATCAACAATGGAATGATCTCTAGGCACCTGAATAATTTCTTGCCAGATTACCTTTCCTGCTCCAGCGTCGTCACCTTGACCAGTAGCCACAGCATCTAAATCTTTAACACTAAATATAACCCCTGTATTGACAGTAAGCTTGCCAAATGAGGTTCCTCCATTAAATGAAAGTGAATTCCTTACCAATTTATCGCCATCCAATGGTACCACTCCATCATTGTTCAAATAAGTATAGCCAAGTCTGAAATGTGAATTTCCATTAGAACCACTGATTCCAATTGAATGGGAGGTTTCGCGACCTAATTCAAAGAAATCTTTTAAGTTGTCATCCAAAACTTTAAAAGGTTTTAGCAATTGTGAGTTATCCACAACATTTCCCCACAATCTGTCAACTCCGTCAGCCCGAGGTCCCCAGGAACCATTTTCTTCATAAGCGAACAAACCGCTCCATCCTTGCCCATAAGAATTCTGTAAATGTGGAACTCTTAGAACTTGGGAGACTCCAATATTTCCAGTGTATTCAACGCCTAATTTATCCTTAGTCCTTTTTCCCGATTTTGTAGTAATCAGGATCACCCCAGCAGCTCCCCTGCTACCGTATAAAGCTGTCGCGGCACTACCACGCAAAACAGTTGCAGTTTCTACATCCGCAACATTTAAATCAGAGAACTGGTTACCATAATCTGCAGAACGATTAAAATCATCATTAGGATTATTTAAATTAGTAATACCATTTATTGTTCTATTGTTAACCGGGACTCCATCAATTACAAACAATGGTTCTGTTCTACCTGTAACTGATGCAAATCCTCGGATATTTATAGAAGATGAAGCCCCAGGAGAACCAGAATTTGTTTGAATTGACAAACCAGGGACCCTCGAGGATAAAGCGTCCAACACATTAGCATTCCTTGTTTGACCTAAAACAGAATTATCTACCTCTGAAGCAGCATATCCCAAGGTTTTTTTCTCCCTTGAAATCCCCAAAGCGGTTACTATTGTCTCGTTAAGTAGCACCCCTTCAGCTAAAGAGACATCAACCATATTGCTTGCCCCCAAGGCAATTTCCTGAGAAACATACCCGGTATAGGTAAATACCAAAGTTGTAACACCTTCAGGAACACTTAAGGCATAAGCCCCGTTTTCGTTTGTTATCGTACCAATGTTGGTGCCTTTAGCCACAACATTTGCTCCAATAACGGCAACACCTTCTTTGTCAGTAACTGTTCCTTTCACCAAGCGTTGTGCTGACACAATACTCATGGACATCAGGAAAAATACTGACATGAACAAAAGTTTCTTCATGTTAAGTAGATTTTATAAAATGGGTTAAAAATGATTAACTCGCAAATTTATATGCTTCTTTGAATTAAAAAAGGAAATTATTAACTTTATTTTAAGCCAAGATTAACATAAAATAAATATATATATAATTCAATATATGTATAGTACATGTTTTTAATTAGATAAGCGTAAAAGGTACATTTGAACGACATTTTGAAGACCAAAGTATAAGGCATCACAAACTAGAGCATGGCCGATAGAGACCTCCATTAATCCTTCTACATGGTCTTTGTAAAATTTCAAATTTTCAAGATTAAGGTCATGACCGGCATTAAGACCAAGACCAAATTTTAAAGCCTCTAAACCTGTTTGGATATGTGGGGTAACAGCAGCTATTGGGTTTTTTACAAATTGTTTAGAATATAAACCTGTGTATAATTCTATCCTATCGGCACCTGTTTGGGCAGCATAAGTAACCAATTCTGGTTCTGGATTAAGAAACAAGGATACTCTAATCCCTTCATTTTTAAATTTATGGACGATTGACTTTAGAAATTCCAAATTACTGCGAGTATCCCATCCAGTATTTGAAGTAAGAGCTTCCGGCGGATCAGGAACGAGGGTAACCTGGTCAGGTTTGCAATCCAGAACCTCCCTTACAAAATATTCTGAAGGATATCCTTCAATGTTAAATTCAGTGGTAACAATATCTTTTAATAAAGGCAAATCTGAAAAACGAATATGTCTTTCATCAGGTCTGGGATGAACAGTAATGCCTTGGGCTCCAAAACGCTCCAGGTCTTTGGCAACCTGACATAAATCAGGTAAATTCGCCCCTCTTGAATTTCTTATTAAAGCAATTTTATTGATATTTACGCTTAACCTGGTCATAAAACATGGATTCTTTGCATAAAAATACATTTAAAAATCTTCTTGGGCTTTTGGCTTTGGTTTTCTTTGGGTTCCTTTTGTTTCAAATCATTTTACTTGTAATTGAAGTGATGAAAGGTCAATCATTGGAAACCTTGACTAAAAACCCCCAAAATATTGTAGATCATTACCAGGGAAAACAGTTATTAACGCTGCAAATGTTAAGTCATATATTTGCATTAATTATTCCAGCTGCAATGTTAAGTCTTTGGAGGAAAGATGTATCTTCCGGCTTATGCCCTTCCAATCCCACTATTTCCAGTTTATGGCTAAGCCTGTTCTTTTTCTTTGCCTGCATCCCCTTAGTTTGGTTAACTGCTCATATCAACCACCTCATTCCTTTACCGGAATGGATGAGTCAAACCGAAGACAGATTAGGCGATTTAATTAAAAAGATGTTAACCATGAATTCCCTAGCAGACCTTACCGTTGCAATTATAGTCGTAGGGCTGATCCCTGCTATAGGGGAAGAATGGATCTTTAGAGGAATTATCCAAACACAGCTTAGTAGAATTTTGCCAAATGCATGGATACACATCTTATTGAGTGCATTTATTTTTTCTGCCATCCACCTACAATTTGAAGGATTTTTACCAAGATTTCTGCTGGGATGTATATTAGGATTTGTCTATCGAATTACCGGTCACTTACTATATCCCATGTTCTTACACTTCGTCTTTAATACCAGTCAGGTTATTACTGTTTTTGTTGTTGGGCCGGAGGCAATTGACCAATTTGAAAAACCATCTGGTTCAGAAGATATGATTTGGGTTTATGGAGCAATCTCTGCTGTTCTCACGTCTTTGATTGCGTACCGGATGACAAAGTCACAAAAACTTAACCCTCATGCTTAAGCGAAGTATCACAGGACTAATCCTTGGAGTTGTGGTGATATCCACTATTCTATTTAACTTCTGGAGTGCATCAATATTGCTGTTGATCATTCTCCTTTTTAGTATTGGAGAATGGAATCGGCACTTTAATAATAGTTCCAATTTTGCTAAAACATTCTTAATGATTTTATCCATATCCACATTTGTTGGAATGGCCTTTCTAGTGAGTTTCTTTCCGGATTTCAGACACTTTGCCTTTTGGATTTCTGGAATTTCTGTTTTTTATATTTTTCTGGTTTTGTTTTTGGTTTTTTGGAAAAAAGAAAATGCTATTTTATGTGCGACCCCAACCAATGGATTTATTTATATTGTTTTGCCTTTAATTGCTGTAGTTCTATTTCTTAGCAAGGATTATTATCTATCTCGGTATTGGATTCTTGGTTTTATAATCATGAACTGGAGTAACGACACTTTTGCATATTTCACAGGTAAGGCCATAGGAAAAACACCCTTAGCGCCTTCCATTTCACCAAAGAAAACATGGGAAGGTTCTGCTGGAGGATTGATTGGATGCATCCTGGCTGCTTTCTTATGCAATTTCTTCATGATTCATTCAGGTTTTGAATTTTGGAAAATCTGCTTAATCGGAATTTTGATTTGTATAAGTGGATCGTTTGGAGACTTATATGAATCCTCACTTAAGCGAGCCGTAGACATTAAAGACAGCGGAGCAATCCTTCCGGGGCACGGGGGGTTTTTAGATCGATTCGACAGTTTCTTTTTCATCATTCCAACTGGTATATTTCTTGTAGGTTTGCTTACTCATTTAAAATAAATATCATGTACATTCATAAGGAGGGATTTAATTGGATTATTGGCACACTCATTTTTTATATTGTATTAATCTTTTGCCTCAATTATTTTTCCAGTATTTTATTGTGGCCGTTAGCCATCTTATTTGGGATTTTATTTTTACTGATTGTTAATTTCTTTAGAAACCCTGAACGAATTATTAAGGTAAAAAACAATGCACTTGTATATGCTCCCGCAGACGGGAAAGTAGTTGTTATTGAAGATACTTTTGAAGGAGAATATTTTAAAGATCAACGAAAACAGATTTCTGTTTTTATGAATCCTCTGAATGTTCATGTCAATCGCTATCCTATTGGAGGTGTTGTAACTTATTCAAAATATCACAAAGGAAAATATCTTGTGGCCTGGCATCCTAAGTCCTCTACCGAAAATGAAAGAACTACTGTAGTTATTAAGCGAGAAGACGGGACTGAAATTCTAATGAGACAGATTGCAGGAGCCCTGGCAAAAAGAATTTGCAACTATGCTAAAGAAGGAGATCAGGCAGAACAGGGAGGAGATATGGGATTTATAAAATTTGGATCGCGAGTTGATTTATACTTACCTCTGAATTCTAAAATCCTAGTTGACATAAACCAAAAAGTAGAAGGGAACTTGGATATTCTTGCAGAAATTATTGGGTAATCACCATTATTTGAGTGTTTTAGAATGACGAGTTAACCATTATTATTAAGGTCTTTTGAATTCTCAGCAGCCTGCACGACAAAAAAATCTTCTTGGTTTAAAATTGCATTTTAAATGATTATTATTGCTGTACTTGCTGTTAAACAAGATTTAATATAGGGGTATTTGATCCCTATTGTATATCACGCAAATATTAAGAAAATTAAATACACTCTTTCTTGTACATTTATAGATAATGGTGTATTAGATTTTGTCTTAAAAATAAATCCTGATTTATAATACAACGCTGATCTTTTAAAAAGTAGATTTAAGTATAGCTTAAGACCTATGAGTCAATATTTAGATATAGAGAATTTAATATTTGAAAATTAACCATCTATAAATATTAAACTCTCCCTTGGTGCGTAGTTAAAAAAATGCAATGTAGCTTCCGATTACAAATTAATTATTCTTAAAAAAAGTATACACATCCTTAAAACTACACATAAAATTCAATGACTAGTACTGTGTATAATTACCATCTCATTTCCCACACAATAAAAATAAATAAGCCGCTTTACGCGGCTCATTTATCTAACATTAATCAGAATAAAACGGGTTATAATAAAACAGGGATTAATTCTTTAACTTCTATATTTTTTTTAGTGTAACTACTTTGCCTCTAAAAAAATTAATTTTGAACAAGTATTTTTTTAGTAATTGGCCCAAGTAATGTTTCAGTTTTAATTAAATACAAACCATTTGCCAACCCTGTCAAATCAATCAACTCATGCTTAGGGTCAATTGCAGATTTTTTGAACATTTCCTTTCCATCCATACTAATTACGCTGTAAGAAATCATGCCATTTTTTCCATTGAGATGCAATATAAGATGGTCAGAAGCGGGATTTGGAAATACCAGTAACTGGGCTGGATCCAATACAACTTCTTTATTTTTTCTTTTGTCAATTTTAAGAACCAGGGTTTTATCCTCTAATTGCTTCAAATTTCCTTCTTCATCCTGAATGATAATTTCCTGGAAGTAGAAAGGCACTTCAATAATTCCATCATCATCACGGAAGGGATCAATATTGTCTTCCACAATAAAAACAAGAACTTCCGTCCCACCATGCCCACTGACTTTTTTACCATTTGCCCTAACAAATCCACTTTCAAGCCTGCCATCAAAAGGCTTTTTAAACATATTGAGCGTGTTACAGGAAGAAGCAAACCATCCATCATTGTAAAAGTCAACATATAAAGATGATTCGTTCACCACATCTTTATTGTAGTTTAACACATAGGAATAACCTGCTAAGTTTATTGCGGGATTGGCATCTTCACCCAATTGAACTTCAATCATCATCCAATCTCCAGAATCTACCTGACCAGAAAGATTTTCTAATAGAAAAGGAAAATCTCCCTTAGAAAAAACCTCTTTGGATATTAAAGAGTGGGTCTTATGATAAGAATTTGAAATAGCTAAGGTGTCTGAGGCAGTCACCTTACCGTCACCATTGGTATCGGCATTTTTTATATCTATTGATCTTCCAACCAACTCTTTACCCCAATTACTTCCACTATAAGACCTGAATGTTGAACCCTGATATGATCTAACAGGTCCTGATTGGCCCAATTCATAACCAATGTGCAGCAAATCTTTCATGTCCACACAACCACTTTGATCAACATCACCTGGCCATACACAGTCGCCAACACATTGCTTTGGACAATTCTTTGCTTCATAATAAACATCAACATCAAAATCCGCAGTCACACAACGGTTTGTGCCATTAATGCAATATTCAATTGTAAAATTATCAGGTGAAACGTCATTTAGTTTTGGGTAGTAGATCAGGCTATTGTACCCAATTACCTGACTTTGACACCCATTGTTGTAACTCACATTGATGGTATCCCACCCAGGATAAAATTTTACAGAATCGGAACTGGAAGAAAAATTATACGCATTTACAGGTACCTGATAATTAAGTAAAATTGGGGTGTTTCTTGGGGTGGCAATTTGATACGTATTTAAAGTCTGAGGTTCATAATCGCCAATGAAAATTCTTACCTCGGCAGTTTCACAGTTTTGTGGACAAACTTTGTAAGTAAAGGTTTGAACTCCTTTGTAATCTGTTTCGGGAACATATTTAAAGTTCCCAATATTGTCTAATTTGGTTAATGTTCCTCTGGCAGGGTCCTTATCTTTTAATACTGAGAATTTAGAGACAATGCTTTGCACATCATTGGCCGCAACATTAAATGTTATTTCTTTATTTACAGGGGTATATACTATATCCGGGACCAATATACTGTTTGGTTCCGCCATCGGATAAACACGCATAAAAACTTTACGACTCAATGTACCATTAACAAGGTTAAAGGTATCTTTACCATTAAAATTATTGAAAGGTTTGTAAATGAACGAAGCTCCATCAATTTTAACGGAACCATTTTTTGGATTTTGATTTAAGCTAAAGCCCTCTTTTGGCAAAGATTTTTGAACTGACTGATCTTCAGGAGTACCCAATAAAAGAGTATCCGTATTAGGCAGCTGGTTGGTGTCAATTACTGAGATATAAATGGTATTACTTTCACACAACCCAAAAGTATCGCACACTTTATGAACAATAGTGGCCGGGCCAATGTAGTCAGCTATTGGCGTAAACCTTATTACAGAATCATTAAGTTGACTGTAGGAAGATAAAAATTTGGTACTCGAAATACCTGAGATAAGAATTCTATTGGCTCCAGGAATGCTTGTAGAATCATTCCCCATAGGTTGAATGTCTACATTGGTTTGATTTTTATAGACAGTATAGAAATCAGATATTACTTCGAGATAAGAGTTTACATAACAATAAATGTAGGACTTCCACAATTTCTTGGCACCTTGACCGGGACCGTCAGAGTATTCAATAACCACTGTATCATTTCCAACAAAATTGAGTTCCGGATCATAAAAAACCTCATAGGAACTCCCATTCTTTATCAAGCTTAATTGACCGTGAGAAGAAGAATCCAGTACAGAAGGGAAATAACACCAGGAAATAATTTCAGAATGGTCGGAATTTTTTAGTTCTTTGATATGTTTGTAAACACCTTGACCAAAAAGATTAACCCCTGCCATGAGGAACAGAAAAAATACAATAGGCAAGGCTTTTGGCATGAACTACTTGTTTGACTGCAAATTTAACGCAAGATTTCATATTTCCAAATATTATATTCATATTTTTTTATTTAATATAACAATAATTTTCAATATATTAGATTATATTTTGATATACAAATAATTAAATATTATATATATTCATAATGTATAAAATAGAAAATCTGCCAATTATAATCCGTCAAAACACAAAAGAACCAAAAAACTCGTCAACATTTTAAATTTATTTCTTTAAAAAATTGCTAATCAATAATTAAAATATTAAACTAAAGTATTTTTTATATTTAATTGTATTTTAGTAATTTAAATATTTATAAATATATAATGCGTAAATTACTAAGATAACAATATGAAAATAAACCCAGACACAGCAAATACTTTAACTTGTATATGCTTAATATTCTGATAAATAGTTTAAAATGTTGATCTTCTTTAAATTAGCAGAATTTGGCTAAAACTATCAATATTGTAGTCTTAGGTTAAAATAACAATGCTGGCGTCCATATTTCCTCATCAAATCAATCCTGTTCATAAGCAACTATTACATTCGACATGGCTATGACCCAATTCAATCTTATAGCTTATATTTTGTGTAATTAATTAAAATTTTGATGAGTCCAATAGGTTGAACCTAATTAGTTTGATGGGGTTTCTAAGTTGAGGCTTGCCTTTGGCAGAAATTCAAAATGTGAATTCCGAATTAGCTTAAAATTTTGCATTTTAGTCTATAAGTCAGGGCATGGCTATCCCTGGATTGTAGTTTAGACAGTGTTTAATTTTTGTAATGTGAAGAGTTATATGCCAGAAAAGTATGGGCTGCAATCATTAACTGTTATTTTTTCTCTAAATTTGTCTTCTCCTCATCATGAAGGAAACAAAAATTTATCTTTTCCTCAGTAGTTTGACAGCAGTCCAACTAAATCGACTCACGCGTTATTTGGAATCTCCATATTTCAACCGAAATGAGAAATTATTAAAAATATACTATAGATTAGAAGCTCTTATACGTGAAGGTGCTGAACTTGATGTGAGTAAAAAAGAAATTTGGGAACTTATATATCCAAATGAAAATTATCATGACGAAAAATTCAGAAAACATTGTTCAGAACTTCTGGACTTAGGAGAAGCATTCCTTGCCCAACAAGTTTACGACGAAAACCCGGTACATCAAGCCAATTACTTATTACAAGCTGTTCATCAAAAACAAATAGAAAAATTATTCAACAGCTCTCAAACCAAAGCCATTTCTCTGGCAAAAAAACAATTAAATAAGGGTTCTTCACATTACTATTACCTCTATGAAATTGAAAAAAATCTATACAAACTAAATAATCTGGAAACCACCAGGGTACATAAAGGAACCATCAGTAAAATAAATCTTGCAGATATAGTAAACAATCTCGATTACTTTTACATTTCCGAGAAACTTAAATACTATTGTAGTTTGTTAAGCTGGAATAGAATTTCAGCTCTTGATTCCAAACTTTTGTTTATAAATGAAATAATTGAAATTGCCAGAAAAGATGAATTTAAGGAAATTCCCCCCATTGCCATATACTTAAAAATATACGACACTTTTATTGACAATGATAATATCAACAATTACTGGGAACTTAAAGAATTGATTGAAAACCATCTTGATCTGTTTCCATTAGACGAAGCAAAAGAAATTATTGAATCAGCCATCAATTATAACATTCGAAATTTAAACAAAAGTGTAGATTTTCAAATTGAGTTATTTGCATTGTATAAAAAATCATTGGAGAAGGAAATCATTTTTGTAAATAATGAAATTTCACCATGGACATTTAAAAACATCATAACGCTTACATTACGATTAAAAGAATTTGATTGGACGGAACAATTTATACAAGATTATTCGGAAAGACTCAACCCGCTGTACAAGGAGAATTCGGTCAATTACAACATGGCCCTTTTATATTATCATAAAAAAGATTTCAATAAGGTTATTCCATTATTGCAAAAAGTCGAATATGAAGAGTTATTTTATGGTTTGGATTCAAAAGCTATTATGATTTCCACATATTTTGAGTTAGATGAGATTCAAGTATTAACATCTTTTTTAGAAAGTTTTAAAAATTTTTTGAGCAGGGACAAGAGTTTAAATCAAAGTCGAAAATTGTCTTATTTGAATTTAGTTAAGTTTACTAAAAAATTGATTGATACCAACTTAAACAATGAAATAAAACTGGAAAAATTAAAAAATGATATCCTTAATGAAAGTACGGTAGGAAAACCTTGGCTTCTTGAAAAAGTAGAAGAATTGAGGCTATCTTTCCGCGTCTCCACCAGAAAATCAAACCGCTAATAAAATAATTTATGCAATTACTCCATCCGGAAAGTCGCGTACGCGTGCGCTTCAAAGATTGTGATCCACTGGGTCATCTCTATAATACACGGTTCTTAGAATATATGCTTGAGGCCCGAGAAGACCATGTCATTGATCATTACGATCTTAACCTTGAAGAATATGCCTCTCAAAAAGGTTTGGCGTGGGTGGTGGTTGGTCATCAGATTTCTTATTTTAAGGAAGCCAAAAGAAATGAATTTGTAAGAATTCGATCTGCCATGATATATTATGACCAGAAAACAGTTTTGAATGAATATCAAATGTGGGACGATGGTTTAAAAGAAATTAAATCTTTAATGTGGACACGCTTTCTACATATTGACTTAAACACCAAAAAGGTGAGTCCTCATGGAGAAGAGATGATGCATAAATTGTCTGAAATAAATATGAAAATAGATCAATTAGATTTTGAAGAAAGAGCCAAATATTTGCGTCTATTCCCCCTCTCGAAGTAAACTAAAAGAGTTAAAAAAACGCTCGGCATCATCGCTTAGTCGTTGATTGTAATCTGAGAAATATTGAAGACTTACCAAATGGTTTTTAAAAGGAATAACCGACATTTTTAAAACCGAACTATCTTCTCCATAACGAATTAAAAAAATTCTTGAAGGAATTCCTCCCATTTTGGTAGCGCTGCTATAAATCAATTCACCTTGAAGTTGTTCAGTCAATTGATCTTCTATTGTCTGACAAATGTGGTAAGCGCTTGAGTCACTCTCATCATTGAAGTTAATTTCAGGTGGATACTGAGTATGATTAGCAAGGTAAATTATTGAATGACTCCCTTCTCCAACAGTCACCATAAAAGATTCCAAATAGATGATTCCCAAGTCAGTATTCAAACTATCCATTGATATTTTGGGAGTGGAAGGCAGTTTAAACTGGTAGCCTGCAAGAATATCCTTATGAACGTACCACTCAAAAACTGAATAAACAAAAGCCAATAAAACTACCAAAATTTTCATTGCTCAATTAACGTAAGAAAGGTTAGGATATTATCCTCCAAAAATCCAATTCGAAACTGCTATATTTGCCAAAAATAAAGAGAAACATGAAATTTGATGTATTGGTTATTGGTTCAGGACCCGGGGGATATGTAGCCGCAATACGTGCTGCCCAATTAGGAAAAAATGTTGGCATAGTGGAACGGGAGTCCCTTGGTGGTATTTGTCTTAATTGGGGGTGTATTCCAACAAAGGCTCTTTTAAAATCTGCTCAAGTATTTGAATACATTAATCATGCATCAGATTATGGAATTAAAATAGCCGAAGCCAGTGCAGATTTTGGACAAATTGTCAAACGTAGTCGAAACGTAGCAGAAGGAATGAGTAAGGGCGTTCAATTTCTTATGAAAAAAAATAAGATTACTGTGATTATGGGAAATGCCAAACTTACCAAAAACAAGTCCGTAGAGGTAAAAGACGATACCGGCAAATCAACTATTTATACGGCAGACCACATCATTTTGGCAACGGGCGGACGCGCAAAACAACTCCCGAATCTTCCAATTGATGGTACACATGTAATTGATTACCGAAAGGCTATGAGTCTTGAGTCCTTGCCCAAAAGAATGGTTGTCGTGGGCGCAGGAGCTATTGGGGTTGAATTTGCATACTTTTACAAAAGTCTCGGAACAGATGTTACCATTGTAGAATTTATGGAACAGGGCCTGGTTCCACGTGAAGATGTTGACATCAGTAAAGAATTAACTAAAATATTCAAAAAGAAAGGAATACAGATTTTAGCTAATACTTCGGTCGAAAAAATTGAGCGCAGCAAAACAGGAGTAACCGTTTACGCAAAGGATCGTAAAGACGGAAAAGAGCACATTCTTGAGTGTGAAATAGTGCTTTCAGCGGCTGGAGTAACCCCTAATCTTGAAAATATTGGCCTTGAAGAAGCCGGAATTATCCTCGAAAAAGGCATGGTAAAAGTAGATGCGTTTTATCGTACCAATGTCCCAGGAATTTATGCGATAGGGGATATTGTTCCGGGACCAGCACTCGCACACGTAGCAAGTGCGGAAGGTATTACATGCATTGAAGCAATCTGCGGTCAGCATCCTGAGCCAATTGATTACAATAACATTCCTGGTTGTACCTATTGTTCTCCCGAGATCGCCTCAGTGGGTTTTACTGAAGCCGCTGCTTTAGCCGCAGGATATGAAATTAGAATTGGAAAATTTCCATTCTCTGCATCAGGCAAAGCCAGCGCAGCAGGTGCAAAAGAAGGATTTGTAAAAGTTATCTTTGATAAAAAGTATGGTGAATTTCTCGGGGCTCACATGATAGGAATGAATGTCACTGAAATGATTGCTGAAGTGGTTGTGGCGAGAAAACTGGAGACAACAGGGCATGAAATCATTAAATCCATCCATCCCCACCCTACCATGTCAGAAGCAATTATGGAAGCTGCTGCTGCTGCATACGGGGAAGTTATACACCTGTAAATCGGGATTTCAAAATGTTGAGAAGACTTTTTCCAGAAGACCTCAAGGAAAAGGAATTGAGTTTTACAAAACTAAACCTTCAGAAAATTGAAGTAACCTGTCATAAGTTATGTAATAGAATTGAGGAACGATTTCCTGAATCAGGATTATTTAGAATTTCTCAAGAATTATTGTTAATCACCCAACAGACTGAAAACAACATACGTAATATTGTTAAACCAATTTGGTGGTTACGATTTTTTTCCTATACCTGTTTGCTTATTTTTCTGACCATCCTTGGCTATGGAATGTTTTTAATTATTAACAACTTCACTTTAGGAATTGAGAATATTACCGAATTAATGCAAGGTGTTGAAAGTGGCACCAACGAATTAATCTTCATTGGAATTGTTGCCTATTTCTTATTTAACCTAGAAGGAAAATTCAAACGAAATCTTGCAATTAAATCACTACATCAGTTCCGTAGTCTGGCGCATGTTGTAGATATGCATCAACTTACAAAAGACCCCTCCGTCCTCATGAATAATAACAAAACAATATCTTCACCCGAGAGAACTTTTACCAAGTTTGAAATGGTGCGGTATCTGGACTATTGTTCTGAAATACTGGCATTAGTAGGTAAACTATCAGTAGTTTATGCACAGAATATGAATGATGAACGAGTTCTAAATAATGTTAACGATATTGAAAACATCACACAAAACCTTTCCAGTAAAATCTGGCAAAAAATAATGATCTTAGATTTGTCATAAAATAATATAACTATCTCATTAGTGTAACATCCCCTGACAACAAGAAAACCTTTCCCGTCTTATCTCTGAACTTAAACAAATAAACATAAACTCCCGGATTCACAGGTAATTCGTTAGAATCTCCATGCCACGCACCATCAGAACTATTTGGATGCCCACCTTTACTTTCAAAAATCCTTCCTCCCCACCGGTCATAAATTTGTAAAAGGTCAATCGTTTCTATACTAGGGTCACTGTGCAAATTGAAATAGTCATTCTGCTGGTCACCATTTGGACTAAAAACATTGGGCACATAAAAGTTTTGCCTGGTCGAAACAATGAGTCTATATTCGTATTCACAACCATTGGCATCTATTGCAATTACCAGATATTCGTTGACCCCAGGTTGTGCCAATAATGCAGTTTTCTTGCAATCCAGACAATTGATTAAACCATTTCCTCTCCAATTAAATTCAATTCCATTCGTATCCAGATGATAAAATTCAGGAAAAACGCTATCCCCGACAAAGACCCACAGGCTGTCATTCGGATATTTTATCCTGTCTTCAATATTATATTTTATATTAAAATCCTTCTTAAATAAGCACCCGTTTGCATCTACAATATTCATTTGGTAATTTCCTGAATTCAGATCGCTAATTTTATTATTGATTGGAAATTTTGGAACTGAATTTAGAAAATAACTCAAAGGATACTTTCCCCCACCAATCTTTTCAATTAGCAAGTTACCTTTTGATTCATTTTCGCAATTTCCATTTTCAGTTATCAGATTAAAACAAAAACATCCTGAATCAGGCAATTCAAATTCCTTCAATATACTACATCCAATGGCATCCGTGATTGTTACTTGATAATGCCCGGATTTAATATTCAGAATATCTTTTCCAATACTTTTATCATTCCATTGGAAATTATATGGTGGCTTGCCACCATCCACAGTAAGCCGGATACTTCCACTTGAATCACCCGGACATATATTCTGTCCCAATGAATCGAGCACGCTTAGTTGAGTTAAAATTTCCAATTTCAATTCAAATATTGAATCACATCCTCGAATACTTTTTCCTTTATAGTTGTAAATACCACTTTTATCGAAAATCTGGTTATAAAGCTTAAGCTCTGTTCCAAAACATATGATCGTATCTATTTTTATATTAATCGGTAAGGCTTCTGTCAATGATAAGTTGATCAAACTGTCACATCCATTTGAATTAATCAGTTTAATTTGATAATTACCAGATTCAAAAATATTTTGTGTCCCTATACTCAATGTTTCACCATTACAAATGCTTCTATTTACATCAGATGAAGTGTTTATGTAATTCTTCAATTGAAGATCAATTATACTGTCGCAACCCAATTGGTTTACTAAATTGATTCTATATGTACCAGGCCTACTGAAATTTGTTTTACCAACTGAAAGAAAACTACCTTCGCATATTCCAGTATCCAATTTAATATTTTGTACTGGAATTATTTGTAGATGTAATTCAACCAGGCTGTCACATCCATTAATATTTTTAAATGGGACAGTATAAATACCATTAGTTCCATAATTGACTCCTCCGATTTGAATAAATTCTCCTGAGCAAAGAATGGTATCAATTTTTACGTAGTTATTTGAATTTACAAGCACATTAAAATTGACCAAACTGTCACATCCATTGTAGGAAGCAAAAATGGATTGGTAAAGACCAGATTTTTTAATAAGCTGATTATTGATTAAAAGTGAGTCTCCTTCACATAACATATAATCAACATTGGTAACCTTAAGGTTATTAATTTTTATGTTTAGATCTAAAACACTATCACATCCTTGCGCAGACAAAAATTTAATTAAATAATTTCCCTCTTTAGAATAATTAATTCCATCAATCGATAAATAATCCCCTTCACATAATGTTGTATCCAGTTTAGTTACAAATTGACTTACCACCTTTAGGTTTAAGACAAGTACACTGTCACATGATTTATAGGAAATCAACGGCACTCCATAGGTTCCTGATTGATTGTATTTTACTCCTTCAATCTCAATATAATTGCCGATACATATAGTAGTATCCAAGTGCCCAAAAGCTGTGGATATTACTTCAAGTTCTAATTTTATTATACTATCACAACCTCTGAAATTCGGGATTACGATTTCATACACTCCGGAAGTATCAAATACACGCCCTGCTACATTAACAGAATTGCCGGAACAAATTATGGAATCAATAAAAGTAAAAGAAGTATCGTTAATATAATCGTAATAATTACTAAGTTCACAATCTTTTCCATCAAATGCTCTTAACTGATACCTGCCTTCTTCACCTTTCGGTATGGACAAATTAATATCCGTTGCACCCGGAATTGCAATACCGTCCTTATACCATTGGTGAGTAATTTTTGGAAGCTTGGCTCCATTTGACTTCAGGATAATAGTATCTGAGCACGGACTTCCACTTATGTCAAAATAAAGTGAATCAAATTTGGTAGATTCCTCAAGAATCAACTCATCCAACCAATAATAATAAGTCCCATCTGTTGCAGCGCATGCAGGCCCCAAAACAAGAGTTTCCACTTTTACATTTGGCTTCAATTTAACAGTCGTTTTTATCCAAGCGTTGCGTCCTGTAAGACTTACTCTAGTCATTTCAAACCATCCAGCATAAGCGGTAGGACAAAGCCAATTTCCAAATGGCCCACCAAAAGGCAAATTTGTGCAATCACTACTTGCAAAAATACCCATATTGAAAGTACGTCTTGGTCCTACAAAAACATTTCCAAGAGCTTGAGTTCCGGGTGTTCCAAAGCCAATCCAAAAGCTCAATGTATATTCCTTCCCTGGCAACATTGGTGTTGTAAGACAAGCACCTACATATTCTTTATATCGTCCCCGCCCGGCAAAATCCTGAATATCAAGGAACCCTACATAACCATTTCCTGCTGGAAGTGGCTGTGGAGGTTTGCCACGCACTACATCTGAAGTAAAACCGCAGGTGTGAAAATAATCGGAAGTTGCTGAAGAAGCTTGAATCCATGAGCGGCACCGGTCTAATTGGGCAACTGTATCTGGGCAAATGATGTAATCTTCAAAAGAAGGATTTGGAATTAAAGAAGAAGGAATAAATATCGTATCCTTAATTCCTGAACATTTACAATCTGGGTCGTTTAAATCTATAAGTCCGTCACCATCATCGTCCAAGGAGTTATCACACACCTCCGGCAGGTTAACTTGTACATTAAAAGTTAAATATAGGGAAAGAAAAGAATAATAAAAAAATGAAAAAATCATTTCTTTTGTTCAATTGAGGTGGTTGCCAGAATATAAAATTAAATATTATTTTGATAAATCCTTATCAAAATAGAATAACTCCATCTTAATTTAACAAAATTAAAGAGTAAGTATTAATTTTGAGCTAATTACAAATTAAATGAAATCTTTATATACTGTTTTGCTCCTTACCCTCGCTAATATTTTTATGACAATGGCTTGGTATGGACATTTGAGACTTAAGGAGGTGACCGGAATTCAAAAGTGGGGAATTCCAGGCTTGATTTTGTTTTCCTGGGGAATCGCATTTTTTGAATATTGCCTTCAGGTTCCTGGAAATAAAATTGGTTTTATTGGCAATGGAGGCCCATTTTCATTATTTCAATTAAAAGTAATTCAAGAAGTCATTACTTTATTTGTATTTGTTTTATTCACTTTAATATTCTTTAAAACAGAGACCTTTACTAAAAATCACATCATTAGTTTTTTATGCATTATTGCTGCAGTCTATTTTGCGTTTAAAAAATAACCCTAAAGTACAATGGAACAAGTCTACGCAGAAATTATTGTACCTCTAGCTGCAGAAGGATGCTTCACTTATATTGTACCAGAGGAATTTAAAGATCGTATTGCAATTGGCAAAAGAGTGGAAGTGGAATTTGGTAAAAGAAAGCATTATGCTGGCATTGTAAAAAGTCTTCCATTGAAGACAAACTGGCCAAACCCAAAACCAATATTAGATATATTGGATGAAGAGCCAATAGTGGATAAAATTCAACTGGATTTCTGGATATGGATAAGTGAATATTACTTATGTAGTATTGGAGATGTGATGAGCGCTGCTCTACCCTCTGCATTTCGATTGGCCAGCGAAACACATTTCCTTAAAAAAGAAGAAATTAATTATTTAGATTATTCCTTAAGCAATGATGAATTTTTAATTCTTGAAGCTTTAGACATTAGGAATGAACTAAGTGTTCTGGATATCAGAAATATTCTTCAAAAAAAATCTATTCTTAAACCCATTAAGAAATTGATTGATGATGGACTTATCTTGGTTACTGAACGACTATCCGACCAAGAAAAACTACCAAAAATTAAATGGATCCGGTTAAACCGAAAGTTAACTGAAGATTCTGAAGAGATGAACAGGTCATTGTTGTCTATACAAAAATCTCAAAATCAAAGTCGTCTAGTTTTATGCTATCTAAATGAGCGCAGAGATAAAAGTTGGATTAAACTTAAAGAACTACTCAACATTAGCGGATGTTCCTCAACAGTATCTAATTCACTTTTACAAAAAGGTATTTTCGAACAAATTGAATTAGAAAAATATTCATATCCTGAAACGACGAATACTATTTTACAATTCCAATTATCCGCTATTCAGCAGACCTGTTTAGAGGATATAAAAAGTACTTGGTTAAAGAAATCTGTGGTGTTGCTTAGGGGAATCACAGGAAGTGGTAAGACCCAAATTTATATGGAACTGATCAAGGAAAATATTCTCCTTGGCAAACAAGTTTTGTACCTTGTTCCGGAGATTGCATTGACTTCACAGTTGGTACAAAGAATTAAAAAATATTTTGGAACCCAATTAATTGAATACCACTCAGGCCTGTCCCAAAAAGACAGATTAGCTGTATGGGAGGCGTGTAAATCAGGTCACCCACTCATAGTAGGTGCAAGATCTTCCTTATTCCTTCCCTATCAAAAACTTGGTCTGATCATCGTTGATGAAGAACATGATCCATCTTATAAACAAAATGATCCATCTCCGAGGTATAATGCAAGAGATTGTGCATTTATTCTGGCACAGGACCATAATGCAAAAATATTATTAGGGTCTGCTACACCTTCGCTTGAATCCTATTCAAATGTAATCAATGATCGATTTGGCTCAGTCGTGTTAGACCAAAGATTTGGAGAAAGTCAATTGCCTGAAGTTAAGCTAGTCTCTTTAAAGGAAGCCTCTCAATTTGGAAAACTAAAAGGACATTTTACTGAAGAACTTCTTGAAGCAATTGAATACCAAATTGAACGTAAAAAGCAAATTCTCATTTTTAGAAACAGAAGAGGTTATAGTCCTTTACTTCAATGTGGAAATTGCAATTGGGAAGCCTATTGCGATCATTGTGATATTCACATGACTCTTCATAAATATCAGCAAAAATTAAAATGTCACATTTGTGGTTCTAAGCGAAATATTCCCACCAAATGTCCTCGATGCGAACAACACACACTGAAATTTATGGGGTTTGGCACAGAAAAAATAGAAGAAGAATTAAAAGAATATTTTCCTGATTTGATAATTAAAAGATTTGATCAGGAAATAGCCCGAAGCAAAAGCATTCAAACAGAAATATTAGAGGCTTTTCAAGATAAAGAAATTGATATTCTTGTAGGCACCCAAATGATCACAAAAGGTCTGGACTTTGAACATGTGGGATTGGTAGCGATAATTCAGGCGGACCAAATTTTACATTATCCGGATTTTCGCGCACAGGAAAGAGCATTTCAACTGATGACTCAGGTTAGTGGGCGATCTGGTAGAAGAGAAGATTTGGGACAGGTAATTATTCAGGCTTATGCAATATCCCATCCTGTAATAAATGATGTGATGAATCACGATTTTAAAAATTTTATTGAAAGAGAATTATTAGAACGTAAGAGATTTAACTTCCCTCCATTTGTTAGGTTGATCAGAATTGAATTAAGGCATTTAAAGTCAGAGACGGTAGATCAGGCAGCAATTTGGCTCATAAACCGCTTATCTAAATTCTTGGGAAAAAGAGTATTAGGTCCATCCGAACCACCTGTTGCTAGAATAAAGGGAGCTTATGCCAGAGAAATATACCTTAAGTTGGAACGAAAAAATGAAATAATTCTTAAAGGAAAACAAAAAATCAAAGAATATACTCAAAAGATAAAATCAGAAGAAGGCTGGGGATCTATCAGAGTTATCATAGATGTAGATCCATATTAATTTGGATTTGAAGAAAATAGTTATCCCTGCTTCACAATCCTTGAAAACATTCTTTCAACTATCGATTTAACTTCTCCTAATCGTTCAAGTATACTGGTATGTTTCTGGTTTAACTCCACTATTGCTTTTTTTTCATTAACCAGATGTTCATCAAATTTGGAAAAATTATGATCTATTTTTGTTTTGATCTCCGTAATGTAAAAACCCAACTTATGTCTAAGCTCCTCTTCCAATCCATTTTTACCTTGAATCAATTCATGTTCAAACTTTTGTAAAATTCTTCGTCGGTTAAACCCTAAAGTAATTCCTGCAAAAAGCAAACCAAGGGACGTTAAAACTCCACCTGTTATATCAAAAACCGCTCCATGGGTCAATGCAGTAATGATGGTACCTATGATAGCAATTCCTGTACCGGTGGCAACATTTGGAGCCAATTTACTCTCAGACTTTAACAATTCACTGCTATAATAATTTTCGGAATTTCGGATAAAATCATTGAATGTTTGTTGCAAATCACTCATAACTCCGGCACGCTTATCTGCAATTTCGGAAAATATTTCGTGATCATTTTTCAAAACTGTTCTGCTTCCTTTAATCTTTAGACTGACAATCTGAGCCATTTGCATTATGGAATCTGAAATATCTTGTACATTCAAATCCAGCTTTTCCCTCAAATTTTGCTTTAGTGTTGATTCAAATCTTGACTTAAAATCTTCCAACCACGCATGCAAATTATTATCCTTATTAAAAATACCTGTTATTCCTTTCTTTATTACGTTTATAAAACCAAGCCCATTTTCCAATTCCTTTTTGTAGGTTGCTGAACTATTTTGATAAGCTGAAACAAGATTTTCAATTAAGAGGTTCACATTATTAAAAGAAATGCGCTCATGCTCCTTCAAAGTTTTACTAATGTCATTTCTAAATTCAATATCATAATCATATTGATCTTTTCTTAGTTGGATTCCAGCCTGGAGTTTTTGGCTGATGTTAGTGCAATTATCAATATTGTTCAGCAACTTAAGAAAAGCCGCCTTTCCTCCGGTAATATTTTCTTTAATAAAATGCCTTAAATCGATAAATCCACTAGATTCTGAAAGTCCTTCCAACTCCATTTTTGCAGATACAGGATATATCAATGGCTCTTCAATACCCTTTTGTATTGCAAATTGTCTTAAACCATTAATATTAACTAGTAAATCTTCGTTAGACATTAAATCCTTTTGTTGCAAAACAAAAATGATTTTCTTTCGCCAGTCTTCCTTGATATAGGTAAACAGGTCCCAGGCCGACTGCCGATAAGGATTCTTTGCTTCAAAAACAAACATTACTAAATCGGAAACAGGGATAAACTTTTCTGTGATTTCTTGATGATGCTGAATGATTGTATTAGTTCCGGGTGTATCTACAATTGCAATTTCTTTTAAAATTTCTTCTGGATAGGTAATTCTTTTTAAAACAGAACTTAAGGCTATTTCCATATACTCTGGCCCATAAACTATTTGTTGAATAGTATCGGTCATCGGACTTGGTGCAACTTTACAAATTTCAGTTGTTGTTTGAAGCAAAGCGTTTATAAAACTACTTTTCCCTACCTTAACCTCCCCTACAATTACAAACATAAAGGGGTCTCTAATTCTATTTCGCAAATCGCTTACCGTATCAACCAATGATTGATTGTCGATAGAGATGGTAAGTGCATGCAAATCCTTTGCTATTTCTTCAAATAACAGATAAGGCCCTTGTAGGTCTTTTTCTATTAGGGCGCTTTGTGACATAAATATTTTTGTTTTGAAAGTTTAAAAATATCTCATTTGGGATATAAGTTTTTCAGTCCATTCTGGAAGATGTTTGTGCTCGAGTTCCTGAACCTTTTTAGACAGCTTTTCAGCATTATCTTTTTTATCAACCTTGCACTTAGCTTGAAAAATTATTTTTCCTTTGTCGTACATTTCATTTACGTAATGAATTGTGATGCCTGACTCTGGATCTCCAGAAGATATTACTGCCTGATGCACACCTAGGCCATACATACCCTTGCCGCCATATTTCGGTAAAAGTGCGGGATGAATGTTTATCATTCTTTGGTCATAAATTTTTACCAAAAAAGGTGGAACCAACATCAAAAAGCCAGCCAAAACTATAAAATCAACATCGTATAAATTCAGTAATGATGTCATGTAACTATTGTTGCTCAAGAGTGATTTATTGACTACGGAATATTCTATACCGTTTTCCTCTGCAACTTTAATTACATTTGCTTTTGATGAATTAGTAATGATCAATACCACCTGAATATTTGGGTGATTTTTAAAATGTTTGATTAGCTGACTTGCATTACTTCCCTGGCCTGAGGCGAAAATGGCAATTTTCTTTTTCTTCATATGCTTCGTTAGAGTATGTAGGTTGGATTATGATTTTAAAACCTTGTATTGACTGGAATTTGATGGATCTATTGCGGTCATTGCCCTGTATACCTCATCTTTTTCCTGAGTGGTTCCTTTTTTAAAAATTTCTATTATTTCTCCACTTTTGGAATTAATAAAAATCTGCATTAAGTAAGTATTTGGATAAGATCTATCGGTTTGCGCAATGGCATTAATTGCGGCAACCATATCTCTCCGCGCGACATTCATATCTTTAGTGCTTTGATCCAAACACAACCTATGATATTCATAAAACGCTCGTCTAAACGCCTTCATTCTGGGATTTATAAGATTCTCCATCAAAAAATAGCGGCTGTTTTTTTTACTTGAGGAAGAACTCCAACTCTGATCAAATCCACGCGCTCCAGAAGGTATTGTATTGACCATATTTTGTAAAATATTGACATAGGGCTCTCCACCTTCCAGACTAAAACTGTCGTAATCAAGGCTAAGTATAAAATATGCATAAAATGTCAATACACTGGACAAATTGTCAAAAAACGTTTCTTTACTGTTTTCCAATGGCTTAAAAGGATCAAAATTAATGGGCACATCCTTTTCATTCAAAATAAGTATTGGCGTTTCATAAGTTGATTGATATACAGGCCTTGATGCCTGGATTGCAAAATCACAAACAAATGAATTGTTCCCACGATCTTCCCTAATCGTTATTTGAACGCTGCTTTTAATTCGCTCATACAATTCAAACTTATCCCCAGTCCACTTTTGGTTGTTCATGAACTCCTTAACTAGTTTTTCCATTTGTCCCACAACAGCCTTGTCACTAGTGCCCAGATTGGGCGCAATCACTTTAACTGTCATATCCAATTCCTGAGCACTGCCTTGCAGCAACATTATCATGGCAATTGCCAACAGGATTAGTCTCTTGTGCATATATTTAAAATCAAAGTTTAATCATCTCTTCCAAAATATCAATGGCCACCTTTTCTTTTGATTTAAGCTCGAAAGATATCAATTCTCCTGATTTTTTTAAAATCTGGATTTTGTTCGTATCAAAACCAAAACCTGCGCCCTCATCTTTTGGTGAATTGATAACGATCATATCCATGTTTTTCTTATCTAATTTAGTTTGTGCGTTATTGACAATATTTTGTGTTTCCAATGCAAAACCTATCAGCCTTTGGTTTGGTTGCTTCTTTTCACCTATGAAAGCCGCTATATCTGGATTTTTAACAAGTTTCAAGGTAATACTATCTTCAGTTTTTTTAATTTTTTCTAAAGACGGATTTTCAGGTTTGTAATCTGCTACTGCCGCTGCTAAAATGAAATAATCAAAATGATTAATTTTTGATGAAACACTACTTAACATCTGCTCAGCTGAGACCACATGAATTACCTCTATTTGAAAGGATGGATCTGGTTTTTGGTTGGCTGGACCCAGAACCAAAGTTACTTCTGCTCCCATGGATGCAGCAACTTCAGCGAGTCTAATACCCATTTTACCTGAAGAAAAATTTCCGATAAATCTTACCGGGTCAATTGATTCATAAGTTGGGCCGGCTGTAATTAAAATTTTCTTGTGCTTAAGCTTGGCTTTCTGATCAAAAAACGCCAGAACGAGCTCCATTATTTCTTCAGGTTCAGCCAATCTCCCAGGTCCACTTAATCCACTGGCCAAAATACCTTCGGCAACCGGTACAACCTTGACTCCTCTTTGTTTTAATATTTCTAAATTATTCTGAGTTGAAGGATGCTTCCACATATCCAAATCCATTGCTGGAGCTATCATTACAGGACATTTTGCAGAAAGAAAAACCGCAGTTAATAAGTTATCAACCAAACCCAAAGTAAACTTAGCCATGGATTGGGCACTAATTGGAGCAACCAGCAACAAATCTGCCCATAAACCCAAATGGACATGATTCTGCCACTCTTGCTCATTAGAGAGACTATTCAATACTTTTTGGCCGGAAAGGGTAGAAAAGCTTAAGGGACCAACAAAATCCATGGCCGAATTAGTCATAATAACTTTAACCTCAGCACCTGCTTTCGTCAATAAACGAAGCAAAATCAAAGATTTATAAGCGGATATACTTCCGGTTACCCCGAGGATTATCTTTTTTCCAGTTAATGCGTTCATGCATTATCCATTATAATCTTAGGGACTTGTGCTATTCAGAATCAGATGGTTCTTGAGTCCTTAAGGTATAATCAATTTGTCCATTTATGAACTCTTCGATTGCAATCAGTACTGGATTTGGCAATTTCTCATAAAACTTAGAAATCTCAATTTGCTCTTTATTTTCGTGCACTTCTTCAATAGTATCAGAGTGCGAAGCAAATTCTTCCAATTTGTCGTGCAGTTCGGTCTTCAAATCATTAGATAATTGATTGGCTCTCTTTGCGATAACATTAATCGTTTCATAAATATTTCCTGTAACTGCAGCTAAAGCTTTGATGTCCCTTGCCTGAACATTTGGATTGATTCCTTGAACTTGTGTTTTAATATCCATCATAAATTGGGTTGTTGAATTTAATATTGGCCTGATTTTTTATTTGTTTGACTTCTTGAGAAACTTTCCCACTTGGAAACTTCACAAGGTAATAATTACAGAGCTCGATTGTTTTGTTAAATCTCTCTTTTTGCTTTTCAAATACACTATTTACTGCCCACTCATAGGCGGATTTGACCTGAAGGTATCTGATTTCACGTTCATTTTTTGTTTCAGGAAAATCGGTAAGTAGATTTTCAAGACTTGTTAAACAGGCCTGAAAAGACTTCAAATCATAATATAACAAGGCTTGTTGATATGCTTTAGTTTCTAATTTAAGCCTGAGTTGATCAATTAATTTATTGCATTCTGCCAGTCGATCTGACTCAGGATAAACATTTACAAACGATTGAAATCCATCAATTGCTTTTTGAGTAGAAGTTTGGTCGAGTTTTATATCCGGAGAAGTCCTATAAATGGCATAAACAGCCATAAATTCCGATTCTTCCTTATACTTACTGGTAACAAAGGTGTTGGCAAAATTTTTAAAATACTGACTAGCAGTTTCAAAATCTGAAAGATAATAATGGGTATAGGCGTACTTAAAATACAAATCTTCTGCCTGTTTTTGCCCTCTGAATGAACTTATCACCAATTCAAATAATGTTTGTGCTTTAAGGTACTCCTTCTGAGCATAATATTGGTTGGCGTTTTTTAATATTAATTCTGGATCTCCACTAGTCCTAACCTTCTCATAAGTTGACTTACAAGAACTTATCAAAATGATTAAACCAAAAAAAGTTAAGTAAATATTTCTCATTTTAAGGCTGCAAAGTTACGACATTAAACGCGATGTTGCGCAAGATGTTGCTCTGAAAAAGATAATGTTGTAAATGCCTTTTTAAAAGAGGATGAAATTATTTCATTTTTTTGACTTACAGCTATTTACATATATAAATTAAAATACATTTTATAGATTATAGCAATATTCTGCTCCCGTTGATTCTACTTGAAGTTGTTAAAAATTTGTCCAATAGAAATAAATTCCTGAATATTCAGACTTGCACCACCTACTAAGGCCCCATCAATATCAGGCTGTTTTGCCAATTCTTCAGCAATGGAACCTTTTACACTGCCACCATATAGAATTTTAACAGATTCTTTGTATTCAGCACCATAGTTTTCCCCAATCCATTGTCTAATATGGCTATGCATTTCCTGGGCCTGAATAGGAGTCGCTGAATTTCCGGAACCTATTGCCCACACAGGTTCGTAGGCAATTATAATGTTGTTCAACCCATCTTCCAACCCATCCCCCAGATCCTCTTCTAATTGATTGATAATATGCTCTAAATGAAGGCCTTCCTCTCGCAATTCTTTGGATTCTCCACAACAATAAACAATCTTTAATTCTTGAGAAAGTGCTGTTTTTATTTTTTTCGAGATCAGCATATTTTCCCTAAAATTCATTTCTCTCCTTTCGCTATGGCCAAGAATTACATAACTGACTCCAAGATCCTTTAACATACTGGCTGAAACTTCACCAGTATAGGCTCCAGACAATTGTTCGTGACAATTTTGAGCCGCCAATTTTAAACCCTTTGGGATAAATTGACGGAGGTCGCACAGATGTGTAAAAGGTGGGGCTATGACATAATCATGATTATTATCACGCAGAGTTAGAAATTCCTCGATAAAGGAGGATGCTTTCGTTGGCAACATGTTCATTTTCCAGTTTGCCACAACTAAAGGTTTTCTAAAGGGTTTCATTAAAGACCATTTTGTAAACCAAATGTATTGCTTTGTAACAAATTAAATTTGAATGAATGAAATTTGGCAAAGAAAGTCAAACCATAAATGAAGATTTTAACCTATTAATTCCCAGAACATGGTTCCAATCAGATGCTAATAAGCCTCTCATATTCACCGGGGGCACAGGATTTAGCAATCCTGCATTAAAGGCAAGCTTATATCCGAAAAACTGCAAATCGAAAGATTTCCTCTTTCAATATAGTCAGATTTTCAATGGCATTGAATATAATGGAAGTTATTATAAAATCCCTGATGAGGATAAGGTTCTCTTTTGGAGGAGCCAAATTCCACCGAATTTTAAGTTTTGTTCAAAATTTCCTTTAAGTATTTCAAACAGCAAAAACCTTGGCAATGCTTCTATTTGGCAAAAATTTGAAAGGTTTCTTACAAATCTGGATATCCATAGAGGGCCTGCTTTTCTTCAACTACCAAGATACTTTGACATAACAAAAAAGGCAACTCTTTACGCTATTCTGGATACAAAACCAATTTGTTACCCTTTTCTAATTGAGCTAAGACACGAAACTTGGTTTAGTGACAAGCATGAATTAGAAGATTTGTATGCTTGGTTGGCACAGCTAAATATTGGCCTAGTCATAACTGACACACCTGGAAGAAGAGATGTTTGTCATATGGAAGTTTGCAGCCCATATCTATTCATCAGATATCTGTCAGACGGAAAAGCTAAAAATGACGAGAAGCGTATTAATTCATGGATCTCGCAATTTCTTAACATAGGAAATTTTGGAATTAAAGAGTTCCATTTTTACCTTCACCACCCGGATGCTGTCCAAATGGTCAAATTCGCTAATTATTTACAAAAAAACATTGAGTCTCGGATAGATGCAAAAGATACAGCTTAAACCCCATTACGAATACATCGATCGGGATATCAGTTGGTTAGATTTCAACTATAGGGTCTTGCAGGAAGCTAAGGACCCTACTGTTCCATTAATAGAAAGAATTCGCTTTCTTGCAATATATTCATCAAATCTGGGTGAGTTTTTTAGAATCAGGGTGGCTCACCACAGAAACATAAAAATGCTGGGAAAAAAAACCAAAAGTCAACTTGAATACAGACCTGGAACTTGGCTGAAGGAATTGTACAAGATAGTCAATCAACAACTCGATGAATTTAATGAAATTTTTGACAACCAGATTCTTCCTGAGCTTAATAAGGAAAATATTTTTCTGCTGTCTCACCGAGAATTAAGTCAGCAGCAGGAATTGTTTATTGAATCGTTTTTCAAAGAAAACTTACTTCCATTTGTACAACCAGTATTACTTGTAGGAAATAAAATCAAACCCTTTCTAAACAACTCAGAATTATATCTTACCATAATTTTAAAATCAAAAGACGAGCCTGAGGCTGCAGAACAATATGGTATAGTAAAAATTCCATCAGACCATTTAAAAAGATTTATTATTCTGCCTTCGGAGACAGATAGACATAATGTTATACTTCTGGATGAGATAGTGCGATTTTCATTGAAGTGGCTATTTCCTGGGTATGATATAATACATTCCTATTCTATTAAACTTACACGAGACGCTGAGCTGTACATAGAGGACGAATTTAGTGGAGATTTATTAGAAAAAATAAAAAAAGGACTAATTAAGAGAAACATAGGGCCAGCATCAAGATTGGTTTATGATCAGGCCATGCCAAAAGAAATGCTAAAATTTTTCCTTGATTTGTTGGAAATCCAAAAATCTGACCTTACTCCTGAAGGCAGATACCATAATAATTTTGACTTTTTCAATTTTCCTGATTTTGGCAAAAAACATCTGAGAAATAAGGTATTAAAACCTCTTGTCTACCCACCATTTCATCAAATCTCGAATCTTTTTGATGCGATAGATGAAAAAGATCATTTACTCAATTTTCCTTACCATGAATATGAACCAGTAATTAGATTTTTTGAAGATGCGGCTAGAGATCCTGATGTTACACAGATTAAGATTACACAATACCGAGTTGCAAAAAAATCCAGAATCATGGATGCTCTTATTACTGCTGCCGCCGAAGGAAAAAACGTATTTGTGTTTATAGAAGTAAAAGCTCGCTTTGATGAAGCCGCTAATCTTAATTGGGGTGAGGAGATGGAAAAAAACGGAATAAAGGTGAGATATAGTTTCCCTGGACTTAAGGTGCATTCAAAGGCCGCTTTAATTACAAAAAAATCTGGAAATGAATCAAAGAATTATGCCTATCTCAGCACCGGCAATTTCCATGAAGGTACAGCCAAAGCATATAGTGATTTTGGTTTATTTACTTCTGATTCTCGCATTACACAGGAAATAAACAGGATATTTGGTTTTTTGGAAAATGTTAAACTCCCAACTACTTCCTTCAAACATCTTCTGGTCGGACAATTTAATTTAAATGATGAGCTCAAAGCGTTAATAGCTTTTGAAAAAGAACAAGCAATAAAGGGTTTACCCTCCGGCATCATACTTAAAATGAATAGCATTCAGGACCCAGAGATGATTGATTTACTTTATGACGCCAGTTTGTCAGGCGTCAACATCAAACTAATCATTAGAGGGATCTGCTGCATAATACCAGGCAAACCAGGTCTCAGTGACAATATTGAAGGCATTAGTATTCTTGATCGTTTTTTGGAACACACACGAGTTTACTTTTTTTTACATGGTGGAGAAGAAAAGGTTTTACTTTCTTCAGCAGACTGGATGGTAAGAAACCTTCATTTCAGAATAGAAACTGCATTTCCAATTTACGAGCCTGAACATAAAAAACTGATCCTTGATATACTTAAAATACAATTAGAGGATAATGTTAAAGCAAGAAGTTTAAATTATTTAACCATTAATCAATTTAGAAAAAATAATGGAGGCCGAAAAATAAGGTCACAGTTGGAAACTTATAAATATTTAAAAAAACGCAATACCCAAAATTTAAATGATTTGACATGAAAAAAAGTAAACATCGGCTAATCTACTTTCACGTTCCATGTCCTAATGATAAAAGTGCAAATGAACTTGGAAGATTATGTATTCTAAACAGATTAGCTGCTTGTGTTCATATAATACCTGTAATTTCAATTTTCGAATGGCAGGGAAAATTAAATCCGGAAGATGAACTTCTATTAATATTAAAAACTACTAAAAAAAGATCTGATCGACTTGAATCTTTTATAGAAAAAAATCACAGCTATGAAATTCCCTGTATTTTAAAAATAAAAGGAGAATGCAATTCAAGCTACTATGATTGGGTCAAAAAACAAACAAAAAAGGATCACACTAAACCTACTAAAAAATTATCAACCCATCCTTCATAGTATAAGTCTTTTGGGTTTTTGAAGCAATATTAGGATCATGGGTGACGATCAGCATAGTCATGTTCAATTCATCCCTCAATTTAAAAAGGAGTTTTAGTACTTCGCTAGAATTTTCCTGATCCAAATTTCCTGTAGGTTCATCTGCCAATAAAATTTTTGGATGATTAAGTAATGCTCTAGCCAGTGCGACTCTTTGTTGTTCTCCTCCAGACATTTGACCCGGTTTATGAGACATGCGTTCACTTAATCCCAAATAATCCAACAATTCTTTTCCATGATCAAGTATAGCCTTCTCCGTTCCACCTGCAATAAATCCAGGCAAACAAACATTTTCCAATGCCGTTAACTCAGCCAAGAGATGATGAAACTGAAATATAAAACCTATGTTTCTATTACGAAAATCTGCCAATTCCTTCTCTGACCAATTAGATGTACTTAGACCATTTAACACTAGGTTTCCACTATCCGGCCTATCCAATGTGCCAATTATGTGCAGCAAAGTACTTTTTCCAGCACCGGAAGATCCTACTATACTGACCAGTTCTCCTTCCTTAATTTCCAAATTAACTCCTTTAAGCACTTTAAGCTTTTGATAGTTTTTTTCGATTCCTTTACAATAAATCATTGATTTTCTAGTAGTTATAATTTTTATCAAAAACCAAAATAATCACAATGTATGATATCCGGGCTATGCCAAATCAAGACAAATATCTAAATTTGCGCTGTTTAATAAAATTCTTACTTAAGAAGGCACAATTATTGGCACTCTTTCGTTCTACATTTGACCACTTTTATAAAATTCTGACCAATAACCGTTTAAATTCCACATCACAGTTTTATGAAAATTCTACTTCTCTGTAAAAAGTTCCCCTACCCACTTAAGGATGGAGAAGCTATTGCAGTGAACCAATTAAGTAAGTCTTTAACTGAAAATGGTTGCGAAGTGACGCTTTTGGCAATGAATACAAGCAGACACCATTATAAAAGCAAAAGTAATCTACTACCTAAGGAACTGAGTCATTTTAAAGAAATTCACTCGGTGGATGTGGACAATAAAATTACAACCTGGGGAGCTTTAAAAAATTTATTCAGCGCAGAATCTTACCATATCTCGAGGTTTGTTTCAGATGAATTCTCAAAGAAACTTATAGAAATCCTGAGCAATAACCAGTTTGATATTATTCAATTGGAGACTCTTTACTTGGCACCCTATTTGAAAATTATTAAAGATAATTCGGATGCTACTGTTGTAATGCGAGCGCACAATATTGAACATGAAATCTGGCATAGGATTTCCAATCAAATCAAATTTATTCCGAAGAAAATTTATTTGAGCTATTTAGCAAAAAAACTTAAAAGGTTTGAAATAGAAAAATTAAACGAATACGATTTTCTCGTTGCCATCACGGAAAGAGATTTGGAAATGTTCAAATCTCTTGGATATAAAAATGGATGCTTGGCTACTCCCGTTGGCTTTGACCTAAAAGAATACCAACCCGAATACTCCGCATTCAACAAAGATTTGAACCTTTCTTTCATTGGGTCATTGGATTGGATGCCTAATATTGAAGGTTTAAGGTGGTTTCTTAATGAGACATGGCCAGTATTGCATAATAGATTTCCAAATTTGAAATTCCATTTTGCAGGCCGGAATGCGCCTAAAGACCTTGCGAACATCCAAATGCCTGGTGTTACTTTTTATGACTCTGTTTCCGACAGTAAGGAATTTATGTTGGGGCACCAAATATTAATTGTCCCAATATTTGCAGGATCTGGCATCAGGGTCAAAATTCTAGAAGCAATGGCTCTTGGTAGAGTTGTCATCACTAGTTCCATTGGTTTGGAAGGGATACCTGCAAAACATTTGGAGCAGGTTATTTTAGCCAATACTGTTGAAGACTATATCCAGATTATTCAAATGTGTTATGACGGAAAAATTAACCTACTGCGGTTAGGTCAGTCTGCCAGAAATTTTGTACTAAATAATTTTGACAGCTCAAAGCTTGCGGTGAAGTTATTGAACGCTTATCAAAAAGTCATTGATTCCCCGAGCCACATTTAATGGTGTCTGATACAGATGGTGGCTTTGTTAAAAATAACATTCATATTAAGTCTTATCTTGTTTTTGCACAGTTATTTATTTTATCCAATTTCCTTGGAAATAATAAATTTTTTTAAAAGGAAGAAAAACCCGAAGCATGAGACTGATGAACATGGCTTACCAATAATTTCCTGTATCACTTCAGTGTATAATGAATCTTCGATTATTGAATCAAAATTGATATCTCTGCTGGAATCGGATTATCCGAAAGATAAATTAAATGTGTTTGTTGGTTCAGATTGTTCTGCTGATGGCTCAGATGAAATTATTCATAAATTAACGCATATATATTCTAACCTAAACTTTTTCCCATTCAAACAAAGAAGAGGAAAGGCAAGTGTTATAAATGATTTATTAGATGAAGCCTTGAAGAAAAATCCAAAATCACCAGATCATATTATCCTTTATAATGATGCAAATGTGATCCTTTGTAGAGATACCATAAAAAAATTAATCAGAAATTTTCAAGACAAAGATATTGTTTTGGTGGATTCAAGAATTATCCCGGAAAATCTAAGAAAAGATGGCATTTCAAAATCCGAAGATAAATACATGAATTTGGAAATACGGATCAAAAATCTAGAAGGCGAAATTTGGGGTGCAATGATGGGCGCCTTTGGAGGATGCTTTAGTATTCGATCAAACTTCACCACCAAAGTTCCGGTTAATTTTCTAATGGATGATTTTTATATTTCTATGTCTGCCATGCAAATGGGTGGCAAATGTATTAATGACCTTGATGCTGTGTGTTATGAAGGAATTCCTAATCAAATTCAAGAAGAGTTCAGGAGGAAAACAAGAATTTCTGCTGGAAATTTTCAAAACCTGACAGTGTATTACAATTTTTTAATTTCAAGGCCTGTATCTAGGGCATATGCCTTTTTTTCACATAAAGTGTTGAGATGGATTGGTCCTTTCTTATTGATTTCAATTTGGTTATCCGCATTGGGACTGGCTTATAGTATTCCAGATCCATACCTTTATGTTTTTTACATAATCAATATATTTTATTTTGTACTTCCCATAGCCGACTGGATTTTAAGTAAAATACATGTGCATGTGAAGGTTTTGCGTGGTATCAGATATTTTATTTTGATGAACTTTGCACTGTTAAATGGGTTTATTAAATTTATTAAAGGCATTCAAAATAGTGCCTGGCAACCACCAAAAAGAACCGTTAACTAATGATAAAATTTAATTCCATTGAAGATGCCATCATAGATTTTAAAAAAGGTAAAATCTTGATCGTAGTAGATAATGAGGATAGAGAAAATGAAGGAGACTTTATCTGTGCTGCTGAAACCATTACGCCTGAAATTGTAAACTTTATGGCTACTCACGGAAGAGGTTTAATTTGTGCTCCCCTGACGGAAACTAGAGCAGATGAATTAAACCTGCCTTTAATGGTTCGTTCAAACACCTCTCTGCATGAAACTGCTTTTACTGTCTCCGTAGATTTAATCGGACATGGTTGCAGTACAGGAATTTCAACCTATGATCGTGCTTTAACTTTAAAAGGTCTTGCAGACCCAAATTTTATTGCCGCCGATTTTGCTCGACCTGGTCATATTTTTCCTCTTAGGGCTAAAGACGGGGGTGTTCTGCAAAGAGCTGGACATACTGAGGCGACAATTGATTTGGCCAGGATGGCAGGTATGCATCCGGTTGGGGCATTGATAGAAATCCTGAATGAAGATGGTAGTATGGCCAGGCTCCCTCAATTAATTGAAAAAGCGAAAATATTTGATCTTAAAATAATCTCAATAAGCGATTTAATAGAGTACAGACTTAGAAGTGAACGATTAGTAAAATCTGAAGAAAGGTGGTCTCAGGAAATTATGGGGCATAATTTTGAAATCATACAATATAGCCAGATAAATTCAGGGGAGAAGCATATTGCACTTGTAAAAGGCAAAATAGATCCTGAGAAAACCGCTTTAGTTCGTGCCCAATATTGTGATAGTTTGGCTGAAATCATTGACTTATTGATTCATAAAGATCAAAGCCTGTTGTCAAAAGCCTTCAAAAAAATTGAAGAAAGTGAAAGTGGTGTACTGTTGTTGATTACAAATGACAGTAAGGAAAAAGACCCAATGTCTAAATTATTCTTAGAAAAGCCTAAAGTTTTTAGGCCAGAGCAAGATCAAAGGGAAATAGGCATTGGGAGTCAGATACTCAGAGATCTGGGCATTAGAAACATGAAGTTGTTAAGTAATAAACCTAAGAAAAATATAGCTTTAGAAGCTTATGGACTAAATTTAGAAGGATATGTTCCTTTTTAGATTACAATGTTTTCTGAGCCTTTTTATGATCATCTAAAAATTTTTGCAAACCAATATCTGTAAGTGGGTGCTTAAGCAAGCCCAAAATCGCATCCAAAGGACATGTCACTACATCAGCACCGGCTTTTGCAGCTTCAACAATTTGTCTTGAATTTCGAATTGAGGCAGCTAAAATTTCTGTTTCATAGCCTTGCAAAGTATAAATTTCAAAAATATCTGAAATCAACTGCATTCCATCCCAATTGGAATCATCAATTCTCCCGATAAAAGGAGAAAGATAAGTGGCTCCGGCTTTTGCTGCCAAAATTGCCTGTCCGGCACTAAACACCAAAGTGCAATTTGTTTTTATTCCCAATGTATTGAATTCACAAATTGCTTTTATGCCTTCCTTAATCATTGGTATTTTCACCACGATATTGTCTGCAATCTCAGCCAACTCCTTCCCTTCTCTCAACATTCCTTCCAAGTCAGTGGAAATTACTTCTGCGCTAACATCTCCATCCACTAAATCACATATCTTTTTATAGTGCGTGTATATATTTTGTTTGCCGGTTATCCCTTCTTTTGCCATAAGGCTTGGGTTAGTTGTAACCCCATCAAGAATACCTAACTCTTTAGCTTCAGCTATTTGAGCAAGATTAGCCGTATCTATAAAAAATTTCATGTTTTAGAGAAATTGAGGTGTAAAAAAAAGGTAAGAGCCCATCGCACCGCTCAACCGCATACCCTTGCTGCATTTCTGCCCTGGGGGATTAGAAGGAGCTGGTCGTGAACCCTTACCGGACGCAAAAATAGATTTTTCTATTTTAATAACGGAAAAAATTCATCCATACCTTTCCAATAACCTGTTGGGTCAGGAAAATTTGTCCAAACCATCCTTTCCTTGAGTACCGGATGGGTAAATGCAACCTGATAAGCATACAGACAAAGTTCATATGCCGGTTTCGGTAGACTTTTGCCATATTTGACATCGCCTAACAAAGGACAACCAATGTGGGCCATTTGGGCTCTAATCTGATGTGAACGACCTGTAATTAACTTAATTTGAAATAAAAACTTTCCGTCCTTACTGCCAATCAATTTATAGTGTAACCTTGCATATTTTGATCCCGGAACCTCATTTTCATACACTTTTGAAAGATTAATTTTTTCATCCTTCACCATATAGTGTATTAGCTCGTCCTCAACTTTTGGTGGCCGACAGTCACTAATAGCCATGTAATACTTGTCTACCGTGCGTTCTTTAATCTGGTCATGAAGTCTGGTAAAGGCTTTGGAAGTTTTTGCCAAAATCAATAATCCCCCTACCGGCCTGTCAATTCGTTGGAGCAATCCAAGGTATACCTCACCAGGTTTATGGTACTTAACCTTTAAATAATTCTTAATGATATCTATAAGGTTCGGGTGTCCGGTTTCGTCACCTTGAGATAGGAGCCCTGGATATTTCTCAAGGACAATTATATGGTTATCTTCGTAAATTATTTTGGGAAGCATGTCTGGAAGCAAAAATAGGATTAAGCTAGCGATTTCACCTTGTCCAAATGATACCTTTATTTTCGGACCAATGATACTGGGGTTAACTAACCAAGCTAAAGGTATAGAAAAAAAAGATATTTTAACAGAATACTATGATATTCAAACACTTAATGAAATTGCATTATTAAATACCCATGATGTAATTAAAGTAAGTGCAGCACATGCAAATTCAATCTCGGACCACTATGATTTCCTTACCTGCGGGGGAGCAATGGGATTAAATTGCGGGCCATTGCTGATTTCTAAAAATGAAAGAAATCCTCATTCAATTGATTTCAGTCCTGTGATACTACCCGGCAAAAATACTACAGCAAGGTTTTTATTTGAGTACTCATTCCCAAACGCTAAGTCTAAATTCTACGGCACTTTTTCAGAAATAGAAGAGCTTCTCATCAACGAAGTGTATCCATATGGCGTAATCATTCACGAAAACAGATTCACTTTCGAATCTAAGGGTCTGGTCAAAATTATGGATTTGGGTGAAAATTGGTATCAAAAAACCGGATTACCAATTCCTCTTGGACTAATTGGTATAAAAAGAGATCTTGAAGACAGTCTAAAAATTAAAATAAAACAGTTAATCCTCTCGTCATTGGAATATGCGACTAGATATGTAGAACAAATATTCCCTTTTATTAAGTCCCATGCTCAGGAATTAGATAGAGACGTGATTTTTCAACACATTGAGTTGTATGTTAATGAATTTAGTTTTGATATAGGAACGGCCGGTAAATCTGCAATCGTTGAATTATTTAAATCTTCCCAATCGGGAGAAAAAGTTGCACAAATAAATTTTATATAATTTATAGTCGTACACAAATTTATATATTTATAATAATTTATATGTTTGAAATTATTATAAATTAATATATTATATATTAAAAAATATTAAAATATATTAATTTCGCGTTGTGTAAGTTTTGGTTATTAAATGTAAAAACATTCTAGCCCATGAAATGTCATGGGCTTTTTTATTGATTACAACTTAGTTTATTGAACATTTTCCTTCACGCAGACAATCGTAAACCAATGGTTTTCTGAAGAATTTTAAATTATTCAAAATCCAAACTTTATTAAATCATTGATTATCTAAACTTTATGAATCGATACAATACAAAACAAGTAATGTCTTTAAATTATTAGGATGAAATATTGTACAGTTTTCAATTTCTAGGAAAGAATTGGCATGATAATTGGATACATCTTAATCGAGTTTTGAGTTTTGGTTATTAAATGAAGATTTGCCCGTATAACGTATGCGGGCATTCTTTTTTTAAGAGAAATCCTTCCCTGTTCACTCAAAATCGTAGTTTTGTGGGAACAAAACGAATGGTCATGGTCATAGGAGTTCCAAAAGAAATTAAATCTAACGAAAACAGAGTTGCATTAACCCCTGCAGGAGCGCTGGAGCTCACCAAACGCGGACACCAGGTTTATGTTCAAAGCACCGCTGGTGTGGGCAGTGGTTTTACAAATGATAATTACATTAATGCGGGAGCTAAAATTTTGGCAACTATAGAAGAAATTTATGCTATCGCTGATATGATTATTAAGGTTAAGGAACCTATCGAGTCAGAATATAAACTTATAAAAAAAGATCAATTACTCTTTACCTACTTTCACTTTGCATCCTATGAACCTCTGACAAATGCCATGATTGAAAGTGGGGCGGTTTGTCTTGCCTATGAAACCGTAGAATTGCCTGACAGAAGTCTTCCACTATTAATTCCAATGTCTGAGGTAGCCGGACGTATGGCCATACAGGAAGGAGCCAAATACCTTGAAAAACCTCAAAAAGGCAAAGGGATTCTATTGGGAGGTGTGCCTGGAGTTCCACCTGCGAAAGTACTCGTGCTTGGCGGAGGTGTTGTTGGTACCCAAGCGGCTAAAATGGCAGCAGGATTGGGCGCCCAAGTGACTTTGATGGATATAAGCCTAAATCGATTGAGATACTTGGCTGATGTGATGCCGGCAAACGTAAATACCATGTTTTCAAATGAATTAACCATTAGAGAATTGGTTAGAAGTCATGATTTAATTGTTGGTGCGGTTCTCATACCGGGTGCAAAAGCCCCTAGCCTCGTTACCAGAGACATGCTTTCTACTATGCATCCTGGCACTGTATTGGTAGATGTTGCCATTGATCAAGGTGGTTGTATCGAGACCTCTAAACCTACAACGCACGATGATCCTATTTACATAATTGATGAAGTAGTGCATTATTGTGTTGCTAATATGCCAGGTGCTGTACCTTACACCTCAACTGTAGCACTCACTAACGCTACCCTACCTTATGCCATCCAATTAGCCGATAAAGGTTGGAGAAAGGCTTGCTCTGAAAATAAATCCTTGATGTTGGGATTAAATGTTGTTGGTGGCAAAGTAGTATATGAGGGTGTTGCAAAAGCATTCAATTTATCTTACACCAAAGTGGAAGATGTAATTTAAAAAATTTACAAAAAAATTTGTTTGCAATGATAAAATCATCTTAACTTAAGGTGTTATTTCATTGTTCACATTTCAAACCTATAAAATATGTATATTACTTTGGAAGAACTTCGTCAAATCAAACACCTTTTACCCAGTGGAAGTATCAAACGGATTGCGGATGAGTTAAATATTGACGAACAAGCAGTTAGGAATTATTTTGGAGCAAATCATTTGGAGAATTCAGGGAACCATCTGCAAGCTGGTCCCAATGGGGGTATTGTACAAATAGAAAATTTGGAAATTCTCAATTTGGCTAAGAAAATATTAGATGAGGAGAATATCGCTCATTCCAACTGATAAAAACTAAACTTTACAGGGCCTGAAAAAATCAGGCCTTTTTTATTGAATTTATATGCGTCTTTTGCGATAATTAATAACCCATTTAATGATTCCAGTATAACTTTGGCTCCCACCCTTCACTCCATTGAAAATCAAATATTTATCATAAAACCAATCCCTTAGTTCTGGTAAAATTTTCGGAAACTGATTATTATGGTAATCAATAGATTTGAGATCCCTTTGAATGGGGATAGAAATCTCACTTAAATACTTCTTATATAATTCAGGGTATATTCTAAATGCATTGCTCATAAGATATCTCCAATAACTCAACTCAGCACTGTAACGGATTAATCCTTTATCACTTTTTCTGCAGGCCAGTAAAGCAATAAAATTGCATTCCCCTTCATCTGTCCAACCAAAACCATGAGCAAATTCATGCGCCATTGTAAAAGGTATCACAAGAGAATCCAAACCACTATCTACATAGCCCTCCCCTGAAAATGGCCAAAATATACCCGCAGTCCCAAAAACCAACAAACACCCCGCTGGTTCTAAAACACGCACTCTTACACGGTTATTGCCAAAGACAAAAAGTTCATTAAAAACATCTGCAACTCGAATTCTGAGTTCTCGTTCTATTTCTAAAAAAGTAAAATTATTATTCTCAATATTTAATTCGACTCTTAAATTACATAGCTCATCAGTAATTTCATTTAGCTCTCTTTCAAATTCAAAATAAGCTATATCATGATTCAGGTCAAGTCGGTCCCTTAAAGGAATTTTAAAATAATTGAAACCCCAAGACAGGTAGAAAAAAGAAACGTGCAATAGGATAAAAGCCAATACCTTTTGAATTAACTTCTTTATTCCAAGATTTTTACGCATTCTGAGATAACCCAGATATATTCCGCAAATGAGGAGAATAAAAAACCACCAATACAATAAGGGGATGGGGCTAATAAATGACAAAGTACCCCAAAAATATCTACTGGACGAATAAACAGAAGTCACAAAATATTTTTCCATAATCTCTGGTGGAAGCGCATACAAAATCACTCCATACCCCAAACAGCACAGAAATATTAAACTGCTAATTATCAAGAACTTATCTGCAATAAATTTCATTCAAATTCCTCAAATGTAATGTCTATTTTTGACTGATGAACCAAATAGCAATTATTCTTGTTTTCTCAGTTAAAATAAATAAAGATGGCATTTGAATTTACAGACAGCAACTTTCAGGAGAGTGCTTTAGCAAAGGACGGTGTGGCCGTTGTAGACTTCTGGGCAGAATGGTGTGGACCTTGCAGATTAGTTGGTCCTATTATTGATGAACTTTCAAAAGAGTATGAAGGGAGAGTCACCATCGGCAAATTAAACGTTGATCATAACCCACAGGTATCTATGCAATTTGGCGTAAGGTCAATTCCAACCATTCTTTTCATAAAAGAAGGTCAAATTGTTGAAAAACATGTTGGTACAGCAACTAAGGCAACTTTAAAGCAAAAAATTGATTCCTTAGTTTAAGTTTCTTGACACAAAGCAATAAAGAAGCCCTTATCTTTGTTACGGTAGGGGCTTCGTTATTTAAGCAAATATGAATTTTTTTGATCAATTTCCTGTACAGGCATTCAACCATCTTGAGCTTTTAGCCAATCAGGTGGTTGAAGGCTTTATAATAGGTAAGCATAAATCTCCATTTCATGGATTTAGTGTTGAATTTGCCGAACACAGACTCTATAATATAGGTGAAACTACAAAGGACCTGGACTGGAAAGTATATGCTAGAACAGATAAACTATTTGTTAAAAAATTTGAAGAAGAGACAAATCTAAGATGCCAAATTGTTATCGACACTTCTTCATCCATGTATTTTCCGGAAGAGAAATTAAACAATGGACTCATACTGAATAAGTTAAAATTTTCTGCTTTAGGGGCTGCATGCATTATGAATATCCTGCGTAAGCAACGAGATGCTTTTGGCATCAGTTTGTTTGATGAAAAACTTAATTTTCAATCTCAGACAAAATCAAGCACGACACATTATCAATTACTCCTAAGCATCCTAGAAAAATGGATCAATGATTTCGATTTAAATAGAAAGAGTTCTACTGCACAGGCTTTGCATGAAATCGCAGATCAAATCCACAAAAGATCCATGGTTGTAATCTTTAGCGACATGGTTGACGACACGGAAAGAGTAGATGATCTTTTTGGTGCACTTCAACATCTTAAACATAATAAACATGAAGTATTACTTTTTCATGTAGTTGACAGAAAATTGGAAATTGAATTTGGTTTCGAAAATCGTCCCTATCAATTTGTTGATATGGAAACAGGGGAGAAAGTTCGCCTTCAGGCACATCAGATAAAAGAAAGATACATTGAAAAGATGAAGGAATATCATTATTCAATTCAAAACAAATGTATTCAATATAGAATAGATTATCATGAAGCTGATATTAATCAGGGATATGATTATATTCTCCAATCCTTCTTAGGCAAAAGAAAAAAAATGCAATAAATTTTTGGTCAACAAAATAAAATTTATGAGTAAAATTATTCTTAGTAAAATTTCTACTGATGCTCCAGCCAAGGCAGATAAAGAGAAAATGGTAAAGGAAACTGAAAAAATGGCAAAAGAAATTGGTGAATTTGCAGATAAATTTTATGCAGAAAAAAAACACAGTTTACTTGTAGTACTACAAGGAATGGACGCAAGTGGTAAAGATGGGGTTGCCAAAAGTGTTTTCACATACTGTGCACCATTAGTAGTTGATGCCCACCCTTTTAAAAAACCATCAGAGGAAGAAATGCAACATGATTTCCTGTGGCGGGTTCATAAGTTTTCACCTTCAAAAGGGCAGATTAAAATTTTTATAAGATCTCATTATGAAGACATATTAATACAAAGAGTACATAATTGGATAAATGATGATCGTGCACACTTAAGACTGGAGGCCATTAACAATTTTGAAAAACTTCTACAAGAAGACAACCAAACTACAATACTTAAATTTTATCTTCACTTGTCGCATAAAAGACAAATAGAAAAACTTGAAGAAAGAAGGACCGCTTTAGATAAACAATGGAAGTATAATCCACAGGATTTTGAAGAAAGTAAACTGTGGGACAAGTACATGAGGTACTATGAATCCGCCATAAACGGTAGTGAAATACCTTGGATTATTGTACCATCTGATCAAAGGTGGTATCGCAATTACTTCGTTGCAAAGAAAGTTTTCGATACTTTAAAAAATTTGAACCCAGAATATCCCAGACTAGAATAAGACAAATGAGAATAGATAAATGGCTTTGGACAGTCCGTTTTTATAAATCAAGAACATTAGCTTCCTTGTCATGCAAATCTTCGAAAGTTAAGATTAATGGCCATGAAGCCAAAGCATCCAGTTCTATTAAAATCGGAGATCTGATAGAAATTAAGAAGAATGGCTTTTATTTAAAATACCAGGTCCTAGGATTACCTGAAAAAAGAACTAACGCCACACTGGCCAGTCTGGCATATACAAATCTCACGCCTATTGAGATTCTTAATAAATATAATACAGCTTATACGGAATCATCTTATTTTAATTTGAGAAGTAAAGGATCTGGGCGACCTACAAAAAAAGAAAGACGAGAAATGGATATCCCGCTTATAGAATCCAATGAATGGCCGGATTTTGACGATTTATGAATAAATTTTAAAAAATATATTACCTTTGCCGGGTCACTAAAAATGCCCTAAATGAGAGGGCATTTACATAAAATTTAATCTGGGGGTTTAGCTCAGCTGGCTAGAGCGCTTGCATGGCATGCAAGAGGTCGTCGGTTCGACTCCGATAACCTCCACTTTTTTTTGTTAATGAGGGAACCATTTTGAGACATATTTTGATTTACCATTAAACGAGATTGTATGCTAAGACTTTTCTTCTTGATCTCCTCTCTTTTAGTTCTACTTTTTCTCAAAAACCATTCATTTAATTACCCTCCAGTTAATAGTGCAAGTGTCGGAGATGATCATTTGGTAAAATTGTATCAAAAATGTGAATTGACCGGAATATTGAGCTTTGAAGTATTTTCAAAAGCTGTAGAAGGCATACGAAAATTCAATCCTCAAAAAAATATTATCTCAATTTGTGATTTCACTCTACCTTCTTTCAAGGAACGCTTTTTTGTAATAGACCTAGAACATGCCAAATTAATAACTACCAGTTTAGTTGCACACGGAAGGAATTCTGGACTTATTATGGCAAATTCTTTTTCAAACAAACCTAATTCACTTCAATCCAGTTTGGGTTTTTTTCGTGTTGGTTCGAAAATAAAAAGCCCAAAACATGGAGATGCACTTTTGCTGGAAGGCTTGGAAAAGGGTCTAAATGATCAAGCCAGAAACAGAGAAATAATCATTCATGCTGCTGAATATGTTAGTAAGGACTATATTGAAAAAAATGGAAAATTGGGTAGGAGTTTTGGATGCCCTGCTTTACCAAGTTCCATTCTTAAAACAATTTTACCAAAAATCGGTAATGGAAGTTTGCTATATATTCATGGCCAACAAAATATTAAAGCATAAAATATTTTATTGTTGAAAACTAAAAATTACCAGATATAAACTAATGTTTAAATACTTGCTTGAAAAAGTTTTCTGCCAAGTTTTTTTAAGTTTAGTTTTTATATTATTCACAAGCCATTTTTTGGTGTATACTTCTTGTGTCCATAAACACAACAAAAAATTTCTGATCCAGGACACTACATTATATTCCCCAACAAAATTTACAGATTTAACCATAGACAGAAGTAAATTTGTTACATATTTAGAAAAGTTCAATATAGATTCAAATATTTGTGAAGACATCCTGTCTTTTTATGAAAGAAGAGAAAATCAATTTGCATGGTTTACAGAAAATGGAATTTCTGAAGCAGCTGTTAACTTTAGTAACTTAGTCGATTTATACAAACTTCAGCTTGGAGACAGCACAATAAAATTAGACCTATTAGATCAAATTTATGAAAAGCTAAACCATGACTCTAATTACTTTTATAAACATCCCGAAGAAATCTATAATGTAGAATTTTTTCTCACCACATCTTTTTTCAATTATGCACATAAAGTATATTCCGGAATTTATAAAAACCCAAAAGATCTTGAATGGTACATTCCCAGAAGAAAGAAAAACTATGATCATTTATTAGAAAGTATTGTTAAAAAAGATAAGGATTTTTCAAAATATGAACCCATAAATCCATTTTATCAAAGCTTAAGAACGAAGCTGATCTATTTGAAGTCAATTTTTCCTCAACTTACAGAACTACATGAGGAAATAAAATCACTACAATTTTCTAATTTACCTGTAGACTCAATCCCAAAATCGATAATCAATTATCTAAAATTATTAGACGAATATTCTTATGATCAATATGACTGTCCCCTATTTTCAAACTACATTCAAAGCTATCAAAAACATCATGGGATTAATGGTTCAGGTCAGCTGGATAGCATAACATTATCCACACTTCAAATTTCACCAGATGACATTTTAAAAAAAATAATTATTAACATGGAGCGGATGCGCTGGTTAACAGACACCATTCCTAACCGCTTCATTCTTGTAAATATCCCTGACTATAAGCTTTTTGTTTTTGATTCTTCAAAATACCAATGGGAAATGAAAGTCGTTGTTGGCAAAAGCATTCATGCAACAAATATTTTTGCCGGAAATATGGAATACCTGGTTTTTAATCCCTATTGGAATATACCTCCAAGTATTATTAAAAATGAAATCCTTCCATCTTTAAAAAAGGACCAAAATTATATTAATCGTAATGAAATGGAGGTTTTGTCCGGGAATGAAGTATTAAATTCAAGAAGTATTAATTGGAAAAAATACAAGGACAATGTTCCTTTTACTATTCGCCAAAAACCTGGACCAAAAAATGCATTGGGAAAAATCAAATTCATTTTTCCAAACAACTTTAATATATACCTTCACGACACCCCAGCTAAATCACTATTTACTGAGCAAAAAAGAGGATTTAGCCATGGATGTGTTAGATTGGCAGAACCTCTTAAGTTGGCCGAATATTTATTAAGCTATAATTCTAGTGAATTGAAGAAAATTTACAATTCCGACAAAGAAATGAAAGTCATTCTCCCTCATCCTATTTCGGTTTTGATATGCTATTTCACTGCCTGGGTTGACATCAATGGGAATCTTAACACCAGAGAGGATCTATACAGGCATGATGAAAAGCTTGAAAGGGAAATTTTTGGAAAGGTGAAATAAATTACTTGTAGTATTTGCTCTATAATTACTGCTTTCTGTTTCAAGGAAATCCTTCCTATATTTAAACTTAATATTATATATAATTAAGTTTTTTTGCAGGAAAATATTTGCAGCATTCTTGTTTAAGCATGGTTAATAATTAAAAGCTAAAGTTTTAACCCGCTCATAAGGAACTATTTTATTCAACAATTTGTTCTACAGTCATTATTTCACAATTAAAATTGTTTTATGAGTTTACAGAATAAGTATAAGCCAGTTTTGGATCTTGGTGTTGAATTAGGAATCCAGGACGGATTTGTTCAAGAAGAGAATGGCGTTTTAAAAATGGGTGGTGTTGCTGCGACCCAATACCAAAAAGATCAGATTTGGGATAAGATAAAGTCAATAGGTGGTGAAAACCCAAGTGATTTAATAGCTGATATTAACGTAAGTAATACAGCATACTACACCAAACATACTGTTGCTAAAGGAGAAAGTCTGAGTTTAATCGCCAAAAAGTATTACAAAGACCCAATGAAATACAAGGCTATTTTTGAAGCAAATACAAATATCCTTAAAGATCCAGATTTAATTCACCCTGGACAGGAACTTGTGATTCCAAATTTATAAAAAATCCTAAACATAAAATGTGGCCTTGGCATAATTCCAAGGCCTTTTTTTTGTATTTATTAAAGCTTTAAAATTATATTGTCCAAAATATCGTTATTTGCCTAAATCTCAACATAATGCTTCAAACCAGGATCTTTTTAATAGGAGTATTTTTATCAACTTTTCTACTCATGCTAGCGCAAAATCCTCAGACAAATGCCGTTGTAGAAAATTATAGCAAACTTGATCCGGGAGAAGCTGTACGGGCGATCTTAATTGATAAACAGAATTTTAAATGGTTAGGTACAGACAAAGGATTATATAGACTAATCAGTATAGATTCAGACCCAGAATTAATCAGTTCAGATTCCATTACGGGGCTTACTGAAGACAAGAAAGAGTTAGTCTGGTATGGTAACCGAAAACAACAATTAACCACGGAGGATCAAGCTCAAACCATCACACTTGGAGCAACCAATGCAAAAATAAGCTGTATGACCTATTACAAGGGAGACATTTGGGTGGGCACAGACCAGGGCTTATTCAGGGTTTCAGATGATCAGGGTAAAGTTTTACAACATCACAAAACCAGTAATTCCAAACTAAAATCCAATCAAATAAACATGCTATTTGCTGATCCTGAAGGAAAGCTTTGGGTGGGAACAGATAATGGCGTAGTTATTATTGAAAAAAATGACTGGGATGCTTATGAAAAAGAACATAAAATAACAGGTGCTGTTGCAACAAAAGAAGGAATTTGGCTTTTGGCAGAAAAGAAAATGTGGTTAATTTACAAGGAGGAAGGTAGAGACAGATGGCAAGATGCCGCTGTTAAAAGAGGATTAAGTTCAGGACCAGTAAGAGCAATTGTTGCAGATAGCAAAGGGCAGATATATGTTGCATCGGAAATTCTCGTAAAATTTGATCCTTATACCGATAAAAGTCTTCAGATAGATAAAGATTACGGATTTGTATCTGCACAAACCCTCTCCTTAGCATGTGATAAGAATGACGATTTATGGGTAGGAACCGCGGACAGAGGTTTATTCAGAATTGATATCATTGAAGGAGATGTTGAAGAGTTGTCCGTGGTGGCATTTTCCAAAGGCGAAATAAAATGTCCAGGGGTAAAATCGGCATCTATTACAGTCATTGCGCGTGGGGGAAAAACTCCCTACAGTTACCAATGGAATAAACCTGAATTCTACGGCAGTAAGATCGATTCTGCAGGGGCTGGCAATTATTCTGTAACCGTAACTGATGCGGAAGGCGAGGAATTCGTGGCAACAGTTCAGATACGAGAACCAGAGCCAATAGACGTTGAAATATTATCTAAACAAAGGGTGTCTGAGATCAACAAAAAAGATGGAAAAGCGACAATCAAGGTAAAAGGTGGGTCTGCTCCTTACAGAATTATTTGGGACAATGGAAGGACCGGACTATCCGTATCTAATTTATCCGCAGGAAAACATGTGGTTAAAATTTATGACCAAAATCAATGCTTCCAATCATCTAACCTCTATATAGAAGCTCCAAAGGCAATTCCTGAACTAGAAAGAGAAAAATTAGCTGTTGGCCAAACATTAAGGATAAACGAACTTTATTTTACCGCTGATTCTGCTATTATTTCTAGTGAATCATACCCTGTAATTGATGAAATCTTTGAATTTCTCATAAAAAATAAAGACATTGTAATTGAAATTGGTGGACACACAAACGGGATTCCTCCACACGAATATTGTGATAAACTGTCCGCTCAAAGGGCCAAAAATGTAGCGAATTACCTGTATGAAAAAGGTATTCCTTTAGATCAGATTTCACATAGAGGATATGGAAAACGCGTTCCCATTGCATCGAACGAAACCCTTTCCGGCAGGCAAAAGAACCAACGTGTGGAAATGAAGATTATAAGTTTGGCAAAATAAACTATCCACAATATTGATTGACCTTGAATTCGAACAAATATATATGATAAATTCATATATATTTGTATTTTATTTATGGTTTTAGAATTTTAGATATGTCAAATTTGAATTTAACTAAATGTCCAATTTGCGGTTCAGATTTGATCATCAAAGGAATAGAGTTAAAGGATTATAAAATTTCGCAAGAACAATTTCAACTTGCAAGTTGCGCTCAATGTGATCAATTATTTACCCAAAATCCACCAACAGAATTAAATTCAGGTGATTATTATAAAAGTGAGCGTTACATTTCTCATTCCAATTCGAACAAAGGAATAATAAATTATCTGTATCATATCGTGAGGATATACATGCTTCGAAGGAAAAGGAAAATAATTTCCAATATTACTTCAGCTAAAAATCTAATTGATATTGGTTGCGGCACCGGGTACTTCTTGAATGAAATGCAAAGAAATGGTTATCGGGTAAATGGAATTGAACGCAGTCCTGAGGCCAGACAATTTTGTATTGAAAAATTTAAATTGGATGTTTTCTCACCCGATTATATATTTAATGATCTAATTCAAAATAAGTTTGAAATAGCAACGATGTGGCATGTTTTGGAACATATATATGATCCCAACAAATATTTGAAAGCAATTCACAAGATTCTCCAAGATGAGTCTTATCTCTTTATTGCTGTGCCAAATTACAAATCCAATGATGGTGAACATTATCGAGATTATTGGGCCGGATATGATGTTCCCAGACATCTATGGCATTTTGATACCTCCACAATTACCAACTTAGTGGAAGGTGTTGGTTTTCAATTAGTGTCTTTGCACCGTTTGCCGTTTGATTCCTATTATGTTTCACTACTGAGCGAAAGTTATAAAAAGAATCGTTTTTTTGTGTTCATGGGTTTGTATAGAGGGCTTATATCTCATATTGTGAGCTTGTTTAAGATTAAACGGACAAGTTCAATTTTGTATGTTTTTAAAAAAAAATAAAATGATAGGAACTGCAGAACGTGTATCTGATCATGACCAAACAGACAATTACGTATATCAGCGCTGTTTATTTGCCTACCATGAGGCTGTAAATAGGATTTCCGGAAGGGTACTTGAAATTGGAACAGGCAGTGGTCTTGGCGTAAAGCTGATAGCAGCACAGTGCAATGAATTTATCACAGTGGATAAATATGCCAGCGATATTGAATTTTCCCAATTCCCCAATGCAAGATTTCTTCAAATGGAAATCCCCCCCTTTAAAGGCTTTGAAGATAATTACTTTGATTTTGTAATATCTTTCCAGGTAATAGAACATCTGGAAGATGATTCTTTATTCGTGAAAGAAATATTAAGGGTGCTTAAGAAGGGAGGAAAAGCGATTCTAACTACCCCAAATCGAATTCAATCTCTAAGCAGGAATCCTTGGCATGTAAGGGAATACCTTGGTTCTGAACTTGAAGAATTACTATTAAAGCAGGGATTTAATTCAGTAGAAAAACTTGGTACATTTGGGAATACAAAAGTCTTAGAATATATTGAATCAAACAAAGCATCCATTAAAAAGATAACCAGATTTGATATTTTTAATCTTCAGTATAAACTACCAAGAAAACTTTTGCAAATCCCATACGATTTTTTCAATAGAATGAACCGAAAAATGATCGCAAAAAACATTACACAAGTAAACGGTTCTATAAAGGTTGATGACTTTTACGTTGGTCTCCAAAATGAAGATAGCCTGGACCTCTTTTTTATAGCAACTAAATGAGCTTAAAGCAAATTGAAAAAGAAATTATTCAGCCATTTCAACTTGTCTGGATGCTTTCTTTCTTTCATTTTCATCGAGGATAACCTTTCTTAATCTTAATGACTTTGGTGTAGCCTCTAAATATTCATCTTCCTGGATATATTCCAAAGCTTCTTCCAAAGAAAAATTTCTTTTGGGTGTTATTTGTGTAGTTCCATCACTTCCGGAAGCACGCATGTTGGTAAGCTTTTTACCGGTTATTACATTTACTACCAAATCTCCTGGACGAATATGTTCGCCAATTACTTGTCCGACATAAATCTGGTCTCCCGGGTCGATAAAAAAGGATCCCCTATCCTGCAAATTTCCAATTGAATATGCAGTGCAAGCTCCCATTTCTTTTGAAACGAAAACACCCATCACTCTTGAAGGAATCGCACCTTTCCAAGGTTCAAAATCTTTAAATCTATGCGCTATAATCGCTTCTCCAGCCGAGGCTGTTAACAACATATTTCTTAAACCAATTAAGCCTCTTGAAGGGATGTTAAATTCTATATGCGTCAAATCACCTTTTTGTTCCATAACGGTCATTTCCCCTTTACGTTGGCTGATCAATTCTATAACCTTACCACTAAAAGCTTCCGGGACATCAATGGTCAGAAGTTCAATTGGCTCACATTTTACCCCATCAATTTCTTTTACAATTACCCGAGGTTGGCCTACTTGTAATTCATAACCTTCTCTTCTCATGGTCTCAATAAGGATCGAGAGATGTAATATTCCTCTACCATAAACCAGGAAAGCATCCGGAGTATCTGTTTCTTCCATTCGCATAGCTAAATTTTTCTCTAGCTCTTTTTCCAATCGTTCTCTAATGTGTCTTGAAGTAACAAATTTTCCTTCTTTTCCGAAGAAAGGTGAATTGTTAATCGTGAATAACATACACATCGTAGGCTCATCTACTTGAATAGGAACCATACCTTCAGGATTTTCAAATTCTGCAATGGTGTCTCCAATTTCAAAATTCTCTATTCCAAATACACCACAGATATCGCCGGCGACAACTTCTTCTACTTTAATTTTGCCTAATCCCTCAAAAGTAAACAACTCTTTAACCCTGGATTTGAGAATAGAACCGTCGCGCTTGACTAATGAAACTGGTTGATTTACTCTAATTGAACCTCTTTTAACTCTTCCAATGGCAATTCTGCCAATAAATGATGAATAATCAAGAGAAGAAATCATAACCTGAAGACTACCTACATCAATCTTAGGTGAAGGAATATGTTCAATAATCATATCCAAAAGGTAAGTAATATCAGCGGTTGGATTTTTATAATCCGGCCCCATCCATCCTTGCTTTGATGAGCCATATACTGTAGGAAAATCAAGCTGCTCTTCGTTGGCATCAAGGTTGAAGAACAATTCAAAAACTTGATCGTGCACTTCATCCGGCCTACAATTTGGTTTATCTACTTTATTGATTACTACAATGGGCTTTTTACCCATGGCCAATGCTTTTTGCAAAACAAACCTGGTTTGAGGCATAGCACCTTCAAATGCATCTACCAACAATAAAACCCCATCAGCCATGTTTAACACACGCTCCACCTCTCCACCAAAATCGGCGTGACCTGGCGTATCTATGATATTAATTTTGACATCCTTATACCTAACGGAGACGTTCTTTGCCAGAATAGTAATACCCCGCTCACGCTCTAGTTCGTTATTATCCAAAATCAATTCGCCAGTTTCCTGATTTTCTCTGAAAAGTTTTGTCTGATGAAGAATTTTATCAACCAAAGTGGTCTTACCATGGTCAACGTGCGCGATGATTGCGATGTTACGTATCTGAGTCATATTAATATAATTATCGCAAAATTAAGACTAATGCGGCAGCTTAAGGTGTTAAAATCTCAGAATAACAAATAATTTACAATAATAATCTGATGATTATATATTAATATAATCTTAATATTAAATTCAGAATGAAACATTTTCAACTCAAGAAAAACTTTAACTACACTTTGCTTTCGCTGTTTTTTACAAAAAGCACCGTTCGAATTCCTTAAGTCTTTCTCTTTAAAATGTAAGCTATCTGTATAAAAATTAAATAACACCAAGGAAGTGCATGCATTATAAAATCAAACCAATCGATGTACTTCATTCCAATTGCTCCTCCCAGAATCCATTTTATTTTCCCATAAATATGTGGTTCAGGAAAGTAAGGCGTCAACCCCAATGTAAGACATAAAACTACAGCAAATATTAGCGATCCATTATTTTTAAGCATTTTTATCTCCTTTCAATGGTTGAATCATTTGAGCAATAAATCCATTTGGGTAATTTTCAGAATTTTCAAATCCTAACTCTGCGTTTCTACCATCCGATGGTATATATGCAGTTTTAAACAAATAGTCCCATAAGCTTAGACTTATTCCATAATTAACTCCATAAATGCCTTCAGGTAATTTTTTTGCATGATGCCATATGTGCATTACAGGATTGTTCAGAATGTATTTAAATGGTCCGTAGTTGATATTTATATTGGCATGGTTGATATGGCCGATCAACAAAGCAATCATATGAACTATAAAAAAGTCTTTTATGCCAAAGCCCAACATGGCTAAAGGTAAATATTGTATGGATTTATAGATAATAGTTTCCATAAAATGAAATCTCAAATGCGCTGCAAATCCCATTTGCTCGACGCTGTGATGAATTTTATGAAATTCCCAAAGTGAAGGAAAACGATGTAACATTCTGTGGACATTCCATTGGATAAAATCAGCCAGGACAAACTGGATAAGAAACTGACTCCACCATGGTAGTTGCCCCAATTCAATAGCCACCAGGTTTGTTATTCCAAAACTTCCCAAACACTTATTGAAAAGGTCAACAAATAAATTGGATAATGCATTATAAGCAATCAATGAAAACAGGAAAAAATTAAAAAACATATAAAAAGCATCTAGAAAAAAGTCTTTTCTAAATATTCGTTGATGCTTTCTCCATGGAAAAAGTATTTCAATTATCCATATTATTAATGAGATCAACAATAATCCATAGAAATAATTTTCAAACCACGGGAGTCCTGAAGATTGGAAAAAAATCTCATTTTTTAGATAATTCCAATATCCCGTATAAGAATTTTTTATGATTTCAATAAAACTTTCCATCTTGAGTTTAATATTTCAATAAAAATTCCAAACTTTTAGAAATAATTTCAGGATTAGGAAGCATCTCCATTTCCAAAGCAGAATTTAATGGAATTGCGGGTAAGTTTTTTGCTCCAATCATTTTAACCGGAGCATCCAAAAACTCAAAACAATGATCAGAAATTCTCCCTGCCAAACTTTGGGCGAAACTATTTTCCAAAGTTTCCTCTGTCAATACCAAACAACGATGATGTAATTTTACCTGATTGTAGATTAATTCTTCATCCAGTGGAACCAATGTTCGTAAATCTACAATGGAGATTAGCCCAGGGAAATTTTTTGCTGCATTAAGTGCCCAATGAACCCCCATGCCATATGTTATTATGCAAACAACAGGTTCTCTTTTTTTCAATTCCTCGTTAGCTTCCAGGACTAATTTACCCTTGCCCAAAGGCAAGATGTAGTCTTCATCTGGCATAATGCATTTTGCTGCATCAGTCCCGGGAACTTTTGACCAATACAATCCCTTATGCTCAAAAATAACGACCGGATTTGGGTCATAATAAGCCCCTTTTATCAATCCTTTGAGGTCGGCTCCGTTGGAAGGATAAACTATTTTGATGCCCTTGATATTACAAACAACAGATTCAACACTAGAGGAATGATAAGGCCCTCCGCTTCCATAGGCACCTATTGGAACTCTCAAAATCATACTCACAGGGTATTTTCCATTAGTCAGATAACAAGATCTTGCCACCTCGGTAAACAATTGGTTAAGTCCAGGCCATATATAATCAGCAAATTGTACTTCAACAATTGGTTTCAACCCTATGGCAGACATTCCTACCGTACTACCGACAATAAATGCTTCCTGAATAGGTGTATTGAATACTCTATGATCTCCAAATTTTTCTGCTAGGGTCGCAGCTTCCCTGAAAACCCCACCCAATCTCCTTCCAACATCTTGTCCATAGAGTAAACATTCCTGATGTTTTCGCATTAGTTCATCTATGGCAAATAGGGCACAATCCACCATCACCTTTTCAGTACCGTTCAAAGGAATTCTGTTTCCTTGTTCTTCAACAATAGGCGTTGGTGCGAAATCATGCAGATAGAGGTCAGATGGATATGGATCTTCTGCTGATTTTGCGAGATTAAAGTCATCCATCGCCACCTGATAGGCAGAAGTTTCAATTTCTTCAAGCTCGGATGATTTAAACCCACTATTTAGTAAAAAATTTTTTAATTTAGGATAAGGGTCTCTCAAAGATTGTAATTCTAAATCATCCCTATACCATTCTTTCCTTACTCCTGAAGTGTGGTGATTTAATAATGGGACTTTGGCATGTATCAGGAAAGGCCTTCTTTCTTTTCTGATTATTTGAAGTACTGATTCAATAGTATTATAACACAATTCAAAATCAGTTCCATCAATACTTATTGCTTCCAGACCGGGAAATCCCTTGGCATAATCAAATGCATTGCCCATTCGAATTTCTCGGCTATGTGCTGAAATGTCCCATTCATTATCTTGTACTAAGTAAAGTATCGGAAGTTGTTTAAGAGCAGCCATATGAAAAGCCTCTGAAACCTCACCTTCAGTAATACATGCATCTCCTAATGAACAAACAACTATTGGCTTTTCTCCAGATCCTTCGGCTAAACCTGTAATTTCTCTGTATTGCATCCCTAGCGCAATCCCTGTTGTAGGTATAGCCTGCATCCCTGTTGCTGAGGATTGGTGGGGAATCTTTGGTTTGTCCGGATCCTTCAAGCTTGGGTGAGAATAGTATGTTCTACCACCAGAAAATGGATCTGCGCGTTTTGCCATTAATTGAAGCATAAGCTCATAGGGCCTCATTCCGATTGCCAACAAAAGACTATCATCGCGGTAATATGCAGAGAGAAAGTCCTGTGGTTGTAATTGCATTCCCAAAGCAATCTGAATCGCCTCATGTCCTCTAGAGGTAGCATGAACATATTTGGAGACAAACTTAAAATTGGTTTCGTAAATATCCGTCAGGACTTTAGCAGTAGTCATTAATCGAAATGCCTCTTGCAACAACTCGTGTTTTGTCCCTTTTAACTCTAATGCCATAAATCATTCAATTCGTTAGCAAAGTTGCTAAAAAAGATGGGAATTGTCGTAACTCAATTCAAAATAGCAGGTCATACTGATTATTCTGAAGACAATATCATTTTTATATAATCTTAGGTTGAGGTTTAGGTTTTTAGATTAAAAAATGAAAATAACTAACAGATCCGGAAGCCTTAGGGTGCCTTCTAACTTAACTTAATATTACATTCATCCAACTCCCTTAAAATAAATTTAGGAAATATAATTATTGAGAATCATCTGAATCATCCAATAATTTAAAAAAAATGTTAAAAACAGTAAATCAAAAATCCAATATTCAAAATCACATTCGTTAAAATTAGCAGAGATAATAATCTAATTTTGCTCATCATGGTCAAGCTAGAAAAAATTACAATTTTTCCTATTAAATCAGTAAGTGGATTGGAATGCAATACCCATCCAATTATTTCTGAAGGCTTTAAGTATGATCGGGAATGGATGATTGTAACGCCAGATGGAACTTTCTTAACACAAAGAGAAATGCCTCAGTTAAATCAATTAGGAATTGTATCCTGTGATGAGGGTTTTTATATTTTTAATCCAAACGACAAATCGTCCGGTTTTCAAATAAATGCAAATCAAGAATCAGATAAAATCATTGAGGTAAATATTTGGGGTCAAGAATGTCTAGCGCAAACAGGTTTTAAAGATAGTTCAGCTTGGTTAAGCGATTACTTGTGTAAAGAAGTCATACTTGTGAAAATTCAAAAACGATCCAGAATTAGAAAAAGTAATTCTTGGGAATTTAATTTTCCAATTAACTTTTCGGATGGATATCCCATTCACTTAGTAAATCTTAATTCAATAAAGCAAGTTGAAGTTATCGGGAATACTCAAATAGACCCAAAACAATTTAGATCAAACTTACTTATTTCAGGTCTACCTCCCTTTGAAGAAGATAAACTTAAAGGATTTAAAATCGGAAATTTGAGTTTTGATGTAATAAAAAAATGTAGCCGATGTATTATGACAAATTTAAAACCAAACACTTCAAAATTTGGAAAAGAACCATTGAGGACCTTATCCACAATTAGAAAATTTGGAAATGAGGTTTATTTTGGGATATATGCCATTCCCAGAAGAGAAGCTGGAAAAGGTGTTCATTTAATTTCAATAAGTGATGAGTTAATCCTTGAATTTTAAGGAATTTTTATTCCTTTGCAGAACAATTCAAGTGATCAGACATTAATAATATATATGCAAGTTGTCAGTGAAAAGCTCCTTCTTATAACTTGCACAATTACAAAGCATTAAATCATGAAAGAAGTTTTTATCGTTTCTATCGCAAGAACCCCAATAGGATCTTTTGGAGGTTCTTTGGCTGGGTTCAGTGCCACAAAATTGGGTGCTTTAGCTATTAAGGCAGCAATTGCAAAATCCGGAATTGATCCATCGCTCGTTGAGGAAGTCTATTTTGGCAATGTTGTTTCTTCCAATCTGGGACAGGCGCCATCCAGGCAAGCTGCCTTGTGGGGTGGTCTTTCAAATCATACAAATTGTACGACAATCAACAAAGTTTGTGCTTCGGGAATGAAGTCCATCATGCTTGCAAGTCAAAGCATACAACTGGGACAAGCCGACATTATTGTTGCAGGGGGGATGGAAAGCATGAGTAATATCCCATATTATTTACCGCAGGCGAGATGGGGTTTAAAGTACGGCTCAGGGGAGTTGATAGATGGTTTACAAAAAGATGGACTAGTTGATATTTATGACAATATAGCCATGGGCGTATGTGGCGATGAAACCGCGGCACAATATGGGATTTCCAGAGAAGCCCAAGATGAATACGCAATTCAATCTTACAAAAGATCTGCTGATGCGACCAGAGAAGGTCGCTTTAAAGCTGAAATTGCCCCTGTGGCAATACCACAGAAAAAAGGAGAACCCATTATCATGGAAGAAGATGAAGAATTCAGGAAGGTAGATTTTAGTAAAATCCCCGGACTTAAACCGGTTTTTACACCAAACGGAACTGTCACCGCAGCAAATGCTTCTACAATGAATGATGGCGCAGCGGCATTGGTCCTCATGAGCGGAGAAAAAGTTAAAGAATTTAATTTAACCCCGATTGCAAGAATTGTGTCCTATGCCGATGCAGAACAAGCTCCTAGATTATTCGCCTCCACCCCAACTATTGTAGCACCGCTTGCCATTAAAAGGGCCGGATTGAAAACACAAGAGATAGATTTTTGGGAGGTAAATGAGGCTTTTTCTGTAGTTCCATTGGTTTTCGCGCAAGTAATTGGCGTGGATCAAAGTAAACTCAATGTCAATGGAGGTGCGATTTCATTAGGTCACCCTTTAGGTGCTTCAGGTGCGCGTATAGTTTCTGGTTTAAGCCAAATTTTACATCAAAATAATGCACGTTTTGGATTGGCGGCAATTTGTAATGGAGGAGGCGGGGGCTCAGCCTTAATCATTGAAAAAGTGTAATTAATATATAAACAATTTCCTATATATGAATTTGGCTCGGCTTTTGCAGAGTCAAATTAACCTCACCTTCATATTTAAAAAAATCATGATTTGGTGATGTATTTGTCAATAATATGGTAAATATGTTTATTGCTTTCAATCGTGTTTTATTTTTCTTATTTACTGCAACTATACTTTCAGCAACAACCATAATTCCCCCTGAAAACTTGGGGATTTTAGCAAATAATGCAGATGCCGTGGTTCTGGTTACTTGTTTATCCAGTGGACAAAAACAAGTTGGCGAAAAAACTTTCAATCAATATGAACTACAAGTCTCAGAATGCATAAAGGGCCCTCTTAGACAAGAACAAAATATTTTACTTCATTCTTTAAGCTATCAGGCTAAGGAAATGGATTTTTTTGTTTTTGGAGAACCTGAATTTACGATTGGACACGAATACTTAGTTTTTTTAGACAATGGACCTCAAGGCTGGAGATTACAAATGATGGCATGGGGAGTTTTTGAAACTAATAAAAAGAATGAAAATTATTATTTAGTACCAATTGAGGAGTCCAGCGATTTTCAAATTGCAGAAAAAAGAAGCTTTACTCCTCTAAAAGTTTATCCTAAAGAAGCCTTAATCAGAATGATGACCTCTTTTCTAAACAGAAAAAGTAGTTGGAATGAAGCTGCAATAAACACAACTTACAAGATAGAAGACTTTAGAATTAATGATCGGGCCGCTCCGGCACATTGCACCTTCCTTGTTGCCAATGGAATTAGATTCAGATGGACAGGATTTAAAGGCACTGCATTACCTGTTAGATATGATTCAATAGGAGACAACTACTTTGGAGGAGCAAACACTCAAGTACAAAATGCATTGGTTGATCTTAACAATAATTACACAGGCATTAATTTGGCAAATGGAAATACGCATGGATATATTCCCGATTGTTCAACAGGATCTGCTGCTGGTGGAAATTTTATTTCCTATATATTAAATACTTATGGCACCAGCAGAAATGCATTGGTCATATATAATGACCCTTGTGATGAAATTGCCGATCTAAATAGTTGTTCAGGAATTTTAGCTGTAGGCGGATTGTATGGATCTGGAATGCATAGCTTTGATGGCACATCCTGGTGGAGCGGTGCTTATGGGTATGTCATAGTTAATGATTCAACGGGCGCTTGTCTTACAGCCACCCAATACAAAAGAATGGTAACGCATGAATTGACTCATTCTCTTGGAATTGGCCACATCAGTGGAAATGGTACAGCAAATATGAATCCGACATGTTGTATCGCCATCCAAAATTTGGATATTGAATGCTTGAATTACACCTATCCTATTCCTCCTGCACCTATAAGCTTAATAAATTTTGAAGGTGAATTCATTAACGATTATATTGAATTGCGTTGGGAAACAGCATCAGAAAGAAACAATGCATTTTTTACAATTGAAAGATCTTCTGATGGAAGAAATTTTGAGGAAATTGCGATTGTTAAAGGAAGCAAGAATTCCACTTCAGTGGTAGCTTATAAACATCTGGATGTCAATCCAATCAAAGGAATTAACTATTACCGATTGAAACAAACTGATTACGATAGGCAATATGAATTTTTTAATACCATAAGTATATATAACCCAACTAATCAAGAGCATTTTGTTTATTATGAAAGACAAGCAAAGAAAATTTACTTTGTAGCCAATCAAATTTTGCAGGATGCAATAACTTATAAAATCATCAACATGAATGGTGAAGTTGTCAGAAGTGGAAATCTTAGTCCTGCTGATAGCAACTTCAAACAAGAATTAATGGATGCACAAAACACCCCGCCTTCAATTTATTTCATACAACTTGGCACAACTATTGGTGCGGAATGTTTTAAGGTTTTGATTGATTGAGTCTACAAAACATGTTGCGGATAAAATCTTTCAAACATTTTTTCAAGCACAACTCTTGCCGACTCAGGCAAAGGAGTGCCAGGACCAAAAATTGCCGAAACACCTTGCCGGTATAAAAAATCGTAATCCTTTTCCGGAATAACTCCTCCAACGACAACAAGTATATCTTCTCTTCCCAGCTCTTTTAATTTTTGAATCGCTTTTGGAACAAGCGTTTTATGACCAGCAGCCAGAGAAGAAATGCCAAGCACATGAACATCGTTATCAAAAGCTTGAAAAGCAGCTTCTTCAGGGGTTTGAAATAATGGCGCTATATCTACATCAAAACCAAAATCTGAAAAACCAGTAGCAATGATGTGGGCTCCCCTATCATGACCATCTTGTCCTAATTTAGCAATTAAAATACGTGGACGTCTTCCATCTAATTTCGAGAACAAATCGGAAAGCATTTTAACTTTCTTGGTTGCTTCAGAATTACCCATGGTTTTATTATAAACACCAGATACAAATTTATAATTTGCCTGATATCTCCCAAAAACTATTTCCAATGCATAACTAATTTCTCCCAAAGTTGCTCTTTCTCGCGCTGCATCTATTGCCAGTTGCAAAATATTTTCAGATTTATCTTTTGCTGCACTAGTCAATCTGGACAGACATTGATCAACTTTTATCTGATTCCTTGTAGATTTTATTTCTGCCAGGCGATTAATTTGCTCTTGCCTTACCGAAACATTATCTACTTCAAGGAGATCAAAACTTAGAGAAGAATTTGAGCGGAAGACATTGACCCCTATAATTTGATCTGTTCCTGAATCAATTTTTGCTTGTTTCTTTGTGGCAGCCTCTTCAATTCCCAATTTTGGTAAGCCCATTTCAATTGCCTTAACCATTCCCCCATGGGATTCAATATCCTTAATGTGGCTTTTGGTCTTTTCGATTAACTCTGAAGTTAATTCTTCCAAATAATATGATCCTCCAAAAGGGTCTACAGATTTGGTTACCCCAGACTCATTCATGATGTATAATTGTGTGTCACGGGCAATCTTTGCAGAAAAATCTGTTGGCAATGCGATTGCTTCATCCAAAGCATTTGTATGAAGTGATTGTGTTCCACCTATAACTGCAGCCATTGCCTCGATTGCTGTGCGTGTAATATTATTATATGGCTCTTGTTCTGTCAAACTCCACCCTGAAGTCTGGCAATGGGTTCTTAAAGCCAAAGATTTGGGATTTTGAGGATTGAATTTCTGCACCAATTCAGCCCAGACAACACGTGCTGCCCTCATTTTTGCAACTTCCATAAAAAAATTCATTCCTATCCCCCAGAAAAAAGAAATTCTGGGTGCAAAATTGTCAATATTCAGTCCTGCATCAATTCCGGCTTTTATATACTCCACCCCATTGGATAAAGTGTATGCTAATTCCAGGTCTGCAGGAGCTCCTGCCTCGTGCATGTGGTAACCACTCACACTAATACAGTTGAATTTTGGCATGTGCTTAGAGCAATAAGCAAAAATGTCAGAGATCAGTCTCATGGATGGTTCTGGAGGATATATATATGTGTTCCTCACCATAAATTCTTTCAAAATATCATTCTGAATGGTTCCAGAAAGTTTGGATGGAATTACTCCTTGTTCCTCTGCAGCAATTATATAAAATGCAAGAATAGGAATCACTGCTCCATTCATTGTCATGGAGACTGAAATTTCATCGAGTGGAATCCTATTGAAAAGAATTTTCATATCCTCAACTGAATCTATGGCTACTCCGGCTTTTCCAACATCTCCTTCCACACGAGGATGATCAGAATCATATCCACGATGTGTGGCAAGATCAAATGCAACAGACAACCCTTTCTGGCCCTGGGCTAGATTTTTTAGATAAAATGCATTACTGTCATGAGCATTGGAAAATCCTGCATACTGCCGAATGGTCCATGGCTGTGATACATACATTGAGGCGTAAGGACCTCTCATAAATGGAGGGACTCCTGATACAAATCCTTCCAGGTCTTTTACCTTCCCAGAATGAAAATACTCCTCATCAATTTCGATGCCCTCTGGGCTTACCCATTTCATGTTAGACATAAAATTTAATAATTAAGGATTTAATTAAATTATTATAACCATCTCCTATTTTGAACCCAATGATCGCCATTATCTTCATATGTATTGGTTCTACTTTTTTCTTTAAGATATGCGTACAATCCAATTATACAGGCTGCTTCCTCTTCGAGCGAATGAGATTTATAATTTAGGAATTCTTCGTAATGAGCGCCAACAAAACCGGTATCAAAATTTCCTTTTCTAAAATCCTGGTGATTTAAAACAAATTCACAAAATGACAATGTTGTTTCAACTCCCTTAATTCTATATTTAGCAATAGCATCCAACAATTTATTAATGGCATCCATTCTGTCTTTTCCATGGACAATAAGTTTCCCTATCATAGGATCATAATGTATTGGAATTTCCATTCCCTTGGAATAACTATCATCAACCCGAATATGTGCCCCAACAGGTGGATCATATTCCTCTAAAGTTCCAATGCTTGGAAAAAATTGATTCTTTGGATCTTCTGCACAAACCCTTACTTCCATAGCGTGTCCATTTATAGATAAGGCGTCTTGGGAAATACCTAATGGCAGTCCTTCTGCAACTTTGATTTGCAGTTCTACTAAGTCAAGTCCAGTGATCATTTCGGTCACTGGATGTTCAACCTGCAATCTGGTATTCATTTCCAGGAAATAATAATTCAAGGAATCGTCAACTAAAAATTCGACAGTACCTGCACCAACATATCCGCATGACAATGCCAGTTTTACGGCATCTTCTCCCATTCTCTTTCTTATGACCTCATTTAAACAGGATGATGGCGCTTCCTCTACTAATTTCTGATGTCTTCGTTGAACACTGCATTCCCTTTCGAATAAATATAATCCATTGCCATGCTTATCACAAAATATCTGAATCTCAATATGTCTAGGCCTATGAACAAATTTCTCAATAAAAACTGCTCCGTCTCCAAATGAAGCCAAAGCTTCACTTGATGCCTGACGCATTTGTTCTTCCAATTCATTCTCCTGATTAACCAAACGCATACCTTTCCCTCCTCCACCGGCACTGGCTTTAATCAATAAAGGGAATCCAGTTTCTAATGCAATCTGCTTTGCCTCCGCAAGAGTTGAAATGGCGGTATCCGTTCCTGGCACAAGTGGGACACCAATTCTGGTAGCAGTTTGCTTAGCCGCAATTTTGGATCCCATTTGAATCATCGCGGAAGCTGGTGGCCCAATAAATATCATACCTTTCTGATGGACGAGGTCCGCAAAATCTGAATTTTCACTTAAAAATCCATACCCAGGATGGATGGCATCACAATTAGTATTTATTGCGGCCTCTATTATTTTATCCATCCTTAAATACGACTCTCTGGATGGAGAAGGTCCAATATAAATCGCTTCATCCGCAAATAATACATGAGGAGCAATTTTGTCTGCATCACTATATACGGCAACGGTAACAATGCCCATTTTTCTTGCAGTTCGCATAATGCGTAATGCAATCTCACCTCTATTAGCTATTAATAGTTTCTTAATCATTGAATTAAATTTCAAATGGACATCAATTTTTTATGAACAAAAGATTGAATATTTTATTGGATAAATCTTCAATGTAATATGAACCACCTAAAGGGTCCCATACTAAATTCATTTTTGCCTCCTGCTTAAGAATATGCTGCTGATGCAATGCTAGTTTTAACCAAAATTCACTATTTTCTGAATGAAATGAATCAGCTGGTTTGACCCAGATTGCATCCGCATTTGCCAAACTGGCTGACAAACTTGTTAAAGACAAATGGATAAGATTTGAATTCAGATCTGTATAATTTTTCTTATCAACAAAACTTAAATAATAAACAGGATCAATAAAATTAAAAGACTTTAAAACTTCCTTTAATGCCCTGAATGATGAAATATTTGTTAAAAAATCATTATCAAAATCAACCTTAACGACAACTTTTAATGGTTTTGAGAAATTAAAATTAATCAAATTTTCATGAAGATTATTTAGATTTACTTGCCATTTTTCGGTTTCATAAACACCAAAATTAAAACAGTACAAAAGGGTTTCATTCTGTAGTAAATCCTGTTCATTTTTGCTTTTTGCCGTCTTCAATAAATGATCAATACAAATTTCCAATTTTATTAAATGGTTCGAAAAATAGTTAGTGTTAATTTCATTTTTTATTTTCACTACATCCTCTATAATCATATCATCCCAACTGATAAATATGTCAACAACATCTGTCAAAACATTAATTAATTGAACTTTTATTGAATCTAAACTTGGTTTATTTTTAAAATGCAACCTTATTTGTTCCACACCATGTTCAAGACTCAAGGGTATTAACGGATTCTGAGTGGAGTAATCTGAAATTTCCAATAAGCACGAAATTTTCCAATCTGCGCTTCCATTTTTTAGTCTCTCAAAACCTTGATAATCTCTTAAATCATCCTGATGCGCAAAAGATAAACCTTTTATTTGTGGGTCAACCAAGTGGGTACTCTCAATCCCCTTATCCAAGGAGAAGGATTCCATCCATTCACTTTTAGAATATTTCTTAAAACCAGTCATTTAAAAATTAATTTTCAAAAGCAACAAGAATTTGGCCCTTTTCAACTTTATCACCTTTTAAAACACTTACTGACTTAATCACTCCATCATGGTGTGCTTTAAGTACATTCTCCATTTTCATAGCTTCCAGTGTTACCAAACTATCCCCCTTTTTAACTTCTTGTTGAGGCACAACTAAAACATTCAATACTAAGCCAGGCATTGGCGCCCTCAATATGTCATCTATTTTCTTTTGACTGATTCTTAACCCAATGGAATCTATTAACAATTTTAATTCATCCTCTATTGTAAGCTCATGTACAATTCCATTAATTTTAAGCTCAACCTTACCATTTACTAGATCAATAAGATTTACTTTTGCCTGAAGTGATAAATTTTTATACACTAAGTGGTATCGGTCCACGGCAATTTCTGTAACCTCATATGCATGGAGTTGATCCTCAGTTAAACTAAATGAACCATTTTTTGATTTGATTTGAAATAATCCCATAAACTTAAGACTTGCTAGAAAAATCCATGTAAAGCTACAAAAAAGCTTAAAAATCAGGAGTTTGACCTGAGAGATACCTTTGGAAAAGAGACTCAGCTATTGCGAGACTTGCTGTTGCTCCTGGCGAAGGAGAATTTAATAGATGAAGGCAATTGATATTTTCAGATATAATAAAATCATCATTTATATAACCCTGATTATCTACTACTAATGCTCTTATTCCTGATTCAATTTTACTCAAATCTTCTTTTTTTACATCAATTCCAAAAGCACAACCTTCTTTTGCAAATTTTGCTTTATTTACAAAGAGAATCATTTCCTTCAATCCCGTACGCCAATATCTTAGGATAAATTTCCAAAAACCAGGAAAGTTGATAATCGCATTGAGATCACTCATATTAATGCTGCGGTGTTTATAATCACTACGATTGAGAGAAAGGGTCGCACTTGGTCCGAGCGAGATAGTTCCGTCGACATGACGGGTAAAGTGAATCCCTAAAAATGGAAACTCAGGATCAGGAATTGGGTACAGCAAGCAATTAATTTTTTTAAAAGATTCCTTTTTTAACGCATAATAATCTCCTTTAAACGGAATTATTCTAAACTTATTTATCAAATTTTGATCAGGTATCAGGCGATCAGCTTGTAATCCTGCACAACTTATTAAATAATTACACTTATAAACACTATTCCCAGCAGTTACGGTCCAATCTTGATTTGAACCAAGTTTTAAACTATTTACATTTTGTCCAAGAAGAATTTTTCCTCCCAGCTCTTTCACATCTTTTTCTAAACTACGAGCAACATCCTTATAACTAACTATTCCAGTATAAGGCACCCACAAACTTCTGAGCGATTTGAGTCCGGGTTGCAGCTCAGATGCCTCCACATCTGTTAAAATTTCAACCTTATCCAAGCCCACTTTTCTGCCATTCTCAAATAGCTTATTTAAGGGAACTAGTTCCTTTTCTTCCTTTGCTACAATTAATTTGCCACACAGTTCATGAGAAATTTGCTTTTCATTAAGATAATCCAACATTAAAGAATAGCCTCTGAGACAATTCTTTGATCTCAAAGAATCCGGCTGATAATAAATACCTGAGTGAATAACTCCGCTGTTGTGTCCGGTTTGATGAGTACCTATCTGATCCTCTGCTTCCAGTACAAGGACTCTAACATTTCTGAGTTTTACTAAAAACTCCCTTGCAGTTGCCAAACCAATTATCCCAGCCCCAATTATTATAAAATCATATGTCAAATCAGAGTGCAAAACAAATTAAATATGTTGTGATCTAAAATCTAAATTTTAAAATCAAGGTCTTTTATACTCAATTGAATCCGCTTCCTTTCATAATCAACTAAAATAACCTTAACTAAAATTTTTTGCCTTAAACTTAATATTTTTAATGGATCCTCAATAAATTTAGCACTCATCTCAGAGACATGAATCAAACCTGATTCTTTAATACCTATGTCTATAAATGCACCAAACTTTGTAATATTTAAAACAATTCCAGGTAAAATCATTCCTTGAACTATATCATTAATGGTTTTGACTGTGGGATCAAAAGAAAACAGTTTGATCTCTCCTCTCGGGTCTAGGCCAGGCTTGGAAATATCGTTTATAATATCCTTGAGCGTATCAAGATTTGTGCTATCTGATATAAATTTTGTCAAATCAATTTTTTGAATAAAATTTTTAGAGGAAATTAATTCTTCCAAAGTGTGATTCACAGATACCGCCATTGCATCCACCAATTCGTATCGTTCCGGATGAACTCCAGTATTATCAAGTGGATACTTACCATCTCTTACTCTCAAAAATCCAGCACTGTGTTCAAAAGCCTTTTGTCCAAAGCGTGGAACATTAAGCAATTCACCTTTTGTTTTGAACTCATAATTCTTGTCACGATATTCAACTATATTCTTAGCTAAGGTTGGGCCTATTCCGCTAACAAAAGATAAAAGCTGAACAGAAGCGGTATTTACTTGTACCCCAACTGCATTTACACAACTTATAATTTCTTGATCTAATCGATCCTTTAAGATCTTTTGATTAACATCATGTTGATATTGGCCTACACCTATTGATTTTGGGTCTATTTTGATTAACTCAGACAATGGATCCATTAATCTTCTCCCAATTGATATTGCCCCTCTAAATGTCAGATCCAGTTCAGGAAACTCAGATCCCGCCAATTCAGATGCAGAATATATGGATGCCCCACTTTCACTAACCACATGAACATTAACATTACTGGATTCCAATATTTCTGACAACCATGCGCTAACTTCCCTTCCTCCAGTTCCATCACCAATTGCTATATCCAAAATTTTATAAGAATTTATTGCAGACATTAATTTTTCCTTGGAGACAGACTTTTCAAGAACCGGTTCCAAAGGAAAAATTACAAAATGATTTAACAAATTCCCTGTTTCATCAATACACACAACTTTACAGCCTGATCTAAATCCTGGATCTATCGCTAAAATTCTTTTGCTTCCCAGGGGAGCTTCTAAAAGAATTTGCCTGAGATTGTTTCCAAAAACATCAATTGCTGCTACATCTGACTTTTCCTTTAATCGATGATTAACTTGTAAAACCAATGATGGGAAAAGCATTTTGCTCCATGCTTCTTCTACAGCTGATTTCATTATTTGACTCAGCTTACTCGATCCATCATTAAAATACTTACGTTCAATAATTTCAATGAAGTCGATTTCATTCAATTCTACATCCACTTTTAGTAATTTTTCTTCTTCACCTCTTCTTATAGCCAGGTAACGATGAGAAGGAATCTTCTTTACTAATTCATGATACTTAAAATAGTCTTTAAATTTTTGTGCTTGATTTTCTTTACCCTTTGAAAGTTTAGAGACAAGTATACCTTCGTTCCATATCCTGTTCCTCAATCTAAGCCTTAATTCATCGTCCCTGTTAATAATATCAGATATAATATGCTTAATGCCTTCCAGTGCATCGATTTTTGATTGGTAAGGAGTTGGGATAAATGGAATCAATTCAGCATCTAAATTAAGTTTAACCTTTTGGATAATTCTCATGGCTATTGGTTCAAGCCCATTCTCTATAGCGATATCTGCCTTGGTTTTCCTTCGCTTCTTAAAAGGTAAATACAGATCTTCCAAGGTTAGCATATCCTTAGCCTCCAAAATTTTTCCCTTTAATTCACTGGTTAGAACTCCTTGTTCGTTAAGTGTATCTAAAATGAAATTTTTCCGATTCCATAAATCCTCAAAAAGATCGGAGGTACTTTTAATTAGTCTTATCTGATGTTCATCTAAAGATTGGGTTCTTTCTTTTCGGTATCTTGCAATAAATGGAATACTTGCGCCCTCCTTCAACAAATCTAGTGTGCTTTTTATTTGTCTGGGAGTCAAACCCGTATGTAAAACAATTTGCTCAAAAACGGATTCCATCATATTGGCAATTTTCAAATCATAAAATTTTCTTGACCCCTGCGGATTGAGGCAATATTGCAATTTCATCAATCCTTTTAAATTCTTGTATCCAATTTAGTCCAGGACTTTTGTGTATTTCAAAACTTCCAAAACAATCATCCATTTTCAAAGCTCGGGCACCATTTATGGTTGCCCATGAAAATATAGATTGAAGAGGTATCCATTGGTTATATTTATGTATTGTCTTAATCTCATCAAGAATCGACAGGCTCCAGTTTGATGAAAGCGAATCAGTTCCTATGCACATTGTTGAACCCGTTTCAATAAAATATTTATAGTCAGGCAGATTATTTTCAATATATAGGTTAGCATTCGGACAGGTTACAAAATATATTTGAGAAATTCTGTTCTTAGCCTCTATTATATCATCTAAACCCATCATTGTGTTGTGTACAAGAAGAACATTATGTTTTAGATCAAGATGACTTAAGGTGTAATGAATAGATGTTTTACCGGTAGGGAGAAAAGTATCCAAATTAAAACCAAAATGTTGGTAAAAATCTAAAAATCCCCCCTGCTTACTAAGAAACAAAAGGTCCTCATCCATTACTTCCTGATTGTGGATACTTATTACAGTTGGATCGCAATTCTGATGATTGATCAATTTAAATAATTGAGGAGTCACAGAATATGGCGCATGAGGTACCATTGATTTAGGTAGATTTCCATATTTTTTAAAAGTCTCAAGATAACCATTAAAAAAAAAGTTGGTCAAATGCTCTTGCATGAAATCAAAAGACTCTATGAAATTAAAATATTTTATTCTACTCTCTGATTTACATACAATGGTATCAGGCTTATTAGAAATGTCCCCTACAGCCACGATGCCCAATTCATACATTTGAGCGTCAGCATTTCTTATTGCTACCTGGATCTCTTCTTCAGAAGTTTCTCTTAGACCCACCACATTTTTTAGAAATGGAAGCAATCCAATTCCAGAACCAACTTTATTGCGGAGATGAGATAACTCAAGATGACAATGCGCGTTAACAAATCCAGGAACTAGCAATCCCGGATAATAATTGAATTCACTTTTATCAAAACTACCAATAGGGCATATCTTTACGATCTCTGATTTATCATTAAATATTAATCCTGTTTGTTTTAAAAACTCAAAGCCATTAAAAATATGGTCACTATATACTTTTAGCATAAAACTTGAAAATTATTAAAAACTATAAGTTCTGGACTATAATACCGTTTCGGATCCGTGGTTCAAACCAAGTACTTTTAGGAGGCAAAATCTTTCCGGTATCCGCTGTTTTTACAAAATCACGTGATTTCACAGGAAAAAAGCTGAAGCCGATAAGCTGCTCATTTTCTTTTAGACTTTTTACTATTGGCTTTACCCCTTTTATCCCTTCAACATATTGAATTCTTGGGTCAGATCTAACTTCCAGCACTTTAAAAATCTTTGTTAATACATAATCATTAAACAAGTCAATATCATAAACTATATGATTTGACTTCCTATTTTGTGCAACAATTTTTTTATTCCAGGTTACAGAATAATGACCCTTGGAAGTATACAAAATAAACTCATGCTTTTTCATTGGGAGCCTGATACTTCTTAACTTTTTAACATCCGACCAAGTCCTTAGTTTTTTCAACAATATAGAAATCTCGTCAATATGAGATAAAGAAAACATTCGGTTGTATGACATGATGCTCAATTCATCCAAATCGAATAATGCACAAAGAATATAATTTAATCCATGATTTTTTAATTCTGGCTTTTCATCCAAAATATAGCTTACCGCAGCCATACGGTGATGTCCATCAGCTATATATGATTTTTTAACGTGCTTATCGAATAGTTTTTGAAAAGACTTTATTTCACTTTCATTGGTGATTGCATATAATTCATGGGTTTGCTTGTCCTTAGTAAATTCCAGTGCAAACTTTGGTTTTCGATTATGAAACCCATTTTTTATCAGTTTACTTAACTCGGGATTAGATTTATAGGTGAGCAGTACAGGTTTTATAATCGCATTGCGTTCCAAGGTTAATTTAACTATATTCTCTTCCTGCTTTAATAAGGTGTTTTCGTGTTTCTTAATATTTCCCTTCAGATAATCCTCTATATCTACCCCAGCGAGAATTCCATGAAATACACGTTTTTTTGTTTTAATCTTATATAAGAAAATAGTACTTTTCTTACCCTGTAAAAAAATTCCTTCCTCATTTTTTTGAGGAAAATTTTCCTTTATAGTATCAAAAAATGCATCGGAATTTTCTACTCTCTCTAGATCTGGAAATAAGTATTTTATGGGTTTTATTTGCACAATAATTTTTTGGAGGCATTTAAATTACAGCAATCTATCACTCAATCACATGTTTATTTATTGCCTTTATAAAATGGCAACTTAACTACTTCTGCTTTTAGGTTTTTTGAACCGACTGATACATATACGATACTTCCTTCTTTGGATAATTCTGTTGGAACATAACAAAGTCCTATAGAACAATTCAAAGTAGGCGATGAAGTGCCAGAAGTAACCACGCCAATTTCCTTTCCTCCCTCATCAACAACAGCATAGCCATGTCTAGGCACTCTTCTGTCCTCCAATTTGATAGCTACCAACTTCTTTTTTATACCATTTGCCTTGAGTTCTAGCATTAAATCTCTGCCAATAAATTCTCCTTTATTCAATTTTGTGATCCAGCCTAAGCCTGCTTCTAAAGGAGATGTAGTATCATCGATGTCATTTCCATATAAGCAAAATCCCATTTCTAACCTCAATGTATCCCGCGCACCTAAACCAATTGGTAAAAGTCCTTTTGGTTTACCAATTTTAAATACTTCATTCCATATATGGGCTATCTTTTCGTTTTCTGCATAAATTTCAAACCCTCCACTCCCCGTATATCCAGTCGCTGATATTAAAACATTGTCAACTCCTGCAAATGATCCCTTTTTAAAAGAATAATATGGTATAGATGCTAAGTTTACCTCCGTAAGTTCCTGCAATAATCCGACTACTCCAGGTCCTTGAATAGCAAGAAGACCTGTAATATCTGAAATATTTATTATCCTGGTATCAAATGAATTATGACTATTAATCCAATCCCAATCTTTTTGAATATTGGATGCATTAACAACCAACATATAGGCCTTTTCACCTTCAGCACATTGGTCTTCCGCTAGACGGTAAACCAATAAATCATCCACTATGCCCCCAGTTAAATTAGGCATGCATGAATATTGTGCTTCTCCAATTTCAAGTTTGGAGACATCATTAGAGGTTACTTTTTGTATCAAATCAAAAGCTTGCTTACCTTTCACGATGAATTCACCCATATGAGACACATCAAACATTCCGGCAAAATTCCTTACAGCATCATGTTCCTCTTTGATTCCTGAATAAGAAATTGGCATATTATAACCAGCGAATTCAGCCATTTTTGCTCCCAAAGCAATGTGCGTATCAGTCAGTGCAGTATTTTTCATATATTAGTTTTGGTTAATTAAGTCTTCAATTTTACGGACAGGATTTTATCTCCAACATTAATTATATTTAAGACATCAACTCCTCTGGTCATTTTTCCAAAAATTGTATATCGTCCATCTAAATGCGGTGCTGGAGAAAAGCTAATAAAAAACTGACTACATTCCGTATCCGCACCTGAACTAGCCATTCCCAAAATTCCATCTTCGTGAAAATTTAATAATTTGGAAGATTCTGTCCGAATAGAATAATCTAGACTTCCATACCCATCCCCCCTTGGGCATCCAGCCTGGATCACAAAGTTCGGAACAACACGATGGATAATTTTATCTTTAAAAAAATCTTTCTGAATCAGATCCATGAAATTGGCAACTGTACCAGGGGCAAATTTTGGATACAATTCTAACTCACAAACACCTTTATCTGTCTCTAATTCCACTTTTATTGTATCCGTCTTTCCTTCCAGTAATTTCCAGTTGATAGGATGATTAAAATCCGGATTTTTTGTATTTGCTGCTCTTTTACCACTTTTTGCCAGAAACTTTTCTAAGTCATTGTAAGTTTCAATATCTCTTGGGAGAGACAAAAGTTTCATAGCTTCTTTAAATGAGGAATCAGGCTTAAAGTAATATTTCAACATTCCGGATTCTTGTTGAAATTGCTCTGCCATAATAGAAATGCTACCCACATCAGATTTTGTCACCAACTCATGAAGATGTGCTGAAATCATTTTGTAGATAGGATTTTTTGCCCCTCTGTAAATCGATGAAAAAGATGATTGTCTGAGGCTTTTGAATATAGCTTCAGTGGTGGTTGTCTTAATGATTGCATCCTTACTTTGTTCTGCTGTTCGGATGAAGTAAGGAATTTCCTTAGGATCTCGCCACAAGCATTTAAGATAAGCTGATTTTTCATATGGATTTCTTGATGCTGTCACCAATCCTTTAATCTGATATTTTAACGATTCATGAGTTAACTTTTTATAAGGGGGTACAATTCTTAAAAGTGCGTCATACACAATGCTCTTAACTTGCCAGGACAGACCACCTTGTCGAAGTATATTTCCAAGTGCTTCTTCATGAGTCTCATTGCCATTTTCTAAAAAATATTGTGCTCCTAAACTCGCAACATGTATCGATGGATTTTGAATAGCTTTTAATGCAAGGCCAAAAGCATTTCCTGATTTAAAGTTTTGAAGACCTTTGACAATATTTACTTGAATCCTTTGATCTAAACCCCTCCTGTACAATTCCTCCAACTCTGTCAAAGCTGCTTGATTTCCTACCCGAGCTAATGCTGTAACCAAACACATTCTAACATTGGGATTTTTTTCTTCATAACAAGCCGTTTTAAGCAAATCAAAATAAGGTTTAGATTCAATTTCTTTAAAACGTTGGAGACAATGTGCTGCCATTAATCTGGCTTCATCTGTATATTTTCTTTGGGTGGCATATTCAACCAGTCTGGGAAAAGATTCTAAACAAAATTTTCCTCTCAATCCAAATCTATAAATTGCCAAGATTTGTCCAAGTAAATAAGCGGTGTCTTTAGGTTGATATGATTTCACATTACAAATCATTCTTAAAGTTGAATCCCCTCCACATTTACCTAAGGCCTCAAGAATCATCCTATTTGTCTTGAGAAACTGGCCACTCGAATCCACAGGAATGAAAGCTTTTATTAATTCCTGCTCAGCTGACTGGTGACCAATTTGTCCTAAGGACCATACAGCAGCTTGTCTGACTTCCTGAATGGGATCCGACAATAGTCCTATTAAAGCATTGACGACAGTTGAATCCTTGAAAGATCCAAAAGATTCCGCAGAAAGCAGTCTGTATTTACCATGTTCACTGTTCAAAAATAATTTGAGTGAATCTGAATTTCTTCTATCCCTAGCTTCGAAAATTTGGTGAACTATTGGATCTGAGAGAGAATAATCCAAGGATGAAGAAATGTTTTCAATCGGGGGAAAACACGAATTCAAGGAGCATACCAGCAATGCGTAACCTAGAATTCTAATCTTCATCATATTTATCTATCAATTGGCTTTTGGCCAAGATCATTTTCCTAAGAAAGTTGAAATCTCAAATAATTTACACAATTAAGAAATGAATCATAATGTATAAATCATTGCATGACTTATTCTTCAATTATACGCTCTTCGTTGTCCTCTTCTTCAAATTGAGAACTTGGCCTGGCATCTTCATTTTGAACCGGAGCTTCTCGTTCTTTAGCTTTTACGCTTTTAGTAGCATGAGGAACCAATAGTAACCTTTGTTTATCAATCAACTCTCCGGTAACTGAGCAAATACCGTAAGACTTATTTTTAATCCTCACCAATGCCAATTCCAGATTTTGAACAAATTGACGTTGCCTTTCTGCCATTTTAGTCAAAAATTCGATTTCTGTGTGAATGGAACTGTCATCAAACCAATCGCCCCCTTGTTCGTCGGCCATATTCTCCCTCATTTCCATTATCTGTTGTTCGATACCTTGTAACTCGGATTTGGCACTCACTAATTTTTCATCAATCAGGGCCTTGAACTCTTCCAACTCTTCATCAGAATATCTGGTCTTCATATGTTTAAATTTGCCCGCAAAATTAAGTAGAACTCCAGTCTTAATTGCTTTTTTAAGAGAATTAATAACATTAAATTATTATTATATATATAAAATAAAATATTATCAGTTAGTTATAATATGAATAAACAAAACAGATGAATACAAAAACAAAATTGTATTGATTTCATTGTTAGTCTTTTAAGAATAATTCTGATATGGTTATACCATTGGCTTAAGTTTTTCCAACATTTCCATTGTCATGGATTCAAGGTTGTATTTAGGCTGCCAATCCCAATCCTTTCTGGCTAAAGAATCGTCAATCGATTCTGCCCAGGATTCTGCTATATTCTGGCGGAAGTCGGGTTTGTATTCGATCTCAAATTCAGGTATCCTCTTCCTTATTTCTGCAGCTATTTCTCCCGGAGTAAAATCCATTCCTACCAGATTATATCCTGATCGAAGACTCAACTTGTCCCCATCCGCTTCCATCAATTCGATCGTAGCGCGGATTGCATCATCCATATAAATCATTGGTAGTCTCGTATTTTCTTTTAAAAAACAACAATATTTACCTGAGCTTAATGCTTCATGGAAAATTTCAACTGCATAATCAGTTGTTCCTCCTTCCGGAAGTGATTGCCAACCTATAACACCTGGATACCTGATTGACCTAACATCTAGGCCAAATCTATTGTGATAATATGCACACCACATTTCACCAGCAATTTTACTGATTCCGTATACCGTTGTGGGCATAAAACTGGAATATTGAGGAGTATTTTGCTTTGGGGTGCTAGGTCCATAAATGGCTATTGAACTAGGAAAAAATATTCTCTCCAATTTCTTTTCAACGCCAATATCCAAAACATTTAAAAGTCCTTGCATATTGATTTCCCAGGTAATGGCAGGTTTCTTTTCACCACTTGCTGAAAGTATTGCAGCAAGATGATAAATCTGGTTGATCTCATATTCATCCACCACTTGAGCTATTCGGTCCTTATTCAAAACATCAATATGGACGAAATTTTGTTGCTTCTCTTTTGGTTCCCGGACATCCGAAGTAATTACATTGTCTGATCCATACTTATCCATAAGCGCTTTGGCCAATACAGTGCCAATTTGCCCATTTGATCCCAGCATTAGAATTTTAACCATACTCTGGAAAATTTAGTTTTTAAAGTCACAAACATAAAAAAAACCATATGTAATTTAACAAAATCACATATGGTTCTTATAATTGTAGAAAATCGTAATTATTTAAGCTTAAATGTACTGGTACCTACCAGAAAGCCCTTATTGTAAATTTCTACTTGATAGACTCCTTTTTGGAAGGCCCCGGAATTTTCATATTTTCCGCATACCTCCTGAACATCATTCTTGTAATTTACATTTGCTTTTGCACTAAACTTAACCTGTTCTCCAGTCGCTTCATTTTTAATTATCCCTGAACCAGAAGATTCTATGGTTTGTGTTTCACCAATCGGATTTATAATTCTTATGTAGAAAGTTTCATTTCCAGCATCCGCATTCACATTATTGGTAGTTTTAAAACATACCTCAACGAAGTCTACATCCTTAGCCTTAGATTTTGAGGAAGGCTTTTTTCCTTCTCTATTTTGGTAACCTTCAGCCGATATCTTTGTAACTGCAATGGATGCAGCCCTATTTACCTTGCGGCTTAAATTCTCTCTTTCTTTACTGAGAGATTCTTTATCTGACATCAATGAATTCTTTGCTTCTGCCAGTTGCTGATTTTCTGCACTTTTGGTTTGGAGGTCTTTTGATAAATTTTCCTTTTCCTCAGTTAAGTTTTGGTTTGAGGCTGTTAATGATTGGTTAGCCTCCTTTAATTTATTTATTTCGGCAACATATTCCGTTAGTTTAGCCTTCATCCCTTCCATTTCCTTTCTAGCAACTCTCAAGTTTTTACTGTCCCCCAATAAAAGGGTTATTTTTTCTTTCTGAAGCCTTAGTTCTTCCTTTTGAACTTCAATACTTTTGTTCAGTTCTTCATTGTCTGTTTTCATGGTATTGAGCTCTGCTACAGATTCCTGGTATTGTTTTTCAAGTTCCACTTTGGCTTTGTCCAGCTCAACAATTTCTGTTTCTTTGGCCAAATTATCCTTTTGAAGTCCCCTGTTATTAACAAATTGATATACATTAGCCCCAAAAAGGGCTAAAATTGCCACTAGTACAGCAGCTTTTAAATTTTGATTTGATCTGTTATCTGTCATAATATCCTATTGGTTAAGACGTAAATTTACCTATTAATGAAAAAACAATCAAAATTATTGTCAATAAATTATTAAACACACTAAATCAATACATTATGGAAACCAGAAAAATACTTTTTTTAGACATCGAAACGGTGAGTTCAGTAGCTTCATTCGACCAGTTGAGCCCCGAGTGGCAGGATTTATGGATCTCAAAATCAAGGTATTACCTAAACTCAGAACCACAAAAGTCCCCATCTGAGATTTACCAAGAAAAGGCTGCAATCTTTTCAGAATTTGGCAAAATAGTTTGTATTAGCATCGGCTTTTTCAACGATGAAGACTTTCGGGTTAAAAGTTTTTTTGGATCAGAAGAGCTTATAATTTTAAAGCAATTTTTTGAATTGGTCAATAATCACTTCAATCATCCTGAACATGCAGGATTTTGTGGACACAACATTAAAGAATTTGATATTCCATACATCTGCAGAAGAGCAATCATTAATGGTTTGAATCTTCCCACAAGTTTTCATTTACACAATAAAAAACCATGGGAAATTCAGCATATTGTAGATACAATGGAAATGTGGAAGTTTGGCGATTACAAGCATTTTACTTCCCTTGACCTCCTGGCATCCTGCCTTCAATTGCCAACCTCAAAATCAGATATTAGCGGTAAAGATGTAGGAAGAGTCTACTGGGAAGAAAATGATTTAATTCGCATCTCAAATTACTGTATGAAAGACGTTATTCTAACTGCAAGAGTCTTTTTAAAATTAAAATCAGGGAATCGTTTGGATGATGAAAATATAATATTTATTAAAGACTAATCCCCTTAATTGGACATCATCCTTCATGTGTAATTTAGTCTGAGGCTCACTTCCTGTTTCCCATAAAACGCAGTTATACAATTACATTAAACATATAAATTAATTATATATTTAAATGATTTGCTCATACATAATAATTGAATTAACTTTACATCCATACCATAAACCAACCAATTGAGGATGAAGCGATTATATTTAGCACTTGTTTTTCTTGCCATTGCACAGGTATCTATTTCCGCCCAGGATTGCATCGAAACTGTAAATAATAGCCTATCGATAGTTTCCAAACAAAATTTTGGTGGTCCAGATTGTTTGTTTACCATTCGGTTTTGTTTAAAAAAATCTACTGCAGATGCAAAAACCGTAGAATATGCAGTGAACCATACCTATGGGACCATGACCAGGGTAAAAAACATTGAAAACTTTCCTGTGGGAACTGTTTTTTGTGAAGATTTTACTTTTGTCGCTGAGTGTAACTCTACTGCATCTTTTTTAGCAGAGGGGAAAAGACCTAATACCACCACCTGTGGCGTAGTGACGGATTTTTTAATATTGCCAATTAAGTTAGTAGATTTTATTGCTGAGGTTAGCACATCAGGAAGTATTGCACTCAAATGGCAGACTGCTGTAGAAGAAAATACTTCCCATTTTATCGTTCAACAAAGTTCAGACGGCAGAATGTTTAGAGATGCGGGAAAAGTAAGAGCTGCTGGAACATCCGTTGAATTGAAAAATTATTTTTACGAATTATTTCTAACAGATGCACGTGCAATATCCTATTTTCGGTTAAAGATGGTTGATAAAGATGGCACCTTTTCTTACAGTAAAATTGTCAGTTCCAAAAATGATCGATCCAGGAAAATTCGTCTGTTCCCTAACCCTGCTTCAGGTATTTTACATGTTGATCAGCAAGAGGCATTAACCTCCAGCAATTATAAGATTTCAGATTTGAATGGAAGATTTATTCAGTGTAATTTATTGAATAACCAAAAAACCCTTGATGTCAGTCATTTACAACCCGGCGTATACATTATAAGAATTCAAGACGAAATTTTAAAATTCATTAAAGAATAATGTAAATTTAATTTGTTGAGTGTAGTTATTTTTTAGAAAACTTCATTTTTTGCTTTTGTTTATTTTGGATTTTTTAGAAAAATCTGGTCAAATTTTCTAGTAACCAGTTCTTCCCCTAGCATCTCATCTAAGATTAATTCCACGAATTTAATTTTATTGCTTGGAAATAAATGATATAACTCATTTATCAATAAAGGAGATTTTTTTTGTAGTTTTTGGAGAATAATTCTTCTCCATTCGCTTACAATATTTGAATTTATTGGTGCATCATTATTTTGAAGGCAATTGTCACAAATTCCACAAACCTTCGTCCCTTTTTCACCAAAATAATCCATTAAAAATCGCTGCCGGCATATACCTGTAGATAAATAGTTTAAAAGGGAATCTGACCTTTTTTTAAAAACTGATTTTCTATGTTTAATCCATTTTTCATCAAGTTTAATTTCTTTGGAAGGAATTCGCTCGTTTAAAAATTGGATTCTAGGATTATCGGACTGAGGCAAATATTTAATGATACCAATTTTATGTAATGAACTGAGTATATTAAGCACTTTGCCATAAGGGACACCAGAGCTTTTAGCCAATTGTGACTCCTGAATTCGTACCATAACACTAAAGACCCCCTCATAAGATCGAAGGATGGATTTAATTAATTGTTCAGCCTGTGGTTTCTCTTTATAGTATTCAAATAATTCTTCAGAAGAAATTAGAATCTGCAATTGACTGGGATGGTGAAAAGCTTCTGATAAATATACATAGCCTGCTTGTTCCAAAATTTTAAAACAACTCAGAGTTTTATGTATTTCCAACTTATATTGGGTGCAAAATTTAAAGAGATCAAAATCTACACTCTCCAACATAATTGAACCAACTGCCACATCTAAGGTGTAACCCAAACATTGATAAACAAAACGAATTTCATCCATCCCCGGAAACGCAATTTCAAATTGCTTTACAATTCGTTTAATATCTTTTTGATGATAAAGCATTACTCCATATGATCTCGAACCATTTCTCCCCGCTCGTCCTACCTCTTGAAAGTATTCCTCCAAACTATTAGGCAAGTCAGCATGCAATACTAAAGACACATCAGACTTATCCACACCCATACCAAATGCATTGGTACAAACCATTACGCGAATATGATTTTCAATCCAGGCTTTTTGTCTTTGGTCTCTGGATTCCATGGGCAATCCTGCATGATAAAAGTCAGAAATGATTCCCTCTCTTTTCAGTTCATTACTGATCTCTACCGTCTGCCGTCTGTTTCTTACATAAATTAAAGCAGATGAATTCAATTTTTTAAGTACATGTATAATTTCGGATGTCTTATTTTCTTGTTCCCTCACAACAAGAGCCAGATTTTCTCTCAGAAAGCTAGTTTTAAATACATGAGCTTCAGGAATTCCTAATTGCTGAAGTATATCTATTTGAACCTCTGCAGTCGCTGTTGCTGTAAGTGCCAAAACCGGACTATTAAACAATAATCGAAATTCATTTACTTTTAGATAGGCCGGCCTAAAATCATAACCCCATTGAGAAATACAATGTGCTTCGTCCACTGCGATAAAGCTTATCTTAAGATGAATAACTGAGCTTCTGAAATTTTGATTTAAAAGCCTTTCTGGTGAGACATACAATAATTTAATTGTTCCTCCAGAACATTGTTCAAGTATTCTTTCTACCTCTTTTGCTTTTAAACCCGAGTGAATGAACTCCGCAGAAATGCCTCTTTTCTTTAGTTGGTTCACCTGATCTTGCATTAGAGCAATTAAAGGGGAAATAACTAAACAACAACCTTCAAGACATAAAGCAGGAATCTGGTAGCATAAGGATTTTCCTCCTCCCGTGGGCATCAACGCCAAAGTATCCACAGATGAAAGAACAGATTCAATAACTTCACTCTGTATGGATCTGAAATCATCGTACCCCCAATATTTTTTCAGGATTACTTTGGGATCAGAGATTAACATGAAATTATTTGAATTTCGGGCAATTTACTGCCTTCCTGTTGAATTTCAGAGAACCTCCTTTAAACTCACCACCAAAATGATAACTAATCCCCAAAGTGCAAGATTGAATCCAGTCATTGTCAGATGAATTGGCTCTTTGACTTCCCCCTATGGCTTTAATCTTATTCCCTAATTCGGCAGCAAGCAAACCATTATTCTGTTTCAAAGCTTCATAATCCACGTAATTTGTTGAAGCATCGTCCAGATAATCCGTTTTGGTTTGTCTCCAAAGAAATTCGAGAGTTAAAGAAATATTTGAACTCAAAAAGAATCTGTTTCCAAATCCAAAAGTCAACGCTCTAGAGTTTAAATTGTATGGTTCTGGATAACCGGGCATTCCTTGTCCTTCTGTCCCTAATGGCTTAAGTTCAACCCACTGGTTGTTGTAATTTGCCTTTGGATTAAACTTAAAATAACTTACACCCAATGCCAAAAAAGGATTCCATCTCCTTGGCTCATGGAAGAGTATTCCACTTAAATTGATTTGACCCAAAAGATCAACATTGTGTATTGCTGTTCGAAATTGAAGATTTCGCTTAACCTGCCATTCATTTTTTGATTTTGCGTCTGCTCCTTCAATTTGCATAAATAAATATTGAACCTTTATCGCTATTAGATTGCTTAAATCATATCTGATGCTCGATCCAATCCCCAGCCTGGTTTGGCTTATGGCAACTCTGGAGTTTTCGGTTAAATCTCCACTGTAATTTGAACCTGCCAGACATAATCCTAAGTCCCAAGATTGTGCAGAAAGATTGAAACCGTTCCATAAAAAAGCAAGAATAATAATTCGTGTCATTACTGAGAAAAATTGAATATAACAATTATTTTCAATAGATTAAATATTATATATAATGCAAATATATAATATTTTAATTTATTATCATCAACATATAATAAATGGTAAAGAATTTTATAATTCTCTGCCCTTCAAGGTTAATATACATATCTTATGCACATATTTATATAACATTGTTTATCAATCACTTATATATGCCTATATCAAATAATAGTTTGAGGGGTTAATTGAGATTGAAATTAAAATCAAATTCTGATTATGTTTTTTGTGTTAAAATCTACAACTTTTGTGTCCAAATTCAACAAGCTGAACAATTTTACGTTTCATATGAAATACATTCATAAACAACTATGCATTTCAAATTTTTTAAACGGTTTTCAATATTAATTCTGCTATGTGGATTATGCCTAGCTGTAGGTGCACAAACCGAGATTCCAAAAAATTGGTTTCATTTAGATCCAACCCAGGACGGTTATAATGGAGTGAGTTCTCAAAAGTCCTATGAAGTGCTTTTAAAAAATAAGACCGCAAAACCAATAATTGTTGCTGTCTTGGACTCAGGTGTTGACCCCGAACACGAAGATCTAAAATCTGTGATGTGGATAAACCATGGAGAAATCCCAGGCAATGGTCTGGATGATGATGCAAATGGCTACATAGACGATATCCATGGCTGGAATTTTATTGGCGGAAAAAATGGAAACGTGGGTGCTGATACTTATGAAACAACAAGATTGTTTGCCGCCCTTCGATACAAATATGAAAATGCAGATCCGGATAAACTTAACGCTAAGCAAAAAAAGGAATACAGCAAGTTTTTAAAGTACAAGGATAATGTAGAAAGCAGAAGAGCGACAGCAAAATCAAATTTAGAAGGAATGTTGGCATCCCAGAATCAAGTAAAGTCTGGCTTGGATGCTGTTGCCAGTGCTTTAGGATCAAAAGCTTTGACTATAGAAAATCTTAATAGCATTGAAGACAATGATTCAAAAAAATTGGCAATTGGCTTGAGCATTGCCAGAAACATACTGGAAGATCAGCCCCACCTAAAGACTGCAGATGAATTGAAAAAATTTGTTGAAAATGAATATGCAGAAGGAATAGGTCAATTTTCCAAAGAGCTTGAATTTAATTTTAATCCGGAATTTGATTCAAGAAAAATTGTTGGAGATGATTATAAAAATGTTGAAGAACGATTTTATGGCAATAATGATGTCCGAGGCCCTGATGCCAAGCATGGCACACATGTAGCAGGATGTATTGCTGCAGTTCGGAATAATGGCAAAGGAATGGACGGCGTTGCAGACCAGGTAAAAATTATGAGTGTCCGATGTGTTCCTGATGGCGATGAAAGAGACAAGGATGTTGCCAATGCTATTCGTTATGCGGTGGATAACGGTGCCAGCATTATCAATATGAGTTTCGGCAAAGGAGATTCTCCAAATAAGGATGCGGTCGATGCTGCTGTTAAATATGCAGAATCAAAAGATGTTTTAATTGTACACGCTTCCGGAAATGGCTCAGCTGACATTGACAAAGTGGATAACTTTCCTAATAAATATATTAAAAAAAGAAGTCTCTTCGGTTCCCGGTCCGTGTCTAATTGGCTTGAAGTTGGAGCCCTATCTCCTATTCAAGGAGAACAAATGGTAGCCGGATTTTCTAATTATGGAAAGAAAAATGTTGACCTGTTTTCACCAGGTATGGTGATTTACTCTACAATCCCGGACAATGGTTATGAGAATATGCAAGGAACATCTATGGCTAGTCCGATTGCCGCAGGTGTAGCCGCACTAATAAGAAGCTATTACCCAAATCTTACTGCAAAACAGGTTAGAAAAATCTTAAGAGAATCATCCATAAAGAGTAACGTAGAAGTTACTCGACCTGGAAGGGGAAGCTCCATTAAATTTTCAGAACTCTCCAGCACCGGTGGCATGATAAATGCTTATAATGCTTTACAGTTAGCTGCAAATACGAAAGGAAAGAAAAAGAAAAAAGATGTAAATGGGTATCATCAAAATTCCAACGAAGGCATTCCCAGAACGTAAAAAAGTAATTTCAATCTCAAAAAACTGATGTCCATTTTCTCTTGAAATAGTGTATTCAGTTTTTGGTTTTATGGTAAATGCTTTGCATTACTTTTCTTCAAAAAATCCTGTTTTGGTATTTTTTTGGACTTTATTCCAATCAAAATATCTTCCATTCATGACAATGTAAATCCCAGGCTTAAGAGATTGGACGAAAGCCAGGGCACTTCCCAGATTAAAGAACCCATCAGAAGAATTTCCAAATGCATATGGTATCATCGCACCGGTAAGCACAATTGTTTTTCCGGATATTTTTTCTTTTGCAATGGCTTCAGCGGTTTTCACCATCGTGTCTGTACCATGTGTAATTAAGATGTGGTTTGAAGTAGTTTTTTGACAATTGTGAATTATAATTTCTCGATCCGAGTCGGTCATCTCAAGACTATCTACCATCATCAGTGTCTTTACATCCAGATCTAATGAACACCTTCCTCTCTCCAGAATTTCATTCAGATGGGTATCCTTGAAAAAAAGTTGGCCTGATACAAAATTGTATTCTTTGTCAAAAGTTCCGCCGGTAACAAATATTTGAATTTGTTGTGTCATGATTTTTTAATTATAACTCGTTTATAAGCGGACTATTCCACTTTCTTTAAGCCACCAAATGACAAAAATAATGAGTAAAAATGAAAACACAAGTAAACTGATTTTCAACCATGACAGTGGCTTGTCTCCAATTACCTTTCCAGTTTGCCCATTTATTAAGACATGATAAATTTTTCCATTATAGTTATATGAACTTAACCATAAGGGAAGGTATATATGTTTAAAGGTTTGCTTGGATAAGTTTGTTTGGACGCTAAGGTTTCTTTGGACATTTCCTCCGAGTTGGGCCGCACACATGTGTCTGACCTGTTCATAGACCATTTCTTCAGCAAGCGGATAGGAAGTTTGGATATCCTGATTGTAAACCTCTGCCTGCCAGCCTAACAAGTAACGCTTATCAAAATTGAGCATTTCCGATAATTTGTAACCCGAAACCTTTTCTCGGTATCGGGAATCAATTCTGTCAGAGGCGGCAACCAAAACATCATCAAAAAAATGATTTAAAATTCCTGAGCGGTATTCCCATCTAATTTTGGTAACTGGTTGTGATTGCATTTTACCATTTACAAATACTGTTTGATAACTTGTGTATTCATATCCTGCTTCTCCACACCACTCTGCATTGGCTTGGAAATCGAATGTCCAAAATGGAATATAAATTCCTTGTAAATGATCCAAAGTTGCAGCGTTTTTCAAACCCGCGGGATGGAACCAACCTTGTCCTAGCCAAATCCCAAATTTTTTCTCCGCTTCCCTTTTTCCAAGATAGAAGGGAATAATTCCAACTGGTTTTATTAACTTTTGTAATACAGCTTCCTCATGGATTTTTTCAGAATTGCAGAATGGGCAATTCACCTTCAATTGCTCATGGAAAATTGAAAATTGGGCCCCACAGGAAGAACATTGCAATAATTTCTCAGTGGTTTTATCCAAATCAAATTCTTCATATTGATTTTTTTGAAGATCTAATTTGGTTTCTACTATTTGATCTTTTTCCGATGGTAGATCTTCAGAAAATCCACAGTACTCACAAGTCAAATGCTTTGAGTCTGGAGAATAAATAATTGTCCCCCCACAAGAAGGACACTTTGGGCTATATATGCCAGGTTGTAATGCCATTTAATTTGCTCATCATCAGTTACAACCTTGCTAAAAGCTCTTTCTTTTTTTGTTCAAATTCTTCCTCTGACAACAAACCCTCAGTTTTTAGTTTTCCTAGATCTCGAATGGTTTCCATTATTTTCTCTTTGTCTGTTGGCACAATATTAGACGATTGGGCGGATTGCATTTGGTTGTTCATTGCATTTCCAAGATTTGCCCCCATATTCATTCCAATAAAAGCCCCCGCTGTTCCGGGATTCTCAGCTGCTTTCTGAATAGCCTGACTGGTTTCAAATTGTGTCAATCTGTTCAGATCCTGTGCCATATTCATATTGGTAATTTTGTCATAAAAAGCCTCAACCTCTTCGGGTAAACTTATGCTGGTGACAACATATTTAGTAAGTGTTATGCCAAATTGATCAAAGTCATCTTGTAATAAGGGTAAAACCCTATTACCAATTTCTGAATAATTGGAAACCATATCCATTACTGAAACATTTGATTCGGCGAGTGCTTCGGCAAACTTTGGAGCGACAAAATCTCTCATTGTCGCTTCAATTTCCTGTTGTCTTACTATTGGTTTATTGCCTGCAAATTCTTTGTAAAACATCACCGGGTCCTTAATTTTAAGCATGTATGTGCCAAATGCTTTAACCCTAACCTGTCCAAACTGAGAATCCCTCATGATTATAGGATTTGGGGTTCCCCATTTAAATTGGGTAAAACTCTTTAAGCTTACAAAATAAATATCACACTTGAATGGTGAATTGAAACCCATTTTCCAATTCCTCATTTTGGTAAGAACCGGAAGATTTTGAGTCTCTAAAGTATACAGACCTTCCTGGAATACATCGGCTATTTGACCTTCATTTACAAAAATAGCTATCTGACTTGGCCGTACTGTAAGAGCCGCCCCATACTTAATATCCGCTTGTTTATCCGGAAATTTATAAAGAACAACTTCTCCATCAGAATCTATCCAGTCAATAGATTCAATAAATTCATTTTTTAAAAAATCGAAAATTCCCATCTTTTGAATATTTGAATTAAAGATTGTTAAACACAATTTCAAAATCAATCGTTCCAATAATTATAGTTAAAAGAACTTTGATTCAAATCAGGATGTTGGACATAAAAGCATATAACGATTAAATTATTTCAAAACTTAAGAATTTGGATTAAGTATAAAATATTGTTCCTCATACATTTAGTATATCTATTTGGCATGTTTTTTGGTTCGTAAGTGTTGTTCTGTCCCTAGACTGGGAACAGCAAAGTTTATTTAACTAATTATCAAGCTTTTATGAAATATTTCAACTTGGTTTGGTTGGTACTCTCTCTCACCATTTCGTCGATACATGGTCTACAGGGTCAGTGTGCCAAAGGAAACGTATACATCACCAAGTTTATGGCCACATCTGGTCTGGGGACTTATGAGAGTCCGGCCCAGGGGACAATCGATTTTGAATTCTGCTTCACTTTGGATGGCTTTTTTGAAGCTTCCACAAATTGGGTGCATGGCATTTTTATAGCTTTTGATGATCTTCAAACAGGAGTAGAGTATTTAGAAGGTCCGACCGGCACACAGAATACTCAATATGGAAACCGGAGATGGATTTATATAGATTCCGTAAAGGCTCGAAATTATGACTTACCTGGTCCTGGTTTTTATGTTGATGACAATGATGGTAATCCCAGAACGAATTATGGGGACAATGGAGTAGGTACACCAAATGCAAAATTCCCCGATTTAGATCCATTCTGTTTTAAAGCCCAATATAAATGTGGTTCAGCCAATTTACTCAGACCTGTGATTCGTGTAACTGGTGATGGAACAACTGGTGGATGGAAGAACCCTTCTTGCCCTGGCGACATTTTTAAAGCTACCAGCGGAGGACCAAACGGAAACGGAATCATAATTGTATGTGGACAAGTTCTACCACTTGAATTGATTTCTTTTAAGGTATTGCAGGAGGACGGGAATAATATTTTACAATGGCAAGGTATCGCTGATCATAATTTTTCACATTACATCATAGAAAAAAAATCTAATTCGGAAATTGAATTTTCACCTATACAAATGCTTGCACTCCAACCGGGCACATCAGAAAACAGCATACATACTTTGAGTTTTGAGGACGATCAAATAATCGAGGGGACCACATATTATCGCCTAAAAATGGTTGACAAAGATTTAACCTTCAGCTACTCCCAGGTTATTAGTGTAAGAACCTTAGAAACAGGCGCATCGTTGAGTTTAAACCTTTATCCAGTACCCGCTTTTGATTATTTAAATCTGGATATTTTGGGGCAAACAGAAAGATCTGATCATTATGTGGATATTTACAGCTTGAACGGGAAGAAGTTAAAAAGTCAAATCTTTAGAGCCACAGAATCAAAAACCTCTTACAAAATTAGCATTCAAGATTTACCGAAAGGAGTCTATTTTGTCAAAATTACTTCCAACCCCAACACTGCAGAAGAAAATATTTTTAAATTCATTAAAGGGTAATTAAGTTATCTGGATGACTTAATGTATCAAATGATCTGCACAATAAGTTGAGGCGAAGGCTTCCGGCTTGGCCTTAAAAATAAAACCCATGGAAAGTATGTACCCTGTAGCTTCACGCAGTGCTACATTAGATTTAAAATTTGGGTCAGTGTTAATATCCGCGTGAACTTCAAGTGGAATTTGGTAAGTATCCAGCAATTCACACATGGAGTAAGCCACTTCAACTGATTTGGACACCTCTGTCATCATCCTTTGATTCAACCCCATTTTACGGTAATCCTCTGTCAGGGCCACCAACATGAATCCTCCCTTCCCTTCTCTCAAAAACACTACCACTGTGGCAAATTCAATTTTTTCAACACAAACCCTGGAATCTGTTCCAACACAAACTTTAAGTTTAAATCCAAGATCTATCTCTCTTTGAATTATTTCTTCAACTTTTTCTAAAAGAGGTTGTTTAATCACATCACCATTGAAACTTCTCCATTCCATAGCATATATTTGCAACTTAATTAAATCGGGATTTCAACATTTTGTAATTACGCTACTTTTTTAAATAATCATTTAGGTTTACCATCCAAAGTACTCCACCTCAAATTAAACCATCCTGTTAAGAACGGACAAAATATGTTGATCTAATATATGACAATAATTAATACATAAAACTATTATATATCCAAATTTAAGATTCTTAATGATCATGGACAATATTTATAAAATGAAACT